>PWKZ01000108.1 GCA_003559575.1 Bradymonadales bacterium | reverse complement strand
GTGCTGCTGGAGAAGCCTCACGGCCGCGCGCATCTGCTCGCGGGAGAGTTGAAAGCCGGTCATCAACGAAGCTCCAGATCGGGAAGTATGGACAGGAACGTGTGGCGGCGGGCCACGTCCTCCTTGCGGGCGGCGTTGCGGATGCCCCAGCCGTCGCCCACGAGGATGGCGGTGCGCTGGGCGCGCGTGACCGCCGTGTACAGCAGGTTTCTGTGATGCATGAACGAATGCGACTTGTGGACGACGGCGACCACGCAGGGGAACTCGCTGCCCTGGGCCGAGTGGACGGAGAGGGCGTAGGCGAGGCGCAGGTCGCGCGCGGTACCGGACGACGAGGTGACGGCGACCTCACGCCCGTCGAAGCGGACGAGGTAGTCGCCGGCGGCGGGGCCCACGGCGAGCACGGTGCCGATGGTGCCGTTCATGACGCCGAGCTTGTAGTTGTTGCGCGTCTGGATGACCTTGTCGCCGGTGTAGAGCCGCGGGCGGTGGCCTTCGGGGACGATGGGGACGTCGAGGCCGAAGCGCTTCTTCTGGACGAGGCGCTGGAGGGCGGCGTTGAGGGCGCGGGTGCCGAGGGGGCCCTTGTGCGTGGGCGTGAGGAGCTGGACGTCGCTCAGCAGGTCGAAGCCGAGGCGCTCCTCGATCTGGGTGGCGTAGAGCTCGAGGAGGAACTCGCGGACGGCGGGTGCCTCGGTGAGGTGGCCGCAGAGGTACCAGGGGCGCGGCTGCCCGGCTTCCGGACCTGCGGTGGGGCGCACCTCGCCGCGGAGGACGGCGATCGAGTTCTCCTTGAGGGCGCCCGCCTGGCGGACCACCTCGTCGAGGACCGTGAGGGGGACGAGGCGCGTCTGGACGAGGTCGCGCAGGATGTTTCCCGGCCCGACCGGGGGAAGCTGGTTGTGGTCGCCCACGAGGACGACGGCGGTGCGCGGGTCGAGGGCCCTGAAGAGGTGCCAGGCGAGCGGCACGTCCACCATGGAGAACTCGTCCACGACGACGAGGTCCGCCTCGATGGTGTCGGCGGGTCCCTTGGCGAAGGAGCGGCCGTCGTAGCCGAGGAGCCGGTGGATGGTGCTGGCGGGCCTGCCGGTGGCCTGCTCGAGGCGCTGGGCGGCCTTGCCGGTGGGGGCGCAGAGGACAACCGTGGCGCCCTTTGCCGTATAGATGGCGGCAATGGCGGAGACGGTGAAGGTCTTGCCCGAGCCCGCGCCGCCCGGGATGAGGGAGAGCCGGTGCTCCATGGCACGGACGACGGCCTCGCGCTGGCGGCTGTTGAGGCGCGGCTCGGTGCGGGTGACGAGGTCCCCGGGATCGTCCATACCGGCAAAATGCGGATTGGCTCCGGTACCCAGACGGAAGAGGCGCCCGAGCTCGAGCTCCGCCGCGTGGATGTCCGGCAGCGCCACGAGGATGCGCGAGGAGAAGGGCTGTGCGGCGAGGCGCTTCGATTCGAGGAGTCCGCCGAGTGCCGACTCGATGAGCGCCCGCGCGTTCATGGTGTCGAGCACAAGGAGCGTGTTCGCCTGGTCCACGAGCTCGTCGTACTCGACCCAGCAGTCGCCGTCATCGAGCCGCTCGTGGACGCAGTGCATGATGCCGGCGCGCAGGCGCCCGGGGTGGTCCTTGGGCGTGCCTGTCTTGCGGGCGATCTGGTCAAGGCGCTTGAAGCCGTAGCCGGGCACCTCGCGCGCGATCGAGAAGGGGTCCGCCTCGATCATGCCGATGATGGAGACGCCGAACCGCTCGACGAGCGTGGTCACCTGGTGGTGCGTGAGCTCGTAGGCGGAGAGGGCGGTGAAGGCGGCGTTGAAGTCGCGTCGGCGGAGCCACTCGGTACGCAGATGGAGCGCGGTCTCGACGGGAACGCCGGCCGCCTTGGCAACGCGCGCGGGCTCCTCCAGCAGGACGGACTCGAAGTCCTCCCCGAAGGTCCCGGCGATCCTGCGGGCGCGGGCCGGGCCGATGCCCCTCATGTCGGGGTGGTTCGCGAGATAGTGGGCGAGCCCCTCGCTGGACAGCCGGACGTCGTACTGGAAGCTCTCGGCCTCGAGCTGCTTGCCGTACTTTGGGTGCCGCTTCCAGCGGCCGCGGAGCACGATGCGGTCGCCCTCGCGGATGTACATCTTTCCGGCGAAGCTGTGGTCGTACCCGTCCTCGCCGCGGAGCCTTCCCGCGCTGAAGCCCGGGCTTGCAAAATAGACGGTCCGCACGGTACCGCGAAGCATCGCGGCGGGTGCCTTTATCGTCGGCATGGCTTGGTGGCCTTTCGGTGGAAACGGAGGAGGAAGTCCTCGGTAAAGCGGCAGGCGATCTGGCGGTTGGACAAAAAATAGACGGGCACGCCGTGGTCCACGACGAGGGAGAGCACGGCGCCGAAGACGGCCCTTGGGTGGACGCCGCCCGTATAGCGGCGTTCGGCGATGTCGTTCCAGGAGGCCTCGACGGCGATGCAGCGGGCCTCGATGGCCTCAAGGCGCCGCACCTCCCGGAGGAAGCGCTCGCGGGAGCGGATGAGCGAGCCCACGAGGTCGTCGAGTGTCTTCCTCTCGACGGCGACGCGCTCCTCGAGGCCCTCGACCGAGTAGTCGCCCGTTGCCAGCGCCCGCCGGATCGTCCTGACTCCGGGGGCGCTGAAGGCAAAGGGCTGCTGCTCGCGGGTGTCTATCACCAGCGTGACGGCATCGGGCATCGCGGGGCCCCTCAGAAGGGCAGCTCGTCGCCGGCGGTTGCGTCCTGGCCGGTGGTGGCGTCGAGCTCGATGAGCCTGTTCAGGTAGATGGACTCGTACTCGCCGCGGGTGGCCTTGGCTATCTCGACGAAGCGGCCGATGACGTGTTCCACGTGCGCCGGGAGCTCGGAGAGCCGGGTGACGCGGAGGCCGGCGGTGGCGAGGTCCTTCTTGATCCAGCGCAGGCTCTCGGGGTCGTTCCGGAGCACGGAGTTGCGCCAGAGGATGCGCCCGGCGCACTGGGGCGCGATGATCCGGAGCTTCCACTTGAGCATGGGGTTGCCGGAGGTCTTCGAGCGGGTGATCTCGAGGTTTTCGATGCGCGCCTGGTACTTGCCGTCGGGTATCTCGCCGGCCTCGGGCTCCTCGGGGAGCGTCTCGAACTCGTCGTCGAAGGCGGCAAGGTCAACGTCGCTGGAGCTGCTGGAGTACGTATAGTCTGACATGAGGGAGGTTTCCTTTTTGGTGTGTATTACTTCGCGGTGGTGGTGGCGGCGGGCTTCGCGGGCTGCGGAGCCGCGGTGGCGGGGGAGGGCTTGACGTTGGCCGCGGTGGCGGCGGTTTGGGGTTTGGTGTTGGAGGCAGGAGGCGCGGCAGGAGCTGGCGCGGTACCGGACGACCCGGCGGGAGCCGCGGCAGTGGTTGAAGGCGGTGGTTTGACGATTGAGGCGGAGCCTCCGGTACCGGACGACCCGCTCTCCCCGGACGGCCCGGTCTCGAACGCCCGCACGAACGCCCGGTAGTCGAGGTCCAGCACCTCGGGGAGGCGCCCCGTGCGGTCGCCCGCGTCGTAGGTGGGACTCGGCTTGGTGTGCACGACGCGACGGACCACCTGCCTGCCGTCGGGGCCCGTTGTGGTCTCAAGCGCGCAGTAAAGGATGAGGTCCACCATCCCGAGGACGAGCTTGCGCGCCTTCTCGGGAAGCGTCGGCACCGTGCGCGTGATCTTCCCCCGCGGGGTCTCGATCTCCCGCTCCTGGGCGTGCGAGACGAGGAACAGGCCGTAGGGGAGGAGCGCCAGCTTGTTGAGCACGCGCTGGAACTCGTTGTTGATGAGCGCGTAGCCCTTCCCGTACCCGAGGTCGCTCTCGTGCTCGATGCGGTGCTTGCGGCAGATGTGCTCGCAGCACATCCTGTAGGCGTTGTCGACCGTGTCTATAATGATGGTCCTGAAGGGGTGCCCGCCGGCGGAGATGTCCGCGCAGGCCTGCAGCATCTCGTCCCAGGTGGAGATGGGCGTCTGGTAGACCTCGAGGTGGTTCAGCCCCGGCTCGGTGGCGAGGAACAG
>PWKZ01000087.1 GCA_003559575.1 Bradymonadales bacterium | reverse complement strand
TCTGACAAACGCGACAGAAGAGGTTATGCACGAATTAGGTTTTAATGAATATATTGTGGTTGGTGGCAGCGGGGTAATCAGTGACGATTTATTCAATCAATTGGGCTCGGCCACGCGAGTTTCAGGCCCAAACAGATATGCAACATCTGTAGCACTTGCTGAGCATTTTAGCCCCACCAGTTCCAGGGTGTTTATTGCCACCGGACTGGATTTTGCAGATGCTATATCCGGAGGGTTGCTGGCCGCAAAGCTGGACAGTGCCTTGCTGCTTGTTCATCCAGAAAGAGTTTCTGGGTCGGTAGAAAGCTACTTGGTTGATAGTACGGTAAATATGATTTCCATATTTGGTGGCATTGGCGCAGTGAGTGAGGGAACAGCGGATTATTTAAACCAGATTATACAGTAATGGTTGGCGGCAAACTTAACCAAAAGGGGGATGCGATGGTGTTTAAAGTGGCATTCAGTAAAATATTTCAAACAAGGAGGTTGTAAACTGTGAGTAAAATGGGCTCCCTGTTGTTAAGCTGCATTTTGGCGCTTGCACCTTTTGCCGTGCATGCTGATACACTGCAAACGGAAGCAATTATTTTAACCGATTCTCCTGACGCCGGGTATGTGCACCGCATAAGCGGTGCCAACCGCTACCTCACCTCTGTGGAGATAAGCAAAGAGGGTTGGCCGGATGGTGCAAGTGTTGTAATCCTTGCCAGGGGCGATGACTACCCCGATGCTCTTACCGGCGCCCCCCTGGCCTACGCCCATGACGCCCCTATCCTTCTCAGCCACCAGAACCGCCTCAGCGATGACATTCAGGCTGAGATAGTTAGGTTGGACCCTGACAAGGTTATCATCTTGGGTGGCCAAGGCGTCATTTCCCAGGAAGTAGAAGACATCCTGCTGGGGCTCAAATCCGGGCTGACTGTGGAGCGCATAGGCGGCGCCAACCGCTATCACACTGCCGCGCTTATTGCCCAGGAGCTGGAAGATATTTACGGCCCCCGTGACACTGCCATGCTGGCCTATGGTTTGGACTTTCCCGATGCCCTGGCAGCGGCTTCCTATGCTGCTGAACGAGGCTATCCTATTCTTTTGACCCGTCAGGCTATCCTGCCTGTCAGCACCTCTGACGCCCTTAACGACCTTGGCATTGAGAACCTGTATGTCATTGGCGGTGCGGGCGTTGTTGGTGATGACCTGTTCTCCCAGCTTGAGTCAGACATGTCTGGTTTTGTTGAGCGCATAAGCGGCCGCAACCGGTATTACACAGCTGCAGCCCTGGCCGACTATTTCGGCAACCCCAGTCATAAGTACTACTTTGCCACCGGCCTGAACTTTGCCGATGCGGTGGCAGGAGCGGTTCTTGTTGCCAAGAACCAAGGCTCATTGCTGCTGACAGCCGGCCATCTGCCTGGAGCCACTGCAGATGTTTTGCGCAACAACCCGGTTCACGGAGTGTACCTGTTTGGCGGCCATGGTGCAATAAGCGAAGCTGTTGAGGATAGCATAGCTGATAGCATAAGCGTTGATAGTGTTGTCCGCCTGATGATGGTTGAGGTTTTTGACAGAGAAGGAGAGCTCATTCGCATAACTGCTGCAAACCCCGGTTTGGATCCATTGGAATCTGCTGAGAACCAGGTCATGTACAGCGGCAGAGTGCTTCACAACGGAAAACCGGTTTCAGGTGCCCAGGTTGTTGCCTGGGCAGATGATTACGGTGATTATGGCTTTGGGGCAACTACCGATGAAGACGGTTACTTTGCCTTTTCCCGGCCTCCAGGCGAGTACCGCATTCAAATACGAGCCCGCGGATATCATACTGCGAATATATTTACCATCATTGGCAGTGGTTCCCATGGCGCGGAACATTTTAGTTTTTTGAACTCCTCACCTCTTGCAATACAGCCAAGCTTTGCCAGTAGCTCAGATGGCGACTTGGAAGTTAGTTTAGAAGAAGCAGAGACATATACTGTTTCGGGCGAAATCACTGACAACAAAGACCATCCGATTTCCAATGCCTGGATTATTGCATGGTCGCAGGAACTGGACTACTATACGACTACCGCCACAGATGCTGATGGCCAGTATGAAATGGATTTGCCGGAAGGTGAATTCTTGTTTTGGGCAGGCACTGAACACTACAACGCTCCTGGTATAAGGGTCGTTGTCGATGGCGACATGGCCATGGATAGAAAGCTTGAGCTTGTGGGTGTGGAGCTTGTTACAGTAGAAGGTCAAGTTGCTGACTCAGATACCGGGTTGCCGGTGGCTGACGTCCAGGTGACTGCCTGGGGCAGCAGTTTGCCTTACGGGGAGTATACAATGACAGATAGTGATGGTAACTTCTCTTTTGAAGCACCCCCCGGACATTACTACTTTTGGACTGCAAAACATGGCTACTACCGTGTTGAGGTGGATCAAGACATTGATGCTGAAAGCAAACAGGTAAACATTGAGATTGAGCCTTTCAGCGATGTTTTCACAGTCCAGGGGACTGTGAAAGACAATGAAGGCAACCCTGTGTCGGGTGCTTATGTGGTTGCGGACGGGGCAACCTTCCGGTATGTAGATTATGTCGTTACCAACAGGCATGGTGAGTATACGCTTGAACTGCCGGGTGCTGGCTACTATTTCTATGTTTATTCTCCGGGATATGCCTTTGGCCGGGAGTGGGTAGTGCTTACGGAAGATATAGAGCGGCACTTTATTGCAACACCCGAGGACCAACTGCTTGTTGTCAGCGGCTATGTGCGTGATCAAGAAGGCAATATCTTGCCTGGCACAGAGATTATCGCTGAGCGCAGAGACGATGATGACATGGGTTCAACTAGTTTCAGGGCTACCGCAGATGCAACAGGTTATTACGAGATTAAGCTGCTGGATGGGAACTATATCTTCTGGTTGAGTTGTGTAAGTGATAACCATGGATACTATCTGCGGCATCACCAAGGTATACACGAAAGTGGAACCGTTGATTGGTATCTGGACAACTTAGGCCCCATGGCTACAATTACAGGAATTGTCATTTGTGCCGAAACCGATACATTGTTGCCGGGTGCCTGGGTTGGCATAATGGATGAGACCTATACAATCGAAAGATCTATCCAGGCCGATACCCGGGGAGAATTCTCCATTGAGCTGCCGGAAGGGACTTACAGGGTTGACGCCCAAGATGTGCCTGGGTACTTTAGATTAGCCGGGGAGTATTACTCCTTGGAAGAGGGTACTCATCTTGTGCTGCAAATGAGCCCCCTGACTGAGCTAGTCACGATCTCCGGATATGTATATGACAGCGAAAATGAAGGGGCACCGGTTGTTGGGGCCAGGGTTGAGTACAATGGCGTTGATCATGAATGGGTTATTGCTTGGACGGTTACCGATGCCAACGGGTATTATGAGCTTGAGGCATATGCTCAAAACTACAGGGTGCTCATAGAGGCTGATGGTTATTGGCAGTTCCATCCCTATGAGGATATTCTCGATATCACTGAATCTGTCCAACTGGACTGGGAGATTGACCCTTACGGCCCACTTCATGAAATTACTGGCTGGGTGACGGACAGTGACGGGCAGCCAGCAGCTGATATTGAAGTGAATTTCCACCCAGAAGGCAGAGGGTTTTCTTTCCGCACGATGACTAATCCAGACGGGTACTACGCACTTGAGCTGCCAGCTGCAGATTACAACATCTACTGCATCAAGCCCCCCAATTACGATGATTTTCTCTATTTTGAATCTTATACGGTAAGTGGGGATGATGTAGTAGATATCCAATTTGTAGCACATGTAACAGTTTCCGGCCGCATCACCTATGCAGGCACTGAGGATGGCCTGGGTGATGTAATTGTCGAATTTTACAGCCCGGCGCAAGAGGGTGGATTTAACACTAGGACAGACGGGGATGGATATTACGATATTCAAGTCACAGCAGACACCTACAGGATCATGATTTGGTCTGATTGGGATACCCTGATTTCAGTCAAGCAAGGTGTGGAAATTGATGGCGAGGACATAACTGTTGAT
>PWKZ01000010.1 GCA_003559575.1 Bradymonadales bacterium | reverse complement strand
TTTGCGGCGTCACCTTCACCAAATCGATGCTCGACGTAGCGCTGCTACGCCTCCGCTCGATTTGGCTTGTTTCCTTGCACTTGCACCCGACTCACTCCCCTCGGTCCACGGACGCGGTGGATGATTGAGGTCTCCCTTTGCGATTGTTCTCTGAAGGCTGCTATCGTTTGCGCGCGCTCGCGGGGAGCGCCGTGCCAGGGCGCCGCTGATTTCCCGGCGCGGCGCAGGCGGCGCGCTATTCTTTTTGAGGCCGAGGAGCCCCCTTTGAGCAAGACAGTGTTGACACGGCGTGCGCTGCTGGCGGCCGAGAGGCCGCGGGTCACGGTGGGTTCCGGGCGGCCCGTCGCGCTCCTGTTCCCCAACCGCTACCCCGTGGCGATGAGCTCGCTCGGCTATCAGTCCCTGTGGGCGCGCCTCGCGACGATTGAGGGAGTGGCGGTGGAGCGCGTCGTGGTGGACACGCCCTTCGCGCCGGGGGTCCCTCCCGCCTCGCACGAGCGGCCGGTGAGCCTCGAGACAGGTCGGCCGCTGAGCGATTTCGATCTCATCGCCGTCAGCATCTCGGACGAGAGCGATCTTGCCAACCTGGCCGTAACGCTGGCGGCGGCCGGTCTCTCACCGTTGGCCGCCGAGCGGCCCGCGACGGCGCCGCCGGTGCTGGCCGGCGGTCCCCTGGCGGCCTCTAATCCACGGCCCCTCGGGGCGTTCGCCGACGCCGTGCTGTGCGGCGACAGCGAGGGGTTACTCGTGCCGCTCATCGAGACGGCTTTGGCCGCCGGGGATCGTGGGGCGCTCGCCGAGGCGCTGATGAGTGAGCCCACCCTGGCTGACTGCGGGGCGCTCTATCTGCCGGAGCAGGATGGCGACGACGCCCCGGCGCCGCGTGTCGTCGGAAGCGATTCGTTGCCCGCGGCAGCCAGGGTTTGGACTCCGCACTCGGCGCTCGCCGAGATGTTTTTGGTGGAGGCCTCGCGAGGCTGCTCGCGAGGCTGTACCTTTTGCGCCGGCGGGCGCGCTTGCGGCGGAGAGCGCCGTGCGCCGGCGGCCAGGGTTTTGGCGCGCATCCCCGCGGAGGCACCGCGGGTGGGTTTTGTCGGCGCGGCGGTGAGCGATCACCCCGAACTCAAGGCGATGCTCGCGCAAGTGGTCGCGCGTGGCCGAGGGGTCGGGGTGAGTAGTGTGCGCGCCGATCGGCTGGACGATGAGTTGGTTCGTCTGCTCGTGGCCGGCGGCGCTCGGACGCTGACCGTGGCCGCCGACGCCTTGAGCGAGCGGCTGCGCGGCCGGATCCGCAAAGGGATAACTGCCGCGCAGCTCGAGCACGCCGCCGTGCTGGCGGCGCGCCACAAAATAAAGACCCTCAAGCTCTATGCGCTGGTGGGGCTCCCTGGGGAGCGCGAAGATGAGCTTCAGGAGTTTTTGGACTTGTGCGCCGTGTTGCGGCGCGAGGTGCGGCTCGTGGTGGCGCTGAACCCATTCGTGCCGAAGCGCTTGACGGTCCTGGCCGATGAGCCCATGGCGGATCAGAAAACGCTCAGGCGGCGGATCGAGCGTCTCAGCCGTGGGTTGCGACAAACCGGGGTCGAGCTGCGGGCGCTGTCTCCGCGCTGGGCTTTTGTGCAGTGGCGGTTGAGCCAGGGGGGGCGCGGCTCCGGCTCTGCTGTCTGGCAGGCGATCCAGGCTGGAGGCCGCTATGCGGACTGGAGGAGAGCGCTAGGGTGAACGTAGTTTCCTTGACCGGCGTGAGCAAAGCCTACGGTGATCGAGTGGTGCTCTCCGGCGTGACGGTTGGGCTCGAGCACGACTGCAAGATAGGGCTCTTGGGCGTCAACGGGAGCGGCAAGTCGACCTTGTTCCGCATCCTGGTGGGCCTCGAGCAGCCGGACTCCGGTTCGGTGGCGCGGCACCGCGATTTGAGCGTCGGATATCTGCCGCAGGATCCGCGGCTAGTCCCCGGCCGCACCGTTTGGCAGACGGTCTCCGAGGGGCTCGAGGAGCTGTTGGCGGCGCGCCGGGAGGTCGAGCAGACGGCGGTCGAGATCGAGGGTGCCGCCGGTCAGACCGAGCGCCTGAGCGCGCTGCTGGATCGTTACGAGGCGTTGCAGCAGGAGGTCATCCGACTGGGCGGCTGGGAGACCGATCATCTCGTCAGCGGGACTTTGATGGCGCTCGGGGTCTCCAACGTGGCCCGGGAGATGGTCGACAAGCTCTCGGGCGGTCAACAGAAGCGCGTCGCGTTGGCGCGGGTGTTGCTCGCGCGGCCAAGTCTGCTGGTCCTCGACGAACCCACGAACCACCTCGACGCCGACACCGTCGAGTGGCTGGAGAGTACTCTGCGCGCCTGGCCTGGGGCGGTGGCGCTGATTACCCATGATCGCTATTTCTTGGACAACGTGGTCGGTCGGATGTGGGAGGTGAGCGACGGCGTCCTCCACTCCTATGAGGGCAACTACACACGGTTCGTAGGCGAAAAGCACGCGCGGCTGCGGCTCGACAAGAGGACCACGGAGCGCCGCTTGAAACTGCTCGAGAAGGAGCTCGCCTGGCTCAACCGCACCCCGGCGGCACGCCGTGGAAAGCAGAAGGCGCGCGCCCAGCGCGCCGAGACACTGGTTGAGGAGGTGGGCCAGAGGTCACAGTCGGAGACTCTCTCGCTGGCCTTCGAGCCCGCCCAGGAGCTCAAGGGCAACGAGATCCTGAACGCCACCCGGATCTCGGTGGGGTTTGGCGCCGAGACCCTGGTGCGCGACTTCTCTCTTCGCATGGTCCATGGCGATCGTATCGGCATCATCGGCCCCAACGGCTGCGGCAAGACGACGCTTCTGCGGGCGCTGCTGAAACATTTGCCGCCGCAGGCCGGGCGGGTCGAACACGGATCGTGGACCAAGGTGGGCTACTTCGACCAGGAGCGCGCCGGGATCTCCCCCGCGCAGACGATTACCGAAGCCGTCTGCCCGAGCGGGGATCATGTGCGCGTGGGAGGGCGGCGCATCCATGTGCGGCGCTACCTCCAACAGTTTTTGTTTCCCTTGGGCGAGCAACAACGGCGCTTCGAGAGCCTCTCGGGCGGCGAGCGAAGCCGGGTGCTTCTAGCGCGTCTGGTGGCCGAGGGGGCCAATTTACTGGTCCTGGACGAGCCCACCAACGATCTCGATCTCGACACTTTGCAGGTGCTCGAGGACGCGCTGACGGAGTTTTCGGGGTGCCTGCTGGTGGTGACACATGACCGCTACTTCTTGAACCGGGTCGCCAACCGCATCCTGGCGTTCGAAGAGTCGCGCGACGGGGAGACCGTGGTCAGCTCTTACGCCGGCGACTACGACATCTATTTGCGCTTGCGGAGAGCCGAGAAGCGAGCCGCGCCGCGCGCTTCGCGGCGCCCGGTTGAGGCGCCTCCCAAAAAAAAGCGTCTCGGGCTCTCGTGGCGCGAGAAGGCCGAACTCGAGGCGCTCGAAGAGCGGATCGCCGTCATCGAGGAGCGGTTGGCCAAGGTCGAGCGGCTACTGTCCGATCCCACCCGGCTCTCGGCGGAGCACATGGATTTGACGCGCCTCGGAGAGCGGCACGCCGAGCTTTTGGCTTCGCTCGAGAAAGACATGGAGCGCTGGGCTGTGTTGATGGAGAGGGGTTGACATTGGAGCCTTGCGCTGATTGCTTTGGGCGGATTTTTTTAAGGGGGCGGCCCCGGCGTCAAAGAGCGCTCGGCGGCAGTGGGATGGAGGGCTTTCATGCAGTCGCAATCAAGTGTGCTGCTGCTTCACTACGACCCCGCGTTTCAGCGGACTCTCGGGAGGTTCTTGACTGAGCGCGGGTTCGCCGTCGACCTCCTCTCGAGCGGCTTTGCCGGCCTCCGGCGGTTGGCAGCGCGCGCGGCGCACGGGGCGCCATACGGGATGCTCTTGGCGGCGCCCCACTTGATGGATATCGACGGCCCGACCGTCTTGCGCGTGGCGCGCTCACGCTACCCGGACCTGCCGGTGGTGCTTCTGGAGGATCCGGAGTCGCCCTTTGCCGCCGCGCTGCGGGAGAAGCTCCCCGAGGCTCATCTGATGTCGCCCGACGGCGCGCCCGACAAGTTGATAGCGCTCCTCCGTGATGTGGCCGCCCCGCAGCCGTGCGCTTTGCGGCTTGACACCGACTCAGTCTCGCTCTGCTACGGCTTCCTGCGGCTTGATGAGGCCGCCGACGGCGCGCGTATCTTCAGCGCGCTCGACGGTATGCCGGAGGTCGGTCACTGTGACGCTGTGCGCGGTCGGTGGGATATCATCGCCGAGATCACTCCGGGCGACTCGGGGGTCGAGGCGATGGAGCGAGAGCTTCTGGGGCTGGCGGGAGTCGCCTCGGCCGGCGTGCGGGTGTTCGGCCAACCGCCGCTGCCCGAGTATATGGACGGGTATGTGGAGTCCTGGCGCGCGCTTCGAGGCTCCGCCGACAGCCTCCGCGATCCTTCGCGGGTCAAGTGCTATGTGCTCTTGGAGACCGAAGCGCACAAGATGGCGGGGCTTTTTGTGAGGCTCTTTTTCCTGGACGAGGTCCTCGAGGTCGGCTCCGGCGACTGCGGGAGCTTGATGCTGGCGTTGCTCCAGGGCGAGAGCCGGCGCTCGCTGAGCAGGCTCATCAGCGAGAATCTCCGCTATCTGGACGGTGTGCTGCGCATCGAAGAGGCGATGGTCGTCAGCATGGGGGGGCAAGGATGTGTGGGATGAAACAAATGGAGCACGTCTCAGCGCCGGATCCGCCCGCGCTGCCGGCGTTCGGGCGTGCCTTGTGGCGCTATCGTGGCCAGCGGGGGGCGCTGATCCCGCTTTTACAGTCCGCCCAGGAGACCTACGGCTATATCCCCAAACAAGCGATTTACGAGATCGCGGGGGTGACCGGGATCCCACCCGCCGAGGTCTACGGGGTGGTCACGTTCTACGCGCAGTTTCGTCTCGAGCCCCAAGGGCGCTACGTCATCCGGCTGTGTACCGGCACCGCGTGTCACGTCAACGGTGCCCCCATGCTGGAGGAGACGATCGAGGAGGTGCTTGGGCTGAAGCGTGGCGAGACCGACGGTGAGCGCCTGTTCACCCTGGAGTCGGTGGCCTGCATCGGGTGCTGCTCACTGTCGCCGGTCATCATGGTCAACGACGAGACCTTCGGCAAGCTCGACGCGCGCAAGCTAAGGCGCTTGCTCAAGCGGTTTAAGAAGGCCGCGCGGCAGGAGGAGCGGGGATGAGAAGCTTCAAGGTCGGGACGAGTACCTGTGGAGTGTCGGCCGGGGCCGACAAGGTGTTGGAGCGCCTGCTCTCGCTGGCCGCCGAGTCGGACGGGGCGCCGGTGGCCGTCAGCGAGACGGGTTGCATCGGCATGTGCTACCGCGAGCCGCTGGTCGAGGTGGTGGATGGCCCAGAGAGGGTGCTCTACGCCGAGATGACTCCCGAGGCGGCCGAGCGATTGTACAGGGGGGCGACCCGCGACGAGCTCGAGGCGCATGTGCTGATTGAGGGTGAGAGTGGAGATCGCGACGGGTTCCTCCTCGAGCAGCATCGCATCGCGCTCGTCAACTGCGGGCATATCGACCCCGCCGATCTCGATGACTACTTGGCGCAAGACGGTTATGCGGGCTACCGGAAGGCCGTCACCGCCATGACGCCCGAGGAGGTGGTGGCCGAGATCGAACTCTCGGGGCTGCGAGGGCGCGGCGGCGGGGGCTTTCCAACCGGCCTCAAATGGAAGCTCTCACGGGCCTCCGCGGCGGACACCAAATACATCGTCTGCAACGCCGACGAGGGCGATCCGGGCGCCTTCATGGACCGCTCACTGCTTGAGGGCGATCCACACGGGGTGCTCGAAGGGATGGCGATCGCCGGCTACGCCATTGGAGCGTGTGAGGGGCACATCTACATTCGCGCCGAGTATCCGCGCGCCATCAGGCGGCTCGAAGCGGCCATCGAACAGGCCACCGCGCGCGGGTTGCTCGGCCGGGGGGTCTTCGGCGGCGAGATCGACTTTGAAGTGCATATCAAGCAGGGCGCGGGAGCGTTCGTATGCGGCGAGGAGACGGCGCTGATCGCCTCGATGGAGGGGCGCCGCGGGATGCCGCGCTTCAGGCCGCCCTATCCGGCCGAGCGTGGGCTGTTCGACAAGCCCACCAACATCAACAATGTCGAGACATTCGCCAATGTGCCGTGGATTGTGCGCAACGGCGGGGCGGCGTTCGCGGCCCTCGGGACGCCCAAGAGCAAGGGGACCAAGGTCTTTGCGTTGGCCGGCAAGGTGGTGCGCGGCGGGTTGGTGGAGGTCCCGATGGGGATGACCATCAACCGCCTCGTGCTTGGAATCGGCGGTGGTGTTCGCGAGGGCGGGCGGTTCAAGGCGGTCCAGCTTGGCGGCCCCTCAGGGGGCTGCATCCCGGCATCGCTGGGCGATACTCCCATCGACTACGACCAGCTCACCGCCACCGGCGCCATCATGGGTTCGGGCGGGCTCGTGGTGATGGACGACTCCACCTGTATGGTGGACGTGGCGCGCTACTTTCTGTCCTTTACCCAAAGCGAGTCTTGCGGCAAGTGTACCTTCTGCCGAATCGGCACCAAGCGGATGCTCGAGATTCTCGAGGCGATCTGTGCCGGCGGGGGTAGAGAGGGTGATATCGAGCGCCTCGAGACGCTCGGCCGGCAGATCAGCGCGGCCTCGCTATGTGGGCTGGGACAGACGGCACCGAACCCCGTCCTGACCACGATTCGCTATTTCAGGGACGAGTACGAGGCACACATCCGGGACAAACGCTGCCCCGCGCATGTCTGCCCGTCGCTCGTCTCATATTCCATCAGCGAGGCGGCTTGTACCGGCTGTGGGGCGTGCATCAAGGTCTGCCCGGTGGACGCCATCACCGGCCGGCGCAAAGAGTTGCACGTCCTCGACGCCGAAGCCTGTATCCGTTGTGGGCGCTGCTATACGACGTGCCAGTTCGACGCGATCATCAAGGATTAGGGGGGACCGGAGATATGACGACGGTTCATCTGGACGGCCAAGCCTTCGAGGCGCGCCCCGGGGAGACGGTTCTGGCGCTGGCGCGGCGGGTTGGGCTCGGCGAGCGTGTCGCGACACTGTGCTTCGATCCCCGCCTGCCACCCAACGGATCCTGCTTCCTGTGCATCGTGGAGGTCGAGGGGGTCGCGCGTCTTTTGCCCTCGTGCGCCACTCCGGTGAGCGACGGGATGAAGGTGACGCTCAGGAGCGAGCGCGTCGTCGACGCGCGGCGTATCGCCCTCGAGCTGTTGCTCTCCAACCACGACGCCGACTGCGAGGGGCCCTGTCGCGAAGGGTGCCCCGCCGGGATCGACATCCAAGGCTACTTGAAACTAGTCGCCCAGGAGCGGTTTGAAGAGGCCTGGCGGCTCATTCGCAAGAACAATCCGCTGGTGGCCGTCTGCGGCCGGGTCTGCGTGCGGCGTTGCGAGGAGGTCTGCCGCCGCGAGCTGCTGGAGGCGCCGGTGGGGATCAATCACCTCAAGCGCGTGGCGTCCGAGTGGGTGCTCGAAAACCCGGTGGTCGATCCTCCGGGGCCCGCCAACGGCCACCGAGTGGCGGTGGTCGGAGCCGGTCCGGCGGGGCTGACTGCGGCCTACTTCTTGCGCAAGATGGGCACCGCGGTGACCATCTTCGAGTCGTTACCACAAGCCGGTGGGATGCTGCGCTACGGGATCCCCTCCTACCGCCTGCCGCGCGAGGTCCTCGACCGGGAGATCGCGAGTATTACCGACATGGAGGTCGAGGTCCGCTACGAGGTGCGGGTGGGTGTCGACGTGAGCCTCGCCGAGCTGCGGGGAGAGTTTGATGCGGTCTTCATCGCCGCCGGGGCTCCCGGCAGCAAGAAGATGCGCGTCGAGGGCGAGAGCGGCCCCGGGGTGCATCACGGCATCGATCTGTTGCGCGACCTTGGGTTGGGCTGCGCGCCGGAGTTCGCCGGCGAGCGTATCGTCGTCGTGGGCGGCGGCAACACCGCCCTCGACGTGGCGCGCACCGCCACACGGATGGACGCCGAAGCGGTGAGGATCGTCTACCGCCGCACCCGCAAGGAGATGCCGGCTCACGAGGATGAGGTCGTCGCCGCCATCGACGAAGGGGTCGAGGTGGACTTCCTCGTGGCTCCTGTGCGCTGCGTTCACGAGCAGGGCCCGGACGGGTCGCCCGCAAAGCTCGTCGGTCTCGAGTGCATCCGCATGGAGCTTGGTGAGCCGGACAGCAGTGGGCGCAGGCGGCCGGTGCCGGTGGAGGGCTCCGAGCATGTGATTGACTGCGACATGGTGGTCGCGGCGATCGGGCAGGATGCCTTGCTCGAGGGGTTGGGGGGCGACGAGGGGCTGCCGCGGTTGAGTCGCTGGGGCACTTTCGAGACAGATCCACGGACGGGGGCCACTTCGATGGCCGGGGTGTTCGCCGCCGGCGACGATGTCACCGGGCCGCAGGCGGTCATCGACGCCATTGGGGCGGCGCGCAAGGCGGCGCTCGCCATCCAACGCTATCTCGAAGTGGGCGAGTTGAGCGCGCCACCGGTGGAATTCACGAGCGTGCGCTTTGGCGAGGTGACCCGCGAGTCTCTAGGGGAGGTGGCCGAGGCGCGGCGCGAGCCGGTGCCGATGTTGCCGCTCGAGGAGCGCAAGGGGTTTGCCGAGGTCGAGCGACCGCTCCCGCAGGCGGCCGCCGAGCGTGAGGCCGCCCGCTGTCTGCAGTGTGGTTGCGCGGCGTTCGAAGACTGTGATCTGCGGCGTTTCGCGAGTGAGTACGGTGCCGACCCGGCGCGTTTCGCCGGCGACTCCCCTCGGCGCAGGGTGGACACTCGCCACCCGTGGGTACTCATCGATCCCAACAAGTGCATTCTGTGCGGCCGCTGCGTGCGGACCTGCGCTGAAGTGCTGGGGGTCTCGGCGCTGGGGCTCGTCAACCGCGGCTTCGACACCGTCGTCGCTCCGGCGCTTGGCGGGTCGCTTCAGGAGGCCGGTTGTGTCTCCTGCGGGAGCTGCGTCGAGGCGTGCCCGACCGGCGCGTTGAGTTTTCGCGGCATGGACGGCGGTCGCTTCCCCGCGACCGCCGGGGCGGAGACCGTCTGTGGGTTTTGCGGCGTGGGCTGCGCCATCGAAGCACAGCTCCACGGCAGGGAGGTAGTCGTCCGCTCGGTGCGCCGGCGGTCCGACCGGACCTATAGCGACTTGTGCGCGCGCGGGCGCTTTGGCCACACCGTCCTGGGTCTCGGCGCGGAGCGCATCACGACGCCGCTCGTGCGTCGTGACGGCGAGCTTCGGGCGGCCTCCTTCGAGGAGGCCGTTGAGCGTACGGCCGCCGGGCTGGCGGCGGCGCGCGACAGCTTTGGAGCCCAGGCGGTGGGGCTCACCTGTTCGCCGCGACTGCCGAGCGAGGACACCTTGGCGGTCTCGCTCCTCGGTCGCGAGGTGCTCGGCACCCCCAACGTGGCCAGCCTCGAACTCACGCTGCAGCGTTCCGAGAGTCCACCGCCGGCCGGCGCTTTCGGCGGCTCGACCATCGGGCCGGACGAGGTCGCCCGGGCCGATGTGATCTTGCTGGTCGGCTCCGATCCGAGCAACCTGCGTCCGGTGGCGGCTCTCGCGGTGCGCCGGGCCGTCCAACGAGGGGCCAAGCTGATTGTGCTGGGCTCCGGCAACACTCCGCTCGTCGAGTCGGCTCGGATCTGGCTCAACGCGCGGCGTGGCGCGGCCACCATCGCGCTCTCGGCGCTGGCCGCCGGCATAGCCGAGGTTCATGGGTGGCCGGCGCGCGACAACAGCGAGGCGCTGCGAGAGGCTCTAAGGCAGCTCACGCCGGAGTATCTGGCGCGCACGGTCGGGGTCGCGCCCGACAAACTGGCGGCGGCGGTCGAGTTGTTGCTCACTCCGGGGGCCGAGGTAGCGGTGGTCGCCGATCTGGACGACGCGCTGGAGCGCTCGCCGGACCTCCTGGCGGCGCTCGGCAACCTCCTGCTGCTGCTTTCGCACGGCGGCGGAGATCCCGGACGCTATCTGCTCGTGGCTCACGCCAACGCAGTGGGAGCGCGGGCAACGGGGCTGACGGGTGAAGACGAGCTGCGCGCCGCGTTGGGTGGTGATCGCCTCAAGGCCGCCTGGCTGGTGGGCGAGGATCCTCTCCATGTGGAGGCGCTCAAGCACCTGGCGGACGGGTTGCGCTTTTTGGCGGTGGCGGAACACACCCTGACGGAGACCGCGCGGCAGGCCGACGTGGTCTTCCCCCTGGCCAATCACCTGGAGGCCGGCGGTACTTTTGTCTCGGCGAGTGGCGTCGCTCGCTCGCTAAGACGCCTCATGGATCCGCCCGGGGGGCGCACGGTGGCCGATTTGATGGCGGCGGTTGGAGCCGAGCTGGGACATCCCTCGGCGGTGGCCGGTCGCGAGGAGCTGACGGCGCGCCTCGCCAATGATTTTGGAATGCGCGACGGCGAGCGGATGCGGCCTCTGCCGCCGCCGCCCGATCAGCCACCGAAGTTCACGGTGCCGTCGCTTGACGTCAGACCGTCTTCGGCCCCACCGCCCTCTCTGTTGGTCAACGAGCGTCGCGCGGCCGGCAGGATCCTGTCCAAGGTGGGCCGCAGGGGACCCCGGATCTGAAGCTCCGGCGCGGGTCAGCGGAACATCCCCAACACCTTCAAGGCGTTCATCAGGGTGCGGCCCTCGAGCGGCCTCAGCTTGGCGGCCGGGATGCCGCCCTGGCGAGCGACCGCCATGATCCGGCCGAGCGCTTCGAGCGGCAGCGGCAGGCGCTCGGGGCGCTCCTCCCCGCGCTCACGGCGGGCTCTGTGGTGTTCGCGGACTTCAAAGGCGAAGCCGTCGAGGACCTCCGGATCGATGGGGTCGCCGTTGAGCGGCAGAGTGAGCGAGATGAGGCCCTGGTGTTCGCGTGCGTGGGCGAACTGGGCCTCGGCGATCTTGTTCGGCATGCACTCGTGGGGGCCCACCGAGACGACGCCGTCGATATGATCGCTCAGGTGCTCGTGGATGGGCCCGCCCAGGGTCAGGACCGCCTCGCCCATCAGCTCGGGGTCGAGGAACTTGCGGGAGGCCTCGATGGACTCCTCGACGCTGGTGCGGCTGGGCCAGCCGAGCGCCTCGCCCATCTCCCGGTACAGACTGTCGAGGACCCCGATCTCGACCGCGTAGGTGAAGCGCGCCGCGGCGTTGTTGTCGCCCTCGATGGCGCGCAGCTCGCGGATGCGCTGCATCTCGGTGTAGGTGGTGTATTCGAGCCACTCGCCGAAAGGCGCCACCAGGGCGCGCAGGCCGCGCTCCTCCAGCTTCTCGACGACGAAATCGTTGGCGAACGGATCGAGGCGGACGTAGATCTCGCCCACCACCGCCACCGTCGGCAGATCGCGGCTTTGATCGGTCACCGCCTGAAACTCCCTGGCGGCGCGCCGCACGAGGTTGCGTACTCCGAACATGCCGTTGGGTAGTTCGCCGAGCGCCTGAATGACGGTGTCCTCGTTCGGCACTAGCATCAGGGCTTTGAGTTCCGTGAAGTAGCGGTCATAGATCTCCTGGGCCGCGCCGGGGCGGGTCTCCACCGGACGCACATGGTGCAACGCCGCCAGTAGCACGTCGTTGGCCACGAACGCCGCGAAGACCCGGAAGCGGAACGAGTGCGAGACCCCGCTGAAGTAGTCCTGGTCAGACGGGCAGCAGATTCGCACACGGTCGGAGTGACCGGTCTGCGCGAGCACTATCTTGTGCAGCAGGTTGTAGACCCCAAAGCGGCAGGGCCCGTCGGCGGTGGGCATGAAGAAGGCGAACCGCTCGCTCCGGGCGGTGTCCTCTTCGACGCGCGCGAGGAGGCTGCCGAGCGTAATCACCATCGGCAAGCACTCCTTGCCGGAGGTATAACGGCGTCCGAGCCGCAGGTGGTCGCGGGTCGGCAGCGGCAGCGCCTCGGCGCGGTAGCCCTCGGAGTTGAACAGCGCCGCCAGCACCTCGGCGCCGGGGCCCATCCGGGGGATGAGGAGCAGATCGCCGCGCCGGCGGGTGTCGGAGATCGAGACCTTGTCCACCTCGAGGGCCTTGAAGTCGTTTTGGCGTCGCGCCTGACGGCTCTCGCGCGCCGCGCGGCGGTCGCCCTCGACGCAGTACAGGAACGCCTCGATGCGGGTCTTGGTGCCGGCGTCCCCCGAGTGGCCATCGGTCTCCACCACCGCGAACGGCTTGCCCTCCATGATGTAGCTCGTGAAGTGCAGACTGAAGCTGTCCGGACCACAGGAGTAGTTTGAGCAGAAAAAGGCGTAGACGTCGTCGGTTCGGCGGATGTTGTGGGCGGCGCGCACGTTGGCCTGCGAATATCCCCAGAAGAGATCGGGGAACACCGGCGTGTCGGCCGCCACCTGGTAGCAGTCCACCGGGATCGCCATCGCCCCCTGGCTGCGCAGCAGCGCCGGCACGTTGGAGTTCAGCACGTCGTTGTAGATGGTGTAGGCGCGCCCCAGCACCACCACAGGGACGATGCCGTGCTTGCGGGCAAACTCGAGCGCGCGGGCGCCGAGCACCTGACACTCGTCCTCGAACCCGCGTTGTGCCTTCTTGGCGGCCGCGAAGGCCCGTTCGAAGTGTTCTTCGGCCGCGAGCGTGACCGCCAGCAACCGGGTCGTGTGACGAAACCGCTCGGAGTCCAGGTTGCCCGGTCCCATGTCGATGCGGTCGCGCAGGATCTTGGTCTTGCCGCGGCCCGCGAAGAGGTGCGCGAGGATCTCGGGGCTCCCTTGCACGATGGGGCAGGTGACGGCGTGGAACTCATCCTGCTGGCGTGGCAAATCGCGCAGGCGCGGGGCGAAGAAAAAGTCCGGTTCCTCTTCGAGCGCTTGCGCGACCACGCCTTGATAGAGCTGCATGGGCGCACAGAACGGGACGGTGGCCTCTTCGATACCGCGCTTGAGGGCCGGCTGTCCGGCGTCCGAGTGGATCCGCACCTCGAACCCCAGCTCGTCCAAGAAAGTCGCGAAGAACGGCAGCAGCCCCTTGAGCGAGAACTCGTCGGTCATCGCCACCAGCGGCCGTCGTGGAGCGCCGGCCGCCTCCCGCGTGGCGCGCTTGGCCCGTAGCGTTTTGTCGATTTGGCGCACCAACGCCATCCGCTCGCGGAACGGATCGGGCGCTCTGAGCGGCAGTTTGCCGCCGCGGGTGTGTTTGTCCCACAGCGAGCAGCCGCCCCCCCAGACGAAATCGAGTTTTTGGCCGGCCACCTCGGCCTTGAGCCGGTCGATGCGGCAGCGGTTGCCGGCGCCGCCACACCCCTTCTTGGACTTGCAGACGAAGGTGTCTTTCGACATCACCTCGGCGGTCAAGAAGCGGTTGAGGTCGAGCGGCTCATCCTGGCCGTGTCCGTTTGTCGCGGCGCGCTCCTGCCATAGCTCGTCACGGGCCAGCAGCGCGATTCCAAGCGCGCCGATGGTCCCCGGATCGGGCGGCACGATGACCGTCCGCCCGGTCTGGCGCGCCACCGCCGCCGCGAGGGCGTCGGAGGCGAACGGCATTCCCTGGCAGAAGATGCGCTTGCCGACCGAGCGGCTGCCCTTGACCCGGTTCAAGTAGTTTTGAACGATGGAGTCGTAAATGCCGGCCAAGATCGAGGGTGTCGGCACTCCGGACGCGACGGCCTCGTCGATGACCTCGGCCATGAAGACCGAACAGTGCTGGCCCAGGGAGATCCCGCGGTCGGAGTCGAGCGCCAGGCGGCCCATCTGGACCACGTCGGCCACTTCGTCGAATTTACTGCCCTGCTCCTCGATGAACGATCCCGTGCCCGCGCTACAGGCCTCGTTCATCGCAGCGTCGCTGACTCGGCCGCCTTCCAGGCGGATGTATTTGGCGTCCTGGCCGCCGATCTCGAAGATCGTGTCCACTTTGGGATCGAACGAAAGCGCGCCGCGCGAGTGGGCCGCAATTTCGTTCAGGATGAAGACCCGCGTGGGGTCGTAGCACGCCGACATCAGCGAGCCGACTATCTCGCGCCCCGATCCGGTGGCGCCTATCAGCCGCACCCTGTGGTGTCCTCCGCTCTCTTCGAGATAGCGCCCCGCGAGGCGCCGCGCGGCGGAGACGGGATCCCCCAGAGTGCTCAGGTAGCCGCTCCACAAGGGGCGCTGCTCGTCCAGACAGATCGCCTGCATCTTGGATCCGGTGGAGCCGATGTCGAAGCCGAGCACCACGTCGCGCGGCTCCGCGCTGTCTTGAATCGGCGCCGCGGTCATGCGGTGGACGTCGGCAATGGAGCGCGACAGAGGTGGCAGTTGTTCGAACGCCGCCAAGCTCGAGTCGTTTACGAGGTCATCGATGTCGGCGACGGAGTCGTGACGGGTGGGCTCTCCCTCGGTGGCCACCACGGCCGCCCCCAGCGCCTCCATGAAACGCAGCTCGTGGGGGTCGCTGGTGACGAGCTCCATCCCGCGCTGCTCGAGGAAGCGGGCGAAGTTGCGTCGCACCCTGGGCGCCAGGGCGACTCCTCCGAGCAGAACGACCCGGCGCGGCGCGAGGCGCGCCTTGACCAGGACTTGCACGTTCTCGCAGACGGCGTCGTACAGGCCGGCAATGATCTCCTGCCGTGCGCCGCCCTTGTTGGCCAGGTGGGTCATGTCTGTCTTGAGGATAACGGGGCAGCGGCCCGACAACGAGGCGGCACTCTTGGCGCCGGCGGCCAGCGCGCTGGCCTCTTCCACGGTCAGATCGAAGCGCTCGACGAGCTGTCGCAAGAAGTTGCCGGTGCCTTGTGAGCAGCGGTTGTTCTCGTGGTAGACGAGGTTGTTTTCGCCGCGTCGTTCGAGGACTCCGAAGCCGTGGCTGCCGATGGAGACCAGTGTCAGAATATCGAGGTCCGGGAGCAGCAGCCGCGCGCCGCGCTCGAGGGCCACCCGGGTGGGCACCCGCGACACTTTGAACAGGCGGCTACCGCGGCCGGTGGCGGCGATCCCCACGGCGGTGCGCCACTTGAACTCTTCGAGCAGCGCTTTGAGGCAGCCCGCGGGATCCTTGCGGTGCTCGGCCAGCAGAGTCCTCCCAGGGCGTAAGCCCGAGTCATCCGCGAACAGCTCGGCTATCTTGATGGTTTCAGCGCCGAGATCCACTCCCAGGTAGCGTTTGACGTCTCTCATCCATTTCCTCTAGCAGCGCGCTCACACTTCAGGTCGATTCGGCGTCATGCCGGGGCCGGTCGCGCACGTTTCTCTACGGCCCCTCGGGTTGGTGCGAAATCGGAGCCGGGGGAGTGCCGCGCCGGCGGCAAGAGCCCTCGTCGGGCTAAGTAGCCCCTGTCCCGCGAGATGTCAATTCGAGCCA
>PWKZ01000089.1 GCA_003559575.1 Bradymonadales bacterium | reverse complement strand
GCGTCACCTTCACCAAATCGATGCTCGACGTAGCGCTGCTACGACTGCGCTCGATTTGGCTTGTTTCCTTGCACTTGCACCCGCCTCACTCCCCTCGGTCCACGAACGCGGTGGAGGATTGCGCCAGCCAGGGGGTGGGCCTAAATCCTACCCAAGCCCCCGATGAACTCGTCATAGCTCGCGAAACGCTCCACCCGCGGCGGCACGGAGTCCGACAGCCCGCCCGTGCTCTCACGATCGAGGACCTTCCGCACGGCGACCAACGCTATCTCAATCTGGTCGTCAGTCGGGGGCGCGGTGGTGATCCGCTGGAGCAAGATCCCCGGCAATATGAGCGCGCGCACCAGAGGGTTGTGCGCGGCGCGACGCGCCGACAGTCGCTGCAGCTCATAGGCAAGCCCGGCGATGGGAAACATGAGCGGAATCTTGATGGCAATGAGCGCGAGCTGATGAATCCACCCTGTCTCCGAAATCTTGGGGAGCCACGGGAAGACCGCCAAAAAGACCAGCATCGCCATCATGATCACAATGAGCAAAAACGATGTGCCGCAGCGCGGATGCAAGGTCGAATACTTTCGAGCGCTCTCCACCGTGAGCGGATCACCCTGTTCATAGGCCTTGATCGCCTTGTGCTCGGCCCCATGGTACTGGAACACTCTCTTGATGTCGGGGATGTGAGAGATGGCCCAGACGTAGAGCACGAAAAAGATGAGCTTGATGGTCCCATCGACCGCATGAAACGCGGCGCTCTGCCCGTCCTGAAGAGACTCGAGGCCGGTGAGCTTGCCCAACAAAAGAGTCAAGTAGTGGGGTAGAACGAGAAAGAAAAGCAGCGCGAGCCCCAACGCGAACAACATGGTGAGCGTGATCGCGGTCTTCGACATCTCTTGCGGCGCTTGGCCGTCGCGCTCGTCGGATGGCTCATCCTTGGCAGCCTCGGAGGCTGAGAAAGAGAGCGCCGAGAGGCCGTTGTGCAGCGACTCGGCCAGCACCACCCCGCCCCGCAGAAACGGCCGCCGGAGAAACGTGAGGCGCTCGGTGAGGGAGCGCCAGGCCCCCTCTCGAAGCACGATTTCACCGCTCTTGCGCCGCACGGCCACCGCAAAGGAGCCGGGGCTACGCATCATCACGCCCTCGATGACCGCCTGGCCACCGATATTGAGATTCCGCGCCCCCATGTCACTTGGACGGATACCCTACTCCTTGGTCTTCGGGCGATAGTTTCCGTACTTGCGCTGGAAACGATCGACGCGACCGGCCGAGTCGAGCAACTTCTGCTTGCCGGTGTAGAACGGATGGCAGGTGGAGCAAATCTCGACGCTCTTATCGCCGCCGGTGGAGCGGGTCTCGATCACCACCCCACATGCACAGGTAATCTTGGCGGGGGAATATTTCGGGTGAATACCTTCCTTCATCCTTGCCTCTCCTCCAACCTACTGGTTCATGCCGAGCATGAACTCTTCATTGGTATCGTAGCGGCTCAACTTGTCCAGGAGAAACTCCATCGAGTCGATGACGTTGAGCGGATGAAGCAGTTGGCGCAAAATCCACACCTTGTTCAAAACCTCCATCGGCTGCAACAGCTCCTCCTTGCGTGTCCCGGACTTGTTGATATCCAGACACGGGAAGATGCGCTTCTCCATCAGCTTGCGATCAAGGTGCATCTCGCAGTTGCCGGTGCCCTTGAACTCCTCGAAGATGACCTCGTCCATCCGCGATCCGGTGTCCACCAGCGCGGTGGCGATGATGGTGAGGCTCCCACCATCCTCGATGTTACGCGCCGCGCCGAAGAACCTTTTGGGTTTGTGCAGCGCGTTCGAGTCGACACCACCCGACAAGATCTTGCCCGAGGGCGGCACGACCGTGTTGTAGGCCCGCGCCAGACGTGTGATCGAGTCGAGCAGGATCACCACGTCGCGCTTGTGCTCAACCAACCGCTTGGCCTTTTCAATGACCATCTCGGCCACCTGCACATGGCGCTGCGCAGGCTCGTCGAAGGTCGACGAGATGACCTCGCCACGCACCGACCGCTCCATGTCGGTGACCTCCTCGGGGCGCTCGTCGATGAGCAGCACGATCAGGAAGATCTCCTTGTGGTTCGAGGTGATGGCGTGCGCCAAATCCTGCAACACAACCGTCTTTCCGGTGCGCGGCGCCGCCACGATCAGGCTTCGCTGACCCTTGCCCTGCGGACAGAGCAGGTCGACGATTCGGGTGGTAAAGTTCTTGGGATCATGCTCCAGGTTGAGCTTCTCGTCGGGGTACAGCGGGGTCAGATTGTCGAAGAGAGTCTTGTTGCGACAAGCATCGGGCTCTTCGAAGTTGACCGCCTCGACCTTCAGCAGCGCGAAATAACGCTCTGAATCCTTGGGCGGCCGAATCTGCCCCGACACCGTATCCCCCGTGCGCAAATTGAAGCGCCGGATCTGGGACGGCGACACATAGATGTCGTCCGACCCCGGGAAGTAGTTGTAATCGGGGGCGCGCAGGAAGCCGAAGCCGTCCGGTAGCACTTGCAGAACGCCCTCGCCATAGACGAGTCCGTTCTTCTCGGTCTGGGCCTGGAGGATCGCGAAGATCAGCTCATGTTTGCGCAGGCCTCGCGCGTTGTCGATGTTCAGCTCCTTGGCCATATCGATCAGGTCGCTGATCTTCTTGTCCTTGAGGTCCTTGAGATTCATAAGATTTCCCTCTCCGTCCTTGCTTCCGGCCTGTGGCGTGAAAGCTCGCCCGACCGATGCTGGACGGCAGCCATCAGTCGTCGCTCGCGGGGTGCTCCTAGTCGCGCTCCCGAAAATTGTGGGTGAGCCTCAGGCATGGCAGGTGATTCCCGGTAACTTACCGGGCAGTCAAGCTGTGTTTACTGTTCCTATGGGACGACGCCAGAAGAAATTCAGGGGTCATCACGAAGAGCGCGTATAGGCTAGGTCCTGTATTTTCACTTGTCAAGCGAAAAAAGTTTAATGGCCCTGCGCCACCGCGCCAGGTGCTCCTCCGCAGCCTCGCGCGACATCTCGGGCGCAAAGGTCCGGTCCTCTTGCCAGGTGGCCTGCAGCTCCTCGAGCCCGTCCCAGACCCCCACCGCCAGCCCGGCCAGCATCGCCGCGCCGAGCGCCGTGGTCTCGATGTGACGCGGCCGCACCACCGAGTCCCCCAGCAGATCACTCTGAAACTGCATCAGCAAGTCGTTGCGGCAGGCGCCCCCGTCCACGCGCACTTGCTCCAGCGGGGCGCCCATGTCCTCGGCCATCGCCGCGAACACGTCATGCACCTGAAAGGCGATCCCCTCGAGAGTGGCGCGCGCGAGGTGCGCCTTCGTCACACCACGATCGAGACCGCACAGCAAGCCGCGCGCGTCCATGTTCCAGTGCGGCGCCCCAAGTCCGGTGAGCGCCGGCACGAAGACTACGCCTCCAGAGTCCGCGACGGACTCGGCCAACGCCTCGATCTCGGGCGCGCGGTCGATCAGGCCTAGGCCGTCGCGCAGCCACTGCACCGCGGCACCGGCGATGAACACGCTGCCTTCCAGCACATAGGTCACCTTTTCCCCGATTCTCCACCCCACCGAAGAGAGCAACCCGTTGCCGGAGTGCACCACCCGCTCGCCGGTGTTGAGCAGCAGAAAAGCCCCGGTACCGTAGGTACACTTGGCGCTGCCGGGCCCAAAACAGGCCTGACCGAACAGCGCCGCCTGCTGATCGCCCGCCATCCCGGCGATGGGGATGCCGTCCGGCAGTCCGGGCACCCCGCGCGTGGTCCCATAAACTTCCGAGTTACCTCTGATCTCGGGCAGCACCGCCCGCGGGATCTTGAGGATCGAGAGCAGCTCGTCGCACCAGGAGAGGCTCTCCAGGTCCATCAACAGTGTTCGTGACGCGTTTGAGACATCGGTCACATGCCGGGCTCCACCCGTGAGCCGCGCCACCAAGAAGCTGTCCACCGTACCGAACGCCAACTCCCCTTGCTGAGCGCGTTCGCGCGCCCCATCGACGTTGTCGAGCAACCAGCGGAGCTTGGTGCCCGAAAAATAGGGATCGAGCACCAACCCGGTCTTCCGGCGAAACGAATCGGCGTGCCCCGCCTCCCGTAACTCGTCGCACATGGATGAGGTGCGTCGGCACTGCCAAACGATGGCGTTGTGGAGACACTCGAGTGTCTCGCGTTGCCACAGCATGGTGGTTTCGCGCTGATTGGTGATGCCGATGGCGGCGACCTCGCTCCCGGCGGCGCCGGCGTCTTGGAGGGTCGTCTCGATCACATTCAATGTCGAGCGCCATATCTCCTCGGGATCGTGCTCAACCCAGCCGGGGTGGGGGAAAATCTGGGGGAACTCTTGATACCCCCGCCCCCGGATGGCGAGATCGGAGTCGACCAGTATCCCGGTAGTGCCTGTCGTGCCTTGATCGAGCGCCAAAACGTAGCGAGCCGCGGCCATCGCTTTACCTCCTATCCCCTAATTCCCCACATGGGCCATCCTCAATCCTCCAGGATTCGGGAAGCGATTCGGGTGCTTTTGCGGCGTCACCTTCACCAAATCGATGCTCGACGTAGGCTTTGCGTTGGCCTCCGCTCGATTTGGATTGTTTCCTTGCACTTGCACCCGCCTCACTCCCCTCGGTCCACGGACGCGGTGGAGGATTGGAGCGTTTCGCCTCTCTCGAGAGTTCAAAAAACCTTGACGCTCCCCCACACCGTGACATCTCGGGTATACTGCAACCGCCGGGGCGTGCAAGAAAAAAAGAGTGGCCCGGCCACCGCCGAAAGGAAGAGTTGAACGATGAAAGACGAAGAGAGCAAGAAGCCCACCCCTCCCCCCCAGCGCAACATCAAAATTGAGTTCGACGAGCAGATGGCCCAGGGGGTATACACCAACCTGACCATGATCAACCACAACGAAACAGAGTTCGTCTTTGATTTCATATACGTCCAGCCAAACCAGCCCAAGGCCAAGGTGCGCTCGAGGGTCATTATGAACCCGAAGCATACCCGACGCTTCCTGGCCGCTCTGGAGCGCAACTTTGGCATGTATGAAAAGAAGTTCGGCCCGGTCAAAAAGAATCCCACCGCGCCGCCGAAAGATTCCGGCGAAGGCGAGCTGGTCCATTAGTCGCCGGACCCAACTGCGGCGTCAGTCGCGCCGGGCGCCCTTCTCTTGGAAATCTCGCAGTAGAGCGCCAAAGGTGCTGAGACCGGAGTTCGTCTCGGACTGCTTGGCTTGACCCCGGCCGGCGGCGCCTGCCCGGTCGCGCTTGAAATTCTCCACCTCGGCGCGCTCCTCGGCCTCGGCCACCGCCACGACACTCAACGACATGCGACGATCGTCCGGGGAGACACTCAGCACCTGGGCCGTGACGCTCTGCCCGGGGCGGAAGTGGCGCCTCAAGTCGCTGCCCCGCTCGGTGCCACTCTCCGAGACCGGCAACAGGGCGGTGAGACCGGGCTGCAGTTCGACGAAGACCCCGAAGGGCTCGATCTTCTCAACCGTCCCCTGCACAACCGTCCCCTCGGGGTAGTTCTCGGTCACCGAGAGCCAAGGATCGACACCGCTGGCTTGCTTGATGCTCAGCGAGATGCGCTTGCGCGCCTGATCGACCTCGAGTACCCGCACGCGCACGCGGTCGCCTGAGGCCACCGCCGAGTTCGGATCGCTCACCCGCTTCCAGTCAAGCTCCGAGACGTGGACCAGGCCGTCCAACCCGGGTGCGAGTTCAACAAACGCGCCGTAGTCGGTGACACGCTGCACGATCCCTTCGTGGCTGGAGCCCACCGGGAAACGCGCGGGTAAATCCTCCCACGGATCGGGTTCGAGCGCACGCAAACTCAGAGAGATGCGGTTCTTCTCCCAATCGACCTTGAGGACCACCACCTCCACCTCGTCACCGGGCGCCAGCACAGTGGTGGGATCGTCGACTCGCTGCCAGGAGATCTCCGAGACATGGACGAGCCCATCGAGCCCGCCCAAATCGACAAAAGCACCGAAATCGCGCACGCTACGGATCTGCCCCTTTAGTCTGGCGCCTTCAACGACCAGCTTGCGTGTCTCGCGCGCCTTGACGGCGGCCTCATCCTCCAGAAGCCGGCGCCGTGACAGGACCAGGTTTGGGCGCCGCCCACCCTCGAGGCGCTGGATCAAAAAGCGCAATGTCTGACCGACGAACACGGAGGGATCGGGCACGAACTGGTTGTCGAGTTGGGAGACGGGACAGAAGGCCCGCAGACCGGCCACCATCACCTCGGCGCCCCCTTTGTTGATGGCGCTCACGGTGCCCTCCACCGGGATCTCGGCCTCGTGCGCCGCCTCGAGCTGCGCGAGATCGCCGCCGGCGCGCGCAATGGCCGCCGAGAGTTGCACCCCGTCGTCGAGCGAGACCACATAGGCCTCGATCTCTTGCCCCTCCTCGAGGGTCGGCTGGCCATCCTCGTCCAGGTACTCCGCGAGCTGCAGGCAACCTTCCGTCTTCCCGCCGAGATCGACGAACGCCGACTCCTTGCCGATCCCGACGATGCGCCCCCTGACCAACTCGCCGAGCTCGAGCTTCGAGGCCTCCCCGGCGCCCCGCATCTCACTGGCCGCAAAAAGCGCCTCGAAGTCCTCCTCCTCGGGCACATCAAGCTCGTCCTTCTCCCGGTTGTCGTTTGTCATCACTTCACTCGGCCTGTCGCTGGGGTTGCGCGAAAAAAGAGTCGCCGCCGGCGGTCTCGTCCCGGCGAGCGCTCCACCTCGCGCGAATCATAAGGTGCCGGTCCATCACATGCAAACCTTGCCTTGGAGGCCAAAGCGGTATAGTTTGGTGACATTGACCTTGATGGAGAAGGCTGGGGGAACCTCAATGCCGGACCGCGACCGACAGCGTCGGAACAAGATTTACGCTGGGGCCGTGGCGGCTGTAATCACTGTTGCAGCCGTGATCCTGACTTGCCTGACCGCCACGGTGGTCGACAACGACCAGCGCGAGAGATTGCGCAGCAAGACGCGTGCGCTGGCCCTCACCCTCAACCCGGAGCGGGTTGCGACCCTCGAGGGCGCCCCCGACGAACTCGCGACCTCCGACTACATAAGACTCCAGGCGGTCCTGACAGACCTCAGCGACTCCGCTTCCAAGCTCCGATCCGCTTCCCTGGTGGCCTACAACGAAGAAGACGGCTTGATTTTCCTGGTGCACAGCATGTCGCCCGACCCGGCCGAGAACCCTCGGCCGGGAGATCCATATAAAATCAGCCCGGAAGAGCTGCGCCAAGTGCTCAATGGCGGAACGAGCGAGGCGGTTGGGCCGCTTCGCGATGAGGCGGGCGCCTTCGTGATCGGGCTCGCCCCTGTGCGAGTATCCCCTGACGCCCCCGCCGGCGAAGAGATCTTGGCGGCGCTGGTCCTCGACATGCGGGCCGACACCTGGACGAGGGATATGATCTTGCGCTCGGCGCTCCCGGTGGGCTTCTGGTTGTTACTACTCGCCCTGGTGGCCACCTGGCTCATCATCTCGCGCTCGCGTGCAGCGAAACAGCGCAGCGAAGCCCACTTTGCGTCCACCTTGCGCTCCATCGACGACGGAATCATCTGCACGGACTTGAACGGCATCGTCACCAGCATCAACCGCAGCGCCGAGACCCTGCTCGGGCACACCTCAGAGGATGCCGCCGGCCGACCAATCGAAGAGATCTACCGAACGCTGGACCGGGAGACCGGGGCCAAGGTCACCAACCCGATCAGGCATACCCTGAAAGCCGGCTCGCTCTCCATGCACGCCTCCGTACTCCTGGTGCGAAACGGAGTGCGGTTCCCGGTTGCCGAGAGCTGCTCGCGGATCAGAAGCCCCGAAGGCGAAGTGCTGGGGGCGGTGCTGGTCTTCCGCGACGTGAGCAACGAGCTGGCCCGCCGCGAGGAGCTTCAGCGGTTCAAGTCGGCGGTTGACAACGCCTTCAATGGAATCGCGATGGCGTCCCCGGACGGGCGCCACTTCTATCATAACCAGGCCTTGACCGACATGTTGGGCTACCCACTTGAAGAGTTGGCGGGACAACCCCCGAACAAGGTCTTTGGCGATCAGGCGGCCGCCAAGCAGATGTTTGGCACCATCAAACGCGGCGAGCATTATCAGGGTGAGTTCGAGCTGCTGGCCAAGGATGACCGCCGGCTCACGGTCCTGATCTCGGCCTCGGGGATTAAAGACAGCTCGGGAGCGGTCATTGGGCTCATTGGGATCCTCACGGACATCACCGCGCAACAACGAGACAAGGAAGCGTTGCGCGCCAGCGAAGAGCGCTACCGCGTGCTGTTCAACCAGTCACGCGACGCCATGATGACCCTCTCCCCCGAATCCCGGCGGTTCACGTCCGCCAACCCCGCCACTGTCAAGTTGTTCGGCGTCAAGAGCGAGCAACAGTTCACGGAACTCTCCCCCGCGGATCTCTCGCCCGAGAGGCAACCCGACGGCCGGCTGTCGTCCGAGAAAGCCCGAGAGATGATCGAGAGAGCCCTCCGCGACGGGTCCAACGAGTTCGAGTGGACCCACAAATGCACAAACGGACGCGAGTTCCCCTGCTCCGTGCTGCTGAGCCGAATGCGCCAGGACGTGAGGCAATTCCTCCTCGCCACCGTGCGCGACATCTCCGAGGCCAAGAGCGCTGAGGAATCGATCCGGGCGGCCAACCGTAAACTCGAGGAGAGCAACACACGGGCCCAAAAGCTAGCCGCGGCGGCCGAGAGCGCCAATATCGCCAAGAGCGAGTTCCTGGCCAATGTGAGTCACGAGATCCGCACTCCGATGAACGGAGTCATCGGGATGCTCGGGCTGCTACTCGACAGCGATCTCGACGACGAGCAGCGCCGGTGCGCCGAGACCAGCCGCAAGAGCGCCGAGAGCCTGCTCGAACTCATCAACGATATCCTCGATCTCTCCAAAATCGAGGCCGGCCGAATCGAGTTCGAGAAGCTGGACTTCGACCTCTGTACCCTCCTCGACGACTTCGCCGCCGGCATGGCGCTCAGAGCCCAGGCAAAAGGCCTCGAGCTCCTCTACTCGATCTCTCCCGAGGTGCCGGCGCTGCTACGCGGCGATCCCGGGCGCCTCCGCCAGATACTCACCAACCTTGTGGGCAACGCCATCCGCTTCACCGAAGAAGGCGAGGTGGTGATCAGGGTGGCTCGGGTGCCGGGGAACGACAAACCGGTCCGACTCCGTTTCGTCGTGCAAGACACCGGCATCGGCATTCCGGAGAACCGGATCGACTCGGTCTTCGACAAGTTCGTCCAGGCCGACACCTCAACCACCAGGCGCTATGGCGGTACCGGCCTGGGACTGGCCATCTCCAAGCTCTTGGTCGAGCAGATGGGTGGTGAGATCGGCGTACGGAGTCATGAAAGCGAAGGCTCCGAGTTCTGGTTCACGGTGACCCTCGAGGGAGCCAAGGTGCTGCCGCGCGACGGCGGCCGGGACCCCCGCGACATCCCCGCCCACTCTCAAGATCGCCCCCCCAGGCCCCCCCGGGAGGCCGACCCCGTGGAGGCGCTCGAGAGGGCCCCCACCGAGTCGAGTGCGCCCTCGGCGACCACGCTCGAGGGTGTCCGCGCGCTCATCGTCGACGACAACGCGACCGGACTCGAGCTTCTCAATCTCCGGCTGTGCTCCTGGGGTATGCGCGTCTCCGCCGCCCCCGACGGCCCGAGCGCGCTCAAGACCATTTACCGCTCGTTGCAGGAAGATGATCCTTTCCTGCTCGCACTGATCGACATGCAGATGCCGGGGATGGACGGAGAGGCCCTCGGTCGCACCATTCGCGCCGACGAGCGCCTGAACGCCACCAAATTGGTCATGCTGGCCTCGATGAGTTCGCTCGACAGCGCCAAACGCCTCTGCGAGAACGGCTTCGCGGCCTATGCCGTCAAACCGCTTCGTTACCGGGAGCTCTTCGACATCCTCCAGTCGACACTCTCCGGGCGACCACACGCGGCGCCCTCCAACCCCGGCAACAGCGAAACCGAGCAGCACAAGTTGCAGCGACTGAAAGGGAAGAAGGTGCGTCTGCTGGTGGCTGAAGACAACCGGATCAACCGAGACGTGGCGCTCGCGGTCCTGAGTCGGATCGGGGTTCGCGCCGACGCCGTGGCCAACGGCGAAGAGGCTCTCGAGGCGCTCCGCTCTGTCCCCTACGACCTCGTCCTGATGGATGTGCAGATGCCCGAGATGGATGGTCTCGAGGCGACCCGCCGCATCCGCGAGCCCGACTCCGAAGTGCTCAATCGCGAGATCCCGATAGTCGCCATGACCGCGCACGCCATGACCAGCGACCGGAACAAGTGCCTGGATGCCGGGATGGACGACTACCTGGCGAAACCAGTGCTCCCGAGCACGCTCGCGGCGATGCTCAAGAAGTGGCTCGACTGAGCTCACCCTGTCACCGCAGCTCGTAGTGGGCGGGCAGGAGCGCCAGTGGCGAATCGTCTTCACCAAGCCCCAACAACGGTAGCACCAGGGCGGCGTATTTTTGCAATCCGGCCGGGATCAGTGTCGCCCATTCGACCGACTCGCCACCGGCTGTAACCTGCGTGACCAGTGAGGCCAGCAGGCCGTAATGCTCCTCCGAGATCCTCGGCAGATGAACGGCCTCGCCCCGCGCCAGCTTGAGCCGCGCCAACCAACCGCGCCGCGGGTAGTGCGCGATGGCCGGCAACCCGCTCATATGGGCGCGCTCGGCCAGCTCAAAGAGCCCCTCGCGGACTCCGCCATGGCGATCGACGAGCCCCAACTCCAGCGCCTCCGCGCCGAGCCAGACCCGCCCTTGCGCCACCTCGTGGACGGCCTCCGCCGACAGCTGACGCCCCTCGGCCACCCGCTCGAGGAAAAGATCGTAGAGCGCCTCGAGGCGCCGCTCGACCAGCGCGCGCTGCTCGTCACTCCATCGCCTATCGGGCGACATCAAATCCGCTTGGGCACCACGGATCCGTACCTCACGCCCCACCCCAAGCCTCGTGAGAAGACCGCTCCAGACAAACTTGCCGGCAAAGATCCCAATCGAGCCCGTCAGGGTGCTCGCCTCGGCGATCACAGTGGGAGCACCACAGGCCGCGTAGTAGCCACCGGAGGCGGCCGCGTCGCCAAAGCTGACCACCAGCGGCTTCTTCTGCGCCGCCTGCGCAATCGCCCGGTGCATGCGCTCCGACGCCAACGAGTTGCCGCCACGGCTGTTGATGCGCACAAGGATCCCCTTGACGGAGGAGTCGGCCACCAGCGCATCGAGAGTCTCGCGCAAGGTGTCGGCCCCTGCGAAACTCATGCCCGGCAGCGGCAGCGACCGTGAGCGGCCCTGGATGATGGTCCCCTCGATGGTCACGACGGCGATGTGCGGCTGAGCGCCCCAACGAGACTCCTGCGCCCTCGGCCTGAACCAGTCCCTGCGCAACCGCAGCTCGCGCCCGACCAACTCCGAGATCCGGGGCTGCAGCTCGTCTTCGAACGCGAGAGCGTCCACAAGCCCCCGATTTACGGCCGCGGCGGCGTCGAGCGGACCGCCGTCGATGAGCGCGCGCACCGCCTCGGGAGCCATCTCGCGCCCCGCGGCCAGGCCGGCCACCAGTTGCTCATAGAGGCCGTCGAGGATGGCGTCGCGGACCTCGTCGGACTGCTCTGAAGGCTCCTTGTGGGTGAACATCTCGGGGTAGCTCTTGTAAGCACCGATGGCGACAAACTCCGCCCGGACCCCCAGCTTGTCGAGCGCCGCGCGCAGGTAGGTGCTGGTGAGTCGCAATCCGGTCGGGAGCACGCCGCCCCCGGGGTGCAACAAGATGTGGTCCGCCGCGCCGGCCAAGAGCAACTGGCGGCTGTCGAGAGTCAGCGCGTGGACCACCACTGTCTTCCCGCCGGCGCGCAAACCGGTGAGCACCCGCCGCAGCTCGGCGGTCTGGGCCCAACCGAGTGACGAGCCGCGCAACTCGAGGAGCACGGCGCTGACCCGCGAGTCGGAACCCAACGACTCGAGCGCCACCACCACCTCGCTGAAGGTCGGCGTGGGAGACGCGAACAACCCGGCGCGGGGCCCTTCGGGCAAGGCGCCGTCGAGAGTCACCACCACCGCCTGGCCACGGGGCCTGACCAGTGCGGGGGCGCGACGGCTCGAAGCTCTGACGGCCACCGAGAAGCCGTCGAAGGTGGCCGAGTCGCCGCCCCCGAGAAACATCCCGCCGGCGGCTGAGGCGTACCCCAGGGACAGCCCGAGGAAACTCTCGACCATGTATTCGACCGAGTCGCGGCGCGGCACCATGGTGAGCGCCGCCCCGACCGTCATGCCGAGCAGCGGCGCGAAAGAAATTCGAAAACGCCCTTCGCCGTTCCGGGCGGACTCGTCGAGCCGCCCCTCGAGTCCAAGGACGAGCCTCTCGGTGCCCGGCCGAAACCCGACCCCCAGCTCATAGCCACGTGAGAGCCGCCCGCCGGAACGCCGCGGCGTGTTGAGATCACTCACCGAGGCGCCCAGCGCCAGCCACGAGAGCGGCCGCCACATGAGGCCCAAATCGAGACTCAACAGACCATCGCGGGTGGGATCGGTGTCGCTCGTCAAGCGGTGGAGGTTGAACCCAAATGACACCACGCGACCAAGCCCGAGCGCACTGCCGAAAGTGAAGCGAAAGTCGCGGGTGCCGCCGCCCGGCGGGATCAGGAATTGATAAGCGGTGCCAATCCTCAGAGGCCCCAGTAGCTGGGCCGCCAAAAAAACACCATCCCCTCCTCCGACCGCTTGCGATCCTCCGAGCCCGGTGTGGACATACTGGAGATCGAGCCCATCGAGGAACCCAAGCCCGGCCGGGTTCCAGGTGAGCGCCCGGCTGTCGTCCCCCTCGACCACCGTGCGATCCGAGAGCCGCAACCCGCGGGTCTCGGCTGTAACAAAGGCGCGTGGCATTCCGAGCACAATGGCAGCCAGCAGCAAGACCACTCTGACGATGTGATTCATCAACGGCCCCCATCCGTCGCGCGACAAGCCCGCCTATCGCCGTGAGAAAAGGTAGAGACTCATTGGTCGAGAATTGGACTCCACCCGCACCAGATCGCCATAACCGACCCGAAAGCGAACCCGATGGCCGTCCATGAAGACAGCGGCGGAGGAGGTCTTGGAGAGGATCTCCACCTTGTCCGCGATGATCCCCCCGGTCAACTCATGGTCGCTTTGCGGCGGTCTAAACAGCTCACGAACCTTGTACTGCAAATCACGCGAGGCGATGGGCTGGCGCACGCCTCCGGCGGCGCGGATGGCAGCGGTCGATCCGGCGGCAGTGCTGACCCAAACCCCTGAACTCAGGTGCTGCTCCTCGAGGCCGTCGACCTTGAGTATGTAACTGGTGGTGGCGGCGGGGACGGTGTGCGCAAACAGGATGTCGTTCAAGGCAGGATAGTGCAGGCGGCGGTCGTCGATGGAGACCGCGATCCGGTTCAAGGACGTCACCCGGGCCTCGCCGGCCAAGATCGACTCCAACCGCGCGGCGAAGTTCTCCATCGTGGCGCCGCAGAAATAGCCGATGCTGGTCTCCGGAAAGGAGTTGACGGCCAGCACCGGCTGGTCGACCACGCAATGGGCGGCATCCAGCAGTGTCCCGTCACCGCCGACACTGATAACGAGGTCGTGAGCCGCCGCCGCACGCTTGGAGGCGCCAAAAACGACCCTGTAGCGAAGTCCGCGGCCGCGCAAAACCTCCGTAATATGCCGCACAGCGTCCCGGTGGGCCTCATGCGTCAAACGCGCGCGCGCCACCAAGGGATCGTTCCGCTGGAGAAGCTCAACAAACTTCGGATCCGGGCGCGCACCGGCGTACCGATCGATGACGGTTTTCTTGGCAATGACCAAAACGCGCTCAAATTGCATCGCGCTCCCAATCCAAACCAGCGCCGACAATGGCGGAGACACAACTCCGCGCCCCGAAACTCCTTATAACGCAGGTGACATTCACCCGCCACCCCCAGGGCCATCCTGGGAAACGCGGACGGATTCACGGACATCTGCGGCGTCACCTACAGAAGAATTAGTGCTCGCCGTAGGCGCTGCGTTGGACTGCGCCTAAGAACGGCTTGTTTCCTTGCACATGCACGCGACTCCACTTAGCGGGTCTCCTCAGAACGAACCGACGATTATGGGCAGGGCTCAAGTTGACACCGCCAGGGGGCTGTCCTACACTGCCCTGTCGTGAGTGAATACTTTGAAATCATTGGATCTGCTTCGGTCCGGGGCTTGTTCTCGGTCGAGCTTTGACAGAGTAGAGGGGGGCGATCGCATGGCTCGTAATGACTTAATCGTCGTGGATTACGATGATCAAACGCCTCAAGTCGCCCGCAATGCACTCGGACAACTCGGGCTTGCGGACGTTCTTGACGTTCACCAGGTGTCGAGTCCCGACGAAGCGCTCGAGTGGCTCGGCGCCAACGAGGCGACGCTCGTCGTTCTCTGTATCGACACCCCCCCAGCCAAACAGGACAAGGGGCCGTTTTCCTTTCGCGCGGTGAGGACTTTGCGTAAGGAGGCAGACGAGGTGCCTCTCTTGGTCGTCAGTGGTCTGGCCGATCAAGCGACCCTGGATCAGCACGCCTCTTTTCCGGGGCACGCCGACGGCTATCTTCGAAAGCCACTCTCGTTGGATGACTTGTGCGCCGAGTTTTTGAGACTCCTGCCGGACAGTATCAGCCAACAGGCGCAAGGAGAGAGCCAAGAGATCGACATCACGGAAGTGCAGCTCGACGCTCAGACGGAAGAGATCAATCTCGCCGAGGCGGTCTCACACGTGGTGCGAGGGATGAGCAACAGGAAAGGCTCGGCAGGCAAGAGCGCTCCCGCCAAGAGACCAAAGACTCCGGCCTCCGATGACACGTTGGCGTTGCGCGAGTGGGCCGCCGCGCTGGAGCAGTCGCAGGCCGCGCTTCAGGCGGAGCTCGAGGCCAAGGAAGAGGCCGCCAAGGTCGCGCGTGATGTCTATGACAGTGAGCTTGAAGCGCTGCGAGAGCAACACGAGCGCCTGCTCCGTGACGCGCGCAAACTCAAGGAGGCGTACCTCAAGACTCGCGACGAGCTCGAGCGGCGCGTCGAGGTTGAGCGCTCCATCGCCGAGGAGCATGAAAGAGAGCTGGCTGAGCGCGCCGCGCGCATCGAGGCGCTCGAGGACGAGCTGAATCAGGCCCGTCAGGGACGCGAAGAGGTCGACGAGACGTTGGCGCAGCGCGCAGCGCGCATCGAGGCGCTCGAGGCCGAGCTGAATCAGGCCCGCCAGGGACGCGAGGAGGTCGACGAGGCGTTGGCTGAGCGCGCAGCGCGCATCGAGGCGCTCGAGGACGAGCTGGCCCAAGCCCGTCAGGGACGCGAGGAGGTCGACGAGGCGTTGGCGCAGCGCGCAGCGCGCATCGAGGCG
>PWKZ01000268.1 GCA_003559575.1 Bradymonadales bacterium | reverse complement strand
TGGACCGAGGGGAATGAGGCGGGTGCAAGTGCAAGGAAGCAAACCAAATCGAGCGGAGGCGTAGCAGCGCTACGTCGAGCATCGATTTGGTGAAGGTGACGCCGCAATTGTGCCCGAATCGCTTCCCGAATCCCGGAAAAGGGTGGAGGATTGAGGACCATAATCGTCGGCCCATCCTGGGATTCGCGCGCGGATCCGCGCACATCTGCGGCGTCACCTGCAGACGAATTTGTGCTCGGCGTCGGCGCTGCGTTGGCCTCCGCCTAAGAGCGGCTTGCTTCCTTGCACATGCACGCGCCTCCACTTAGCGGCGTTCATCATAACTAACCGACGATTATGGGGCCGCTGCGCTAGCTTGACCCGGACCGGCCTCGGCACATATGTTGTCCCTCGGTCGGCAAACGGGCGCGATCGCCCGCTCGGAGGCTCTTTTCACGCTGCACCCCGGAGAGTTCTTTAGTACGATGCGCATTCTCGTCTCTCTGTTCCTCCTCGCCCAGATTGTTTCCTGTGACGGCTCTTTACCGGCGCCCGCGCCTCGCCCGGACGCGGGAGGGGCCGACGACACCCACGCTGCCGCGCCTCCCGACTTGCTCGCGAGCGATACACCGGCGCCCCAGGTGGAGATAGCGGACGACATCGACTCGCCCTCGAGTGATGTAGAGCCCATCGACGCTTGCGTCGCCGACTGTCTCGAGCGCGAGTGCGGCGACGATGGCTGCGGCGGCTCGTGTGGCGACTGTAGCGATGGTCATGTTTGCTCCCGCGATGGCGTTTGCTTTGCATGTACTCCCGACTGCGGCGCGCGGGTCTGTGGGGGTGATGGCTGCGGCGGGGTGTGCGGTGAGTGCGCCGACAATGAGGTCTGTAATATGTTCGGGCGCTGCCAGTGCGTGCCGGACTGCTCGGATGTTGAGTGCGGCGACGACGGTTGCGGCGGCTCGTGTGGCGACTGCCCGCTCGGCTGGGTCTGCGCCGACAGTGAGGGCGCGTGCCACGAGCCCTGCATCCCGGACTGCCGCGAGGGCTGCTGCGGTGAGGACGGCTGCGGTGGGCTCTGCGCCGAGCGCTGCGCCGCGATTGGGCTCATTTGTGACACGGACTCATGTGGTTGCACCGGGGGAGGGCCGTGCGCGCTGTTGCCCGAGCTCGTCGCCTGCGATGTGCTGGCCCCCGAGCCGAGCACCCCGGAAGATGTCGCCGCCTACTATCTGGACTACGCCGTCCCCCTCTACTGTGATGGCGAGGCGTTCAAACAGCGGGACGTGACGGTCTTCGGGCTGGACGCCGGCGATGTGCAACTCTTCATGTTCGGTGAGGTCCACGGCTCTCACGAGCTGGGGCGAATGTCGGCCGACATCTTCGAGCTGTTGGTGCGCAAGGGCCGCGTCAACACACTGACGATGGAGATCGGGGTCGACATGAGCGCGCCGCTCGATGAGTTCGTGCGCACCGGCGGTGGGATGCTGGGGGACGCGGGGTGGCTCGAGCGGCTCCCCCGGGGGATGTTCATCCGCACCCTGGTGGAGCGGGCGCGGCTGTTGACCTATGCCGGCTATCCGCTGTTCGTGTTTGGGGCCGACATACCCATGCTGCCCAGCTCGGCGGTGGGGGTGGTGGAGCGGCTGAGCGACGAGCTGAGCGAGACGCGCGATCATGTTCTGCCTCTGCCGGCTGTCAGCCGCTGGGGGGGCGTCGACCGGAATGAGGCCCGCGAATGGCGAGACTCCGTGCTGGATCACCGCGACGCGATTTGTGACGAGCTTGGGGACTCGGACGACTGCGAGTGGTTCGTGCAGTACACCAACGCCGTCTGGTTGAGCGCGGTGACTTCTTCCGGTGCGCTTCAGCGGCTCTCTCCGGCGCTGCAATACGAGTTCTTCTCGCGGCGCGAGGAGTTCATCTACTTCGTCTATCGCACCTACCTGCCGGACGAGAGCTTCCTGATCTACTCTCACATGGGGGCCGCCCACACCGCCAAGGTTGAGAGCGAGAGGGACGGATTTGCGAGCGCCGCGGCGCGCCTGGACGCGGATTATCCGGTCACGGCCGGGCGGATCTACTCCACCACTCCGGCTTACGGTCCGAACAGTCGCATTCGCTATGGAGGGGAGATCTACGATCTCCCGGCCGAGCCGTGGGCATTGTCGCGGGCCCTCGAGTCGGCTCCCATCACGGAGTACCAGGTCTCCACCTGGCGCCCGAGCAGCGACTGTGTGAAACGGCCGCACTTGGGGTTGAGGAGCTCGCAGGATGTACTTTACAGCGAGGCCTACGACGCCTTCACCTGGGTGAGACAGCTCACTCCCGAGAGCGGCGGCTACATGAGCGAGGGGGGCACGTTCAAGAGCACCTCCGCCTTTGATCCGGCGCCCCTGATCCTCGAGCGTCGCGACGCCATCGCCGCCGCGCGCGCCAACCTCCGCCGGTCGCTGAAGGCCGACTAGCGTCCGAGGCGTCTCAGGCGAGTGACGGTGAAATCAGACGGTTGATGGCCGACGTTGGCCCGGAAGTCGTAGGCCGGGAACGCGGTCGCGTGGCGGGAGAGCAGGTCGACCGCGAGCGCCGTGCCCACCTGCAGCGGCTGGGTGTCCATGTCGGGCGAAGCGTTCGAGGCGTTGATCAAGACCTTCCAGAGGCGCCCCTGGCGGTCCCAGGCGACCTTCACCGGGATGAAGAAAGTTTCAGCGTCGAAGTAGACCAGCATGCGGCTGTAGGGGTAGTCGGTCAGCCGCGGTCTGGCCTCGACCACGTAGACCGGTCGCGGCTCCCACTTGGCGCGGAGGTTCCAGTGGGGCCAGGTGTTGAAGTCGAAGGCCTCCCTGAGCGCCTGTTTGCCGTGCGGGATCTCGGCGTGGACCGGCGCCAAGATCGTGCGCTTCTCGAGGAGTTTCCACTCCATCCACTCGGGGTGTCCGGTGTAGCCGCCGATGTCCTCGTAGAGCAGGTCGGTGGAGTTCCAGGCGTCGCCCTTGGTCCCGACCACCACCTGCATCACGCGGCGGGTCGGCGGCAGGTAGACCCAGGCGCTGATGTCCTCCGGGACCACCTTGCCGTGGTAGAGCGAGGCGTAGCCCCTCTTGTCCTGGGGCGAGACGGCGTAGGACAGCGACATGCCGGCGATCTCGTCCTCCTCCATGTTCGGAAAAGCCGGGATCGGATCGAGGTCGGTGCGGAACTGAGCGCGGCGGATGAACTCCCAGCGCCACTCTTCCCAGCGCGTCACGCCGCGGTCGGCTGAGATCCAGTAGACGCCGTAGTGATAAGTGCCGTCGTCGCCGCGGTAGGCGAGGACGTAGTTGTATGCGATCTCGCGTCCACTTTGCGGCTGCGGGAACGGCAGGCCGGCCGTGTAGTTCTCGATCCCCTGGGCGCGCGCATCGGTGTGATCCGGCAAAAGCGTGGGCTCGCCCCTGTAACGGTTGGTGGCTTTGATATAGCCGCGCGACGGGTGGACCGGCTGGTAGTCCGAAATAGGGAGGCGGAGCGCGAACGACTCGACGAGCTTCGCGACCCCTTCGGGGACAAAACGCTCCCACTCTTCGAGGTTCGCGGCCGAGATCTCGCTGCCCGCCCCCGGCGCGCCGTCGAGGTCGGGCGCGAACCCCACCGATTCCCCCCAGCTCGCGGCGGTGATCGGGTCCGGCGACTTCGGCGGCGGGGCTTCTCGAGTCTCCCCGGCGGCCTCGGGAGCGGGGGCCTGTGAGGCCTCGTCGCCCTCGGCGGTGGTCTCCTGCGGGTCTTCGGCGGGTGTCGGCTGATCCGCCGAACTGTCCGCGGCGCCCCCGAGCTGGAAGAGGAGAGTCAAGAGAGCCACGATTGCGAGCGCGCGAGTCTGTCCCATGAGGTGTCCTCCCGGGTCGTGGAACACGTGTCCCATCATAGAGCAAAACAAAGGTGAAACACATGAGCAGCCCTCAATCCTCCACTCTGTCCGTGGACCGAGGGGATCGCTTTCCGCGTCCGAGGACCGAGGGGAGTGAGGCGGGTGCAAGTGCAAGGAAACAAGCCAAATCGAGCGGAGGCGTAGCAGCGCTACGTCGAGCATCGATTTGGTGAAGGTGACGCCGCAAAATCACCCGAATCGC
>PWKZ01000116.1 GCA_003559575.1 Bradymonadales bacterium | reverse complement strand
TCGTACACCTGGCAACCCGGGCGCGGCTACGCCGCGTCCTCTCAATCCCCTCACAAGCGGGGACGGTCGTTCTTCGGGTCTACACCGATTTAGCCTTGGGTCTCGCGGAGTGCCGTCTCAATCCCCTCACAAGCGGGGACGGTCGTTCTTCCAGATGGAAGCTGGTTTTCACCAGATTAACTATTGGAGGTCTCAATCCCCTCACAAGCGGGGACGGTCGTTCTTCCCCTAGGGCGGAACCGACTGAAACAATAATCGATATTCTGGTGGATTGCAAAATCACCGGCTTTTTTGGGCACGAGCGGCGCGGAACCTCCCGGCTCACTTGCAAGTGGTTGTAATTATGTTGTTTGTGTTTGCAAAATGTTTGATGCTTCATACTTTTAGCTCTTAATGATTTCAATGAGCTACGGCTGTTCACTTGTTTTCCGCGTTGGTTTTGAGCCGCTAGTGTCAGATTGCGGCAGCTACAACGTCTTATTCCGTGAGAGTGTAGCGAATAATCAGTTCGTTGAACAGAGGGAGGACTCCCATGGGCGAACAGAGGCGGCTGACACAAGTACGGGAACTTCTGAACATGGGGCAACAGGAGGAAGCCCAACGGGTCGTTGTGGAGGCGCTTGGCGCGAAGAGGCGCGGGGATTTCGTCGAGCTTGCGCTGCTTTGCGAAGAGGTCGGCCGGAGTGATGATGCCTTCCTGCTCTGGCTTCGTGCGGCTCGCGAGGACGACGGCTCACCGGTAGTGCTCACCGCCCTCGCGCAGCATCATCTGGAACGGGGCGAGCCCTCGAAAGCCCTCGCCCTCGCCGAACAGGTCCTGGCGGTCGCCCCTGCACATCTCGAAGCGTTGACCATCGTCGCCACCGTGGCCTCGGATCGCGGGGACGGGGCGGCGCTCATCGAGAAGGCGCGCGAAGCCGGGGCGGATGAGGAAGACCTCCTCGAGGTGGTGTCGCTCTTCAGGTCGGAAAGCGGTGGTGCGATGCCGTCGGGGGAGGAAGAGGACGATCTCGCGGCGGGGGTGCTCATTGCCGATGATGCCGATGTGGCCCGCTTCATGGGACTCTTCTCCGGTCGTGAGGATGTCTATGCCCGCCAGTGGGTCGGGCGCGACCGCGCCGTCGGGTGGTCGCCCGTCTGGGAGCCTCTCACGGTTGCCACTCTCCGCAACCATTTGCTCGGGAACGTCACATTGGGGGTGTACCCAATCCGTGCTGACGGCCGAGTGTCTCTCTTCGCGCTCGACATCGACATCACCCAGACCGCTCTCGACTCCGCGCATGAAGATCCCGCCCGCGCCATAGCGCTTAGAGAGGCGGTGGCAGAGGCCGGGGTGCGTTGCGCAGAGTCCATCCGCGCGTTGGGCCTGCCCGTGTTGCTCGAGAACAGCGGTTACAAGGGACGTCATGTCTGGGGCTTTTTCGCGGAGCCGCTTCCGGCGAGCGAGGTACACCGTTTCGGACAGCTTCTTCTCGTCCACTTGGCCGAGCTACGTAGCGCCGATTTGTCATTCGAGTTTTTCCCCCGGCAACCGAAACGAGGCGGTGGCCGGAAGCTCGGCAATCTCATCAAACTGCCGCTCGGCATTCATCGCCGGTCCGGGCGACCGTCGACTCTACTGGACGCGGAAGGAAGCACCATCCCCGCACCTCTCTCGGCTCTCCATGGCATCGAGCGGGCCGGTACCGAGGCGTTTCGGCGTATCACCGCCGGTCTCGAAGCTCGTGGCTACGGCAAGATCTTGCCCCTGGATCGTCGCACGGCGAAGGATTGTGCCGGCGCCCAGGAAGGGGCACCGACGGAGATCCTGGCCCCCTGGACCGCGGAGGATTTCGAGCGTGATCCCACCGTCGCGCATGTGTTGGCGCGCTGCGCTCTGCTTCGTGCCGTGGTCCAGGAGGCGCTCGACCACAAGCGCCTGACTCGCGACGAACAGCTCGCGCTCGTACACACGCTCGGCCACTCGGAGCCCGGCGCGCGCGGCGTTAACTTCCTGCTCCAGCGGCTCGTTGATGTGGGCCCCGACATGTTTCTCCAGCGCCCGTTGAGCGGGAGCCCGGCGTCGTGTCGCAAGATGCGCCAACGCACGAGCCGGATTCGCGAAGAGACTCGTTGTGATTGCGTCTTCCCGTTTGCGCCCGATCGCTATCCGAGCCCGGCGTTGCACTTGTTGTCCGCGCCGGCTGCACGGCGCGTGGCGGCCCACGGCGCGGACGCCGCCGTGGGGGAGGCGGGCGCGCCCGACAGCGGGCAGATCGTACACTTCCCCTCTTCGCAGGAAGCCGAACCCGCCGAGAAGGGGGCTCCTCCAGAGAGCGCACCGCGGGGAGCGGACGATGAGGCCGGGAGCTTTTTCTGGCTTCAGCAGAAGAACACGCGCGAGCTTATCTGGCTGCCCGAGGGAGGCACCCCGCCTGAAGGCGCGGTGCCGGCGGCCATGAGCGATGTTGAGACGTTCAACTCGCAGCAGAAGAAATGACGACGCTGACCGTGACCGATCCCACGGTGATCGTGGCTGCTGAAGGGGAGCGGTTTGCGTTGCGGCGGAAGGGAGAGACGACGCAGCGCCTGCGAGCGCAGCGAATCGACAGTATTTTCCTCATCGGCCAGGTTGCCATCACCCCGGCCGCGCTGTCGATGGCCCTTGAGCGGGGCATCGACGTTGTTCTTCTCTCAAAAGCCGGACGCTATCGGGGAAGACTGCTTGGCCCAACGAGCCGGACCGGGACGCAGCGCGCGGCGCAAGCGGGGTTTGTTGTGGACGACACGAGAGCCCTCGAGGTGGCGCGCGCGATCGTGCTCGGCAAGGTGCGCAACCAACGCAACGTCTTGCTGCGCGCGCAGCAGTATCGTAAGGCTCCGCGGCTGGCCGAAGCGCTCCTGCGGCTGCGGTCCATTCAGCGCCGGATTGATTCGGCGGACGCCACCGCGCGGCTCATGGGGTATGAGGGGGACGCGGCGGCAATCTACTTTGGTGCGTTCGGGCAAACCATCCTCAACCCGGATTTCTCGTTCACCAAGCGCACTCGGCGTCCACCGCGCGATCCCGTGAATTCCTGCTTGTCGTTCGGGTATGTGCTTCTCCTCTCACGGCTCGAGTCCGCCATCCATCGCGCGGGGCTCGATGTCGCCCTGGGAGTGTTGCATCAGCCGGCGGTGGCGCGTCCCGCGCTGGCGCTCGATCTCCTCGAGGAGTTTCGAGCCCCGGTCGTGGACACGGTGGTGCTGCGTCTCGTCAATCGCCGCCAGCTCAGGCCAACGGATTTCGAAAACCCGCGCGACGACTTGACCGAGGAGTTACTCGCCGGCGGCGAGCCCCCGGAACCGAGCGAGGATGGGGAGGCGGGGCCGGCCGTCCATCTCAATGAGACCGGCCGGCGGATTCTCCTGCGAGCCCTCGGCAAGCGGCTCGGGGAGCGCGCGGTGGATCCCACGAGTGGGGATCGGCGCACATTTCGCGATCTGTTGTTGTTGCAGTGCTACCAGATGAGCCGTGTGTTCACGGGCGAGGCCGAGAAATACCGCCCGGTGGTTGTTCGTTAGGAGGCCCCGCGATGTACCTCGTGCTCTGTTACGACATAACGGCAAACCGCCGTCGCGCTCGGCTCCACAAGGCTCTATGCGGCTTTCTAGAACCCGTCCAGAAGAGCGTTTTCGAAGGCGAGCTTTCGTCCGAGCGCTACGAAACTCTCCGGCGTGTCGTGGAGGACACCATAGATCAGGAGGAGGACACGGTCCGAATCTACCGCCTCGACAAGGCGAGTCGCATGGCCACCGAGCTAATCGGCAGCAGCGTCACCGTCCAAGGCGACCAGGATGTTGTCGTGTGATTGTAACGCACGCACGGTCCCGCACCCCTTCAGTACGTCAGGGTCCCCACCGGGATGCCGAGCGCCTTCGAAGGCCACCGTCGACCCCACCTCTCCCGCGAGATCTACGGCGCCACGCCGCTCCGACTCCGAGTACTCCCGGTTGCTCTGTCTTTTCTTCCCCATAGGACCATCCTCCCGACGACCTCACCCCGGGGACCCCATGTCGGGCGTTAGGCCGCCTGATTCGGATTGCCAGTGTGCGACAACGGCAGCTAGTGC
>PWKZ01000198.1 GCA_003559575.1 Bradymonadales bacterium | reverse complement strand
GACCCGGACAACGGCGACGACCCGGACAACGGCGACGACCCGGACAACGGCGACGACCCGGGCGATCCGGCGCCACCTGCCGCCGGCTGCGATCAACCGGGGGCCTGCGACATCGAGGGCGGCCCATGCCATTGGGTAACCAGTCTCGTCTCGCGGGGCCGCACCGGCCTGTTCAACATTCGGCGCGGTACCGACCGGCGGATGGTTACGGTGATGATGATGCGCACCGGCTCATTTGCGCCGACCACCAATCCGGGGCGTGCCACGACCCAGATGTCCACCGGCCGGGTGGGCCACTCCACCACGCTCCTGTCCGACGGTCGAGTACTCATCGTGGGCGGCGCGACCCTCCAGGATGACTCCGCCGATCTCTCCGATCCAGAGATGATCGCGAACGTGTTCGATACAGCGGAGATCTTCGATCCGGTCACCAACACTTTTGACGCGCTCGACCTCCAGGGATCCCCGATGCGGATGGGGACTCGGCGCGCTTTCCACCAGGCGGCGCTCTTGCGCGACCCCGGTAGCGGTACGGATATCGTCGCTATCTTTGGGGGGTACTCACTCGTCAACAATCTCCCGACCCCCATGTCGAGCGTCGAGCTGTTCCACCTCGAGTCACGCGCGTTTTATGACGGGCTCCCCCCGATGCAACACCCCCGCGCTTATCACACGGCGACCCCGATCACCGCCGACAACCAGGTGTTGCTGGTCGGCGGCCGCGGCGAGGGTGGCAGCACCACCTGGGAGCTTTGGGATCTTTCCCGCGGCGCAGTTGTCCACGGCGGGTTGGGCTCAGAGCGATACAACCACACCGCGACGATTATTCCGGACACGGGCATCGGCTCTGATCTGGTCTTCCTGATGGGCGGTGAGAACCCCCGCGGCGTGCTCGATAATTTCGAGATTTACAACGTCTCCGAGCGCCTTCTGTACGGGAGCAGGCACTGGATGTTGACCCCTACCTCCGATCAACCGGAGCGTCGCACCAGCCGCACTCTGCACACCGCCACCTGGGTCCCGGATCACCAGTTCCTCTATCTGGTCGGCGGCTTCTCCGACCTCAACAAATCAACGGCCGTCGATCAACTCGGCGCACTCGACATCGGCTGCATCCGCAATCTCGCACCCGAGCAGGAGTTTTCGGACTGCTGGCGCCAAAACGTACCGTTCCGGCTCCAAAATCCGCGCGGCGCGCACACCACCACCAAGCTTCCCGGCAACACGCTCTTCATCGCCGGCGGCTGCGCCGACATGAGCGCCGCCACCTGCGACACACGCTTGCCGGAGGTGTTGTACCAGGACGATGTCGAGATCGTGCACGACGACGGCCGCCGCGAGACCCGGCGCGAGGTCAAGCTCGGCGCCGCCGCGGAGATGATGCTCCGGCCGAGCGTCCTGCATCGCGCCCTGCTGCTCGAATCCAACCACGTGTTGTTGCTGGGCGGGGTCGAGAAACAGGACGGCGTCTCCACCGTGCTCTCCCATGCCGCCCTGTTCAACCCCCTCTAAAGCGATACTCGCCGGCGCACACCGGTCGGCAGAGGCACACCCGACAGCGGGCCGTGTGCGCCCGACACTTGCTCAAGTAATCAGCCAGATTGACCTCATCGTTGGTCACGAACACCATTCGGCGGTCGATTTTACCGAGATCCGCCGCGACGAAGTGCTCGAGACCCGGCAAGAGACAGGGCGGCGCGTTCACCACCGCCATCCGCAGCCGCCGGCCGTATCGCTCAAGAAGCGGTGGCAGGGAGGCCCGCAACGCTTCCTCGCCGGGAACCGCGTCGGCGCCGGCGCGCCCGAACGGGGTCACGAGCTGTAAGTTCCACTGGGGCACCGCCCACCGACTCAACTGTTCGCCCATGGTCATCAACTGCCCGAGGTTGGTTCGCGTGACCGTGGTGTTGACCCCCAGCCCGAACCCGGGCCCCATGAGTCGCAGCGAGTTTTTGAGCCCCGTGAGCGTCTCGGCATAGCTGCCCGGGGCGTTGGTAAGCGCCTCGTGGACCCGTGCGTCGGCGCCGTGCAACGAGATCAGGAGCGCGTGGAGGCCCGAGGCCATCAGTGTGCAGACAGTCTCGTCGTAGGTGAGCAGTCGGCCGTTTGTGGTGACGGTGATGCGCTCGAACTGAAGCCGCCGCGCATAACGAATCAAGGGAACCAGATGCGGGTGGAGCAGCGGCTCGCCGCCGTCCAGGTCAAGCAATGTCGCGCCATCGGCCCGCGCCTCGTTGAGCGCGCGTCTTATCGCGGCGGGTGCGGCGTCCCGGCGTGCCACCGGCTCCAAACCAACCTGGATCGCGCGCGGGGAATCCCCCTCGGCCCCCCGGGGGCCGGGATCGGCCACGATGGCACTCGCGCACTCGGGGTTGCCCACCGCACAAAACGAGCAGTGGTTGTTGCACCGATAGGTCATATTGACAATCAGCTTCTTGGGGCCCGCGGCGCGCATGTGGCGCCGAAATACGCGCAACGCAGTCTTGAGTTCGCCGGCCGTGAACTCAGGGTTGTCGAGCGCCGCCGCGTGCTGCACCAGCAAAGTGGGATCGCGCGCCTCGGCGCGCTCTTCGAGCCCAAGCTCACGGCAGCGGGCATACAACTTGGTGCCGGGCATCGGAGTCGCGAAACTCACCAGCGGCTCGGCGCCGTAGCGCTCTTGAAGTGAACGCGCAAACTCAAGGGTCGCGAGCACATCGCGCCGCCCTTCTTCCGGCAGACCCACCATGAAATGAACCACCACCGGGATCCCCAGCGCCGCCGCCGAGCGCGCCACGCGCTCGATCTCCTCGAGGCGCAGTCCTTTCTTGACGATCCGATCGAGTACCTCCTGAGAGCCGCTCTCGGCCGAGATTGAGAGCGTGCCGATCTTCCCCTTCAGCCGAGCCAGGTGATCCTCGCTCAGATGATCGGCGCGCAGCCCGTTGGGGAAGTCGTAGACAAACTCCTCTTCGGCCAAGAGATCGAGCAGCCCCGTAAAATCCCGGCGGAGGTTGGCCACCTGATCGAGCACGGCCACGTGATGCGCTCCCTGGGTCCGGCGAAGCTCGCGCAGTTCATGGCGCAAAACCTCGAGTGGGACCGCCCTGAAGCGTGGACCGCCGGAGGTCTCCAATGGGTTCGGGCTCCGGCGTAAATAAGGGTTGGCCGAACAAAAGGTGCAGTCGTAAGCACACCCTCGGCTGGTGACGAGCGGTCGTGTGTCGGGGGCGATCCGAAACGGGTTGGGCCGCCGCGAGTGATCGAAAGCCTCTTTGAGGAAATGAGAGTAGCTCGCGGCATCGACCAGCTCCCAGGCGGGCGGCGACTGCTCGTCGAGCGCAACCGCGCGCTCCTGGCGAAAAACCCGGGCCACGGCCGGGGACTCTCTTGGAGGAGCGTTACCGGCGGCGATGCGCTCCAGAAGCTCCGGCAAGACGTGGTCGGTCTCGTACTGACAGACGTAGTCGAGCTCATCATGACGCGCGAGCAAAGCCGCGCGATCATGGTCAAGGTAGTGCATCGTACCGAGGTAGCCGTCGTCGAGGATCACGCAGCTCGCCGGCAAACGCTCGCGGACGGCGCGGAGCACCGCCGCGAAGAGGCTGCTTGGCTGCTCGGGGTACAGAAACGGGGAGTGATGCACCACAACCACCTCGGGTGGGTGATCGCCGCGCGCGAGGGCCCGATCCAGGGGCGCAAGGAGACGCGGAACAGGCACCCCCCACAGCCGAACCCCGCGCTCGAACGGATAGACTCCGGCGCCGTAAGTGGACAGGGCGTCGAGCAATGTCACGTCGTGGCCGAGATCGCGGAGAAGCCCCGCCGTATGGAGTGCGCCCAAATTGGCGAACCAGGGATAGTCGATGAAGTCGTGGCCCAGCAGCAACGGCGGGACCAACACGACGACTCGAAGCGGTCTCTCGGGCATCAGGCTCTCCGCGAGGATGGCGTCAACACGCCCCCCATCTCTCGTCAGATTGCAGAATCGAGCCCCACAAGGCAACAACCTCTTCCCTAATCCCCCACCTGCACCGGCATTCGCGCGCGGATTCAGGCCCAACTGCGGCGTCACCTGCACCGAATCGGTGCTCAACGTAGCGCTGCTACGCCTGCGCCCGATTCGGTTTGTTTC
>PWKZ01000264.1 GCA_003559575.1 Bradymonadales bacterium | reverse complement strand
TCAGCTTCACCGATTTGATGCTCGACGTAGACGCTGCGTTGGACTGCGCTCAAATCGGCTTGCTTCCTTGCAGCTCACCCCGTTTCGACGCGCTCGGTGCTCGATTTGATGGGGAATTAGGCCGTTCTGCGGGGGGGGCTCAATAGTCGGGATGAGATGCGTGGGTGGGGTCGAGGGTGCGCGGGAACGCGTCCTCGATGGCTGCCTTGCGCTCTCCCGGAGGGAGGTAGAGTGCCACATAACGGACGTAATGATCGAGCACTTTGCGGACATAGTTGCGGGTCTCGTGGCGGGCGATCTCCTCGATCATCTCCTCCATCGGCAAGTGTCCGAAGCGTGCCAGGTGTGCGTCCATGAGCCGCGGGCCGCCGTTGTAGGCGGCGATCGCCAGCGGGAGCTGGCCTCGATAGCGTCGCCGCAGCGCGGCCAGATACCTGGCTCCGAGGCGGATGTTGTAGGCCGGCTCCAAAAGCCGGTCTCGGCCGTAGGGCAAGCCCAACTCGACCGCTACCCGGCGGCCGGTCTTCTCGAGGAACTGCATCACCCCGTAGGCCGGCGCCGAGGAGATGGCGTAGCGCTTGTAGCGACTCTCCTGGAGCATCACGCTGTAAAGTAACAGCTCGGGGATGTCTGGCTCGCGCTCGGCCGCCGCCGCTGCGAGTCGCCGGTAGGCGCGCGGGTAGATGGCGCGCCAGCGTTGCGCCGACTCTCTCTCACGCGGGGGGTGCAAGAGTTCTCGGCGGTGGCGGCGGTAGGCTTCCAGCCGAAGATTGTGGGGCGCTTCGACCAGATCGAACAGAGTCTGTCGAACCGAGACAAATTGGTCGCGCGGCAGCACGCGCTCCAGCCGCGGGGCGATATCGTTCAGGAGCGCGCGGGCCTCGGGTGCATCGCCGACGGCGGTGAGCCAGTAAAGCTCCTTCAACTGTCGGCGCCCGGCCGGAGCGGCCTCGGTGAGATAGCTCCACATCTCTTGAGTGGACTCATAGGGCGGCGGTGTTCGCACTGTATCGATCCCGGGCAAGGTCCGCTCATGGCCCAACTCAGCGAGCTTGCGTTGCGCGAGCACCGAGTAGTAGCAGAGGGGGTAACGGTCGAGCACCCGCTCGAGCAGTGGGACGCCTCTCTCGGCTTGTTCGAGCCGCTTCCACGCCACTGCGGTCCAGTATAGCGCTTTGGGGCCCACCAGGATGTTTGGGTGATCCGTGAGCGGTCGGAAATCCTCAATCGCCTGGCGATAGTCTCCCCCGCGAAACGCGGCCCAGCCGACGAACCACTCGAACATCGTGCGCCGGCGCGGTTGCTCGCGCGCGACGAAATCGGCGAAGGCACGTCGGGCGCGCGCGGCATCGCCGGCCTCGTGGTAGAGGCGCGCCTTGCGAAACGCCAGGCTGGTGGCGAACTCGTTTTCCTCCCGGGACTCGAGGCTGTGGCGGGCAAGCTCAAGCGCCTCTTCGAAACGCCCCGCGCCGCCGAGTACGATGACGAGTCGCCATTCGGCCTCCGCCGTATACGGCCCTTCGCCGCCGGCCAGGACGGTGCGGAGATGGGTGATGGCCGAGTCGAGATCGTCGCGCAGAATCATCCCATGCAAGCGCGCCAGCGCAATCAGCACCTCGTGGTCGTCGGGCTCGCGGACGAGTAGCGCCGCGAGCCCGGTGGCGGCGGCCTCGTACTCGCGCGCTTCGTAGAGCGCGAAGATGCGGCGGCGCTGTTCGATCGCGCTGAGTGCGCGAGTCGAGACCGGGGCCGTCGTGAAAGGTTCGATGGGGCCGAGAGCGGCGACCTCCTCGGGGGCCATCAGCAGGCGCAAAGCCATCTCGCCGTGGATGGTCTCGGGGTGGCCGAGCGCCAATCGCCTGAGGGTCGACTCTTCGCTTCCGGCCTTCATTTGGCGCTCGGCGTGTGCTCGACCGAGTAACGCACGGCTCTGGTCGAGCCGAGGGTGAAATCGCCGCAACAGCTCGTCGTAAGCCCGTCGCGCCCGGGGCCACATCTCGGCGACGGCGAACGCGTCGGCCCGCCCGAAGGCGAACTCGAACCGTCGCTCGCCCGTGGAAACACCTTGCGGGAGCGCGCTCAGCAGGGCCAGCGCCTCTCGGCCTTGGCCGAGGGCGCTTAGCGAACGGGCGCGCGCCAGCAACGCGCCCGTTCTGTGCGGTCCCCCGGGTGTCGTGGCGGGCTCGAATAGACGCTCGGCCTCATCGTGGTCGCTGCGCCCGGCCGCCGCGAGTCCCATGATGTAGCGCGCCGCGCTCTCGCCGGAGGTGGTTTCGGCTGTGCGCGAGGCGTCGCGGTCAAGAGCGGCCAGCGCGCGCTCCGAAAGCTTGTGGGCGCGCTGAAGCTCGCCGAAGCGCAAGGCCACCGCCGCCTCCTCGATGAGTCGATGCGGGGGAGCGCTCTCGTCGCCGTCCAATCCTTCAGGGGGAGTTGGATGGGTCGCGTGGCCGGGTGCCGACAGTCCCACGAGCGCAATGATGAGTACTGGCAGTGAGATTGTTTTCAAGGGGATTCCTGAGGTGTCAGTCGGGATCGCTCTCGTCCCAGTCGAGTTTTAACAGTAGGCGTCCCCGGCAGATCCCTCTCTCGATGGTCAGCTTGGTGAGCATCTGCCCTCGGGGGAGGAGTTGAAGATCTTGATCGTGCAATCGCAACCGGAGCTCGCCCGAACGCACGCCGTGGGCCAGCTCCTTGAGCTGCCGCGCCACTTCGTCGCGTGGAATGATCCCCACATGGCTTATCTCATGGGGTCGTTTTTTCACGATTGCTCCTCATTGAGGTGCCGCACGCCCAGAAACTCCTCGAGTAGCCTTATCCCTCGCAAAAACAGGAGGCGCGCTTGCTCGGAGTCGCGCACCACGCGGCCCGACGTGATGTATGATCGCGCGAGGCCGAGCTTGAGCCGTGGCTTGAAGTTGGGATCGCCCAGGCTCATGGCGAGCTCGCTGCCTCGTTTTTCGATGGCCGAATAAAAGTAGCGCGCGCGGCCGGGCACGTTTTGCATTGCGAGTGGGTGGCGGACACACGAGACCATCAAGACGCTCAAATCCTGCGCCGGGTCTCCGTAGCCGGTGCGCCCCACATCGACCGCGCGCACGCAACGCCCCTCATTCTCTCCGCCGGAGGTGGGCGGGTCGCATTTGGGTGCGGTGGTGACGAGAAGATTGTTGAGGTTGAAGTCGCCGTGGAGCAAGACGCTGAACGGACAGGTGAGGGTCGCCTCGCGCTCCGCCGCCTCGGCGAGCATCGCCTTCAGGCTGGGGAAAGCCTGAGAGCCCAAGCGAAGCTCGCGGGCGCGGACCTTTTTGAACTCCGGGTGCAGGTCGAACAACGCTCCAAGCCGGTCATCGATTTGTCTGACGAATGAACTTGGCGAGGGCTCCAGAAAGAGTGTGCTTTTCCAGACACGCTCCACGAGGGCCATCAGGAGTGCGAGTGGGCGGTCGAGTGGTTCATTGTGTCGCAGGACCACGTCCTCGAGGGTTGGCCCCGGGATGAACTCCAACAACATGCCGGCGGAAGGATCGCTGGCCGGTGCGCGGATTACTCGCGGGGTGACTCCAGGGACCTCCCGACTCCAGCGGATGAGGTTCTCGTATTCCCGCGCAAGCTTGGCGCCGCCGCCGCCCTTGAAGATGTATCGCTTGTCGTCCTCCTCGACGAGCGCCACCAGCGCGCCGCTAATGCCGCCGTGGACGGTGGTGGTGGAGATTCGCGAAGTGGGGAGGAGGTCCTCCAGGGTGCGCAGGTGAGCGAGCTTGAGCTTGTCGCCGAAGATCATCGAGAGGATCGCCTCGCCCATGTTGAGCAGCATGTCGCCCATGCGCTCCATGTTCTTGGCCGCGAACGCCCAGGTCAGTGCGTCGCGCGCCTTCTCTCCGCCTTCGCCCATGTGTTCGAGGAGGCAGGCCAGATCAGCAGCGTAGAGCTGATCGATCTCTTCCTCGAGGCGGCAGACCGCGAAGGCTTCACGCATCCTGCGCCGCTCAAACGCGTTCATCGCGAGTCGCAGGCCGTTTATGATGAGGCGACGATAAATCTTGAGTGGGTTGGTGCCGATGGGGAACCCGTCTTGTATACGGTAGGCGTGCTGCTTGGCGATGTTGACGGCGTAGTCACCGATGTGTTCGAGGTTGGCGGCGATGGTCCAACCGCACCGCGCCACCTGGGTGGAGCCCGCGGTGTCGAGACGGTGGGCCAGGCTTTGGGCTTGCGAGTTCAAGTTGTCGACATAGCCGTCCTTGATGATGACGGCGTTCGCGAGGCCGGCGTCCCGTTGATGGAAGGCGCGCAGGGAGTTTCGCACCTGGCGCGACACGGTGCGGCGCATCGTCTGGAGGGTGTCGAGCAGCAGCTCTTCCGTACCCGTTTCAGTCGACCACGATCTCAAGTGGTCCATAGGTGATCGCCTCCCAGTCGAGCGATAGCTTGAGTCGACCGCGGTGTTCGGTTTGTTTGGCGGTGACACGCGAGCGTAACCGAGAGTCGAGTTCGAGGCACAGGTGTTGTTCGCCGCGCTCCGGATGGGCACTGGTGATTCGCAGTTCACCGTCTTGGATCTCGCTTGCGAGCCATTCGAGCAGCTCGGCCACCTCGTCGGCCGAGAGATAGCCTTCGAGGCTTGGGTCTATTGACGAGCGAGGTTCGACGAGCGGTTGCGAGTCATGGGCCATGGCCGGACGAGTCCTCTCCGCCGGTGGCCGATCCGGCTAATCACACCAGTGTCACATATCCGGCATGGTGAGGGCAAATAATCTGAGTTCCCATTAGGGGGTTCGGCTTGATTGGGGGCTAATGCGCTCGGACCCCCTCCAGGGAGCAGGTGCCGATCTCCAGGTCGCACAAGCCGCTGAAGCTGGCAGGTCTCATCTCGGCGACACACTGAACGACGCCGTAGTTGGGAGTCTGGAGGTGCATCTGAAGCTCTCGCCCGTTTACGAGCTCCCCGCCGCCGCTGGCGATCGAAGGCGATTTTGAGATGAGGGTAAACTCGCAGCCGGCCGGCACTAGCTGCGCCGTGCCGGCCGGTTCATTGCACAGCGCGAGCTGCCAGGTTCCCTGGAGCGCGTCGCACGGCACCGGGTCCGGTTGGGGGGTCTCTGACCCGCCCTGAGTGTCTGACTCCGGTTGGGGGGTGGCGAACGCGTCGGGGGCGGTGAGCGGCTCCTCTTCACAGCCGAAGGCCGCGAGGGTGAAAAGGAGGCTCAAGGACCATGTGACCCATGAGATTTGCCGGAGATTGAGGCCCACTGGAACCAAGGCGCGAGTGAACATTTTGACTCCCGTGTGTGTGGGGGAGGGGGTGACATTCGATCTCCCAAGAGGTCAGCCTATTCCAACGGGTGGTGCTGCGCAACAAAACGGATTATGCCATGCGATTCTGGTGTATACTCTCGCCACTTCGCGAGCGGCTCGCTCCAACCGACTCGTAGAATTCTCCCCTTTGCGGAGCGCTGAGAGAAATCATGCTTGGTAACCGACGGCCAAACGCCTCCTTTTGCGGGCTCCGGTGTGCCTCACCGGACAGTGCGAGCTTAAGCCGGAACCGACCTCGACGAGCCGCCCATGAGACTCGGTCGTTTCTTTCGGCCATCCGCGGTGTGTCGCGCGGAGGTGCGGTTTCGCCTTGGCGGTGGGTATGGGTGACGGCTTTACTTCTGCCATTCGCTTCGATCACCCCGTCGCATGCCTCGGGTCCCGGAGTACATGTTTTCGAAGCGGTCCAGACCCTCGATTCGTTGGCCGCTGAGGATCCGGAGTGGGCCGCGCTGGCTCTCGAGCCGATGGCCTACGATTATGTCGCTCTGGGATCGATCGCGCCGGATCTGCAATGGGCCCTGGATGAACTCACGTTCGGCCACTCGCGCTCCCTCTCACTGGCGCTTCTGGACAGCGTTGGTCCCGATGACAACCCGTACTTCAAGCTCTTTGCGCTTGGGCACCTGGCACATATCGCCTCGGACGCGTCGGCCGAGGGGTTCATCGCGCCCGCGATGGTCTCCTCGGCGCCGCTCGGGATGATAGACCTGTTTCCGGGGCATGAAGATGGCCCGATGGGTGAGCAGGAGAGCCTCTTTGAGCACTTTGGCGATCTCATCTTGGGTGACTGGGATAGCGTGATTGATCTGCTGTTTGACTTCTTCATGGACGGCGCGCCGGCAAAAACGCGGCTGCGGGAGATCTTCGGCTGGTACTGCGAGACCGGTGCTCCGTTGGCGGGGCGCCCTGACACCGACTGCGCGCTGGCGCTCCATCAACTCGAGGAGCTTCTGGGGCTCGCCCATCAGTATCTCGGCCATTTTGATCGGGAGGGCGCCAAGACGTTCTTGCGCAGCATGATCGACAGACCGCCGAGGCAGGTCTTGCCGCTGTGGGCGGCGGGCTTCGTGACCCAATATCTGGGGATCGAGGGAGCGGCCTCCGACCCACGGGAGCTCAAACGCCTGCAGGAGTCGGCGGTGGCCACCGAAGAGTACTGGGCCGCTTACCATGATGGGCTGTGGGCGCTTGGCCCGGCGTTCACATTGGACTTTCTCTTCGAGCGGCCCGACGCATCGTGGCCGGATTGGAACCCGAACGCGATGATCGCCGGCAACATCCTGTCGGTCATGCAGTTCTTGCCGGGGGAGTACAGCGTCGTGCCGGGGCTTTTGGTTGACCGACTCTTTTATACGGACGCCAACGGAGCGCGGATCACCGAGGTCGCAGGGGCGACCGGGGCGGCCGACTTGAACGCTCATGTGCGCTTCTTCTCGGTCTATCCGCTCTCCGGGACAGTGACCGGTGTGGTGCGCCGCGATCACCCCGGCTTTTCACAAGAAAACGATGAGGAGGTGGGGCGCGCGAGCCTCGCGGTGGATATTGATCCCCTCGACTACGGCGTGGTCCCCCGCTCCGAGCTAAAGATTCCATTCACCGCCGATCCCGCCGGAGTGCTCGGGTTCTATGTGGAGCTGTATTTTGACGATGACCACTTGCCGACTTTCACCTCCTCCTGGGATCGCCTCTGGACCATCGCCGAGCTGCCTCTCGAGAAAGGGATTTACCAAGACAATTTCGCGACCTATGGACGCTTTCCGCCTTCGCTGCCGGTGGCTGACCCGGACTCCCGCGAGGGCGCTTTGTTTGCCAAGGTACACGTAGCGCCCGACGGTCCTCCGATCGCCGGGGCTGAGGTGATGCTGATGAAGGACGGCGACGAGCCGGCGCTCGATTTCCCGGAGGAGAGCGCGGCACGCTCCCTTCCCATCGGCGGAGCCGCCGGGGCTTCTCTTCGGCTGACGGCCGCGAACGGTCTCGCCGTCTTTGACATGGTGCCGCCCGAGATCCCGCTTGTGGTTACCGCCCAGGCCGTGGATCACGCCCTCGAGCCCCCTGAAGAGATTGTCATCGACGTGCGAAGCCGCGCGGTGGTCTCGTTTGCGCTCCACGCTCTGGCCGCGCCTCGACTGGCCCCGTTCACGCCGACTAACGATTGTCTCAACCTGACTTTCGCCGCCGAGCGCTTCGAGTATCAGGTGAGAGAGTTTTTTGGCCAGGCGTTTCTGGAAGACACCGCCACCCCCATCTCGGAACGATTGCCTCTCGGGACCAGCGGGGAGGCGCGGCTGTGTTTCGACGCGCCTCAGCCCGACGGCGCGCTAGTCTATGTGACGGTTGAGCCGCGTTATCGCGATGGGACCCATGGGGTGGCCGACCGGAGCGAGACGACCGTGATCGACGGCGCCGCGCCGAGCGTTGAGGAGATAGTGCTCCACCAGGCGCCGGAGTACCCCTGCCTGGAGGACCCCTCAGTGATCCCCTACTTGCCGCCGACCACGGTCGAGGTAGAGGTGGGCGAGCTGCACTCGCCCGTAGTGTCCGTTGCCTATCGACTGGGGGAGGGTGATTGGGATTCAGCACCGGAGCCCGCGCTGTCGTTTTCGCTGCCCGGCGGTGGGCCGGTGGTGTCGCCGTTGCACCTCGAGCTGTGGCTCACGAGCGCGGCCGGGCACGAGACCTACACCCAGCCACTGCCGATCCCGCTCTACGGTGAGGAGATGCTCTGTCCTCCGCCCGGGCCGGGTGATGATGTTGATGATGTGGCGGGGCCTGCGCCGTCCAGTGGAGGCTGCGCGCACACCGAGTCCGCCACCGGGGGTGCCGCTTCCGGCGCCCTGGTCTTGTCGCTGCTCATGGTCGGGGTGCTACTGCGTCGGGCGCGGTGAGGACCTGGAGGCGTCGAGTCGGTAGAATCCAAGCTCCACGGTGTCGACCAAACCCGCGCCGAGCCTGGCCGCCACCGCCTGGTTGTCCTCGGTGGAGATCGCGAAGAGGTACACCGGTTCGAGCTTGAAGCGTTTCCTGAGGTCCGTCAGAAGCGGACGCTCCAGGTCGTCGGGCACGAAGCCGCCCTCAATCTCGCCGGAGACGAAGCTCTTGAGCGGCGAGCCCACATAGACCAGCACCTCCTCCCCCTCGGAGATCCGCCGCTCGCCGTCGAGGAGCCGGGTGAGATCCCAGAACCTCGGCGCCACGGTCTGGCGGCGCGCCAAGCGGCGCGAGTATTCGCCTCGTGGGAAGGCCACCTCCACGGGATCGGAGCCGGTGATCCCATCGGCCAGAAAACCCATGATCCGGGGGGGTAGCACGAGCACGTCGTGGCGAGGGAGATGCTCGATGGCCGCCGAGATTGCTCGCAGCTCGCGGTTGAGCATGCGCTCCTCGCGCAAGAATGTGAACGAAGCCGGCGCCGTCGGTGTGCTCACGAGCACCACCAGGGCGACGGCGGCGACGAGCTTGCGGCGCTGTCCGACCGCAACCCGCTCAAGCGGCCAGAGGGCCCCGAGGGCAGCCAGGATGGCCGAAAAATAAAGTGAAACGAACCCGTGGATAAAGCGCGTCGGGTAGCCCGTCCAAAGATCGACCTGGGCGCCGAAAAACAGCTCGGTGGCAAAAAAAGCGTAGAGCAGCGGCAAGAGAAACCAGCGGCGCGCGACGAGCGATATCGCGGAGTAGACCAGGCCACCGGCAAACAGCAGCCGCGGCACGAGCGTCGTCGTGCGGGCGTCCCAATACAAAAGGTTGGTGAGTGAGGTCGTCAAATCGCGCCCGATGCCGACGCCTTCATGACCGAAGGTCTCCCGATAAGCGGCCATCAGGTGCGGGCTGAGCCAGCAAACAAAGACGAGCGCGCCAAGCGTGAACAACTGCCAAGAGCGCGCCGAGACGGACGCGAGCCCCTCCTTGCGCCAGCACAACGGCGCCAGGATGAAGAGCGGCAACCAGACGAGCTGGACGAGGTTGCCGCTCGCCGCCAGCGCCAGAAAACCAAACGCCGCCCAGGTGGGGGCCGCCGAGCGTCGCTCTATGGCCTCGAGGGTGAACCATCCCGCGGCCCACAGCATGCTCATGGTGTAGGGATAGAAGGTGGCCGCGACCGACATGCGCAGGAACGCGGGGTGCAATACACAGAGCGCCGCCGCCAACCAGGCCGCCAGGCGGGCGTCGGCGCGGTCGAAGCGTTGCTCGAGCAGGCGTTGCAGGAAGGCGCCCATCAGGACGATCGAGAGCAGCGTGAACGCCAAGCTCACATAACCGAGCACTTGGGTATGGGGCGGGAGCAGAGATAGCACCCGCCCGTAGAGCCGGATGGTCGGCTGTGACCACGTGGCGACCCGACAGGTGGACAACTCGCGGGCGCAGTCGGATCGCTGCAGGTAGGCGTTGTGGTCGTGGACCGGCATGGCTTCGGGGACGCTGAGCGCGAGCAGCACGAAGAGCGCAAGCAGACCGATCCACCAGGGATCGCGAATGAGGGGCGGGCGTTTAAGCGCCCGCGGTCGCTTGATAAAAGTGAGGATGACCGAGAGCAGAAGCAGGAGGCTTGTGGCGTCGATGACCCGGTCCAACATCTCGATCAAGCCTTATGAGTCAGAGAAACTCGCCTCCGGCTAGATCACAAGGGAGATGACCAACGCGACGGCGACCGGGATGCCGAAGTTGTCGTCGAGGCGGTCGCCGAACAGCTCGGCCACGGCTCCCACGGTGGCGGCGAGCAGAGCGATCCCGAGAGCCGCCGGGAGACTCAGCGCGGGGACCGCCGGGATCAGATAGACCGTCGCCGCGATGCTCGCCGCGGCGACGAACGCCAGAGTGCCGGCGTAGCTCTTCTCACGGCGGATCTTGCGTCGCCCGAAGCGGTGGCCCACCGCCGCGGCCACCGGGTCGCCGATTGCCAACACCAACAGCGCGACACAGGCGGCGGGTTTTGTGGCTACGAGCGCTATCAAGAGCAGCGCCATCAGGTAGTAGGTGGCGGAGTTTATTTCGTAGCGCTCACGAGGGCGCACTATCAGCCCAAAAATCTTGTCCACCAGGAAGTCGTTGAAGCTGGGCCAGATACGTCGGGTTATCTCGAGCCCTATGAATACAGTGGTCAGCGTACCGAGGACGATGAGCGCTTGGCCACGTGTCAGCAGGAAGTGGTAAAACAGCATGGCGGTGAGGCCCAGCGCCACATGGACCGCGATGCGGAACAGACGCGGGAAGCGCATTGGCAGCGGCGGGGCTTCGTGGGCCGAGTTGTCGCTCCAGACGCCGGCGCGCTGAAGCTGCGCGACCAGCTCTTCGTAGTAGCTCGCCAGCGCTCTGCGCATGGTGCGCAACCGGCGAGCGTTGGCCTCTTCGCTGAGTCCGGCGGCGTGTTGTTGCAGCTCCCCGGCGAGTTTGATGGTCGTCTCCCGGAGACTGCACCCGGTGGTGGAGCTGCCGGCGAGCGCGAGGAGCCGCTCGCCCAATTCATTACAGTGGGCTTGAATTGACTTGAGCCAATTGGAGTCCATGGCGCGCCAGGTCCGCAAGCCGGCGACCAGGGTGCGCAGCTCATGGGTCAGGCCCTTGAGCGCGACGAGCGGAGTCGAGGTGCTATCGGGCTCGTAACAATCAGTCGTAGACTTTGTTTTCACCAAACACTCCACAACGCATAAAAAGAGCAGAGAGGCCCGCGAACGCGCTTGGTGCCAAGCAAGCCGCGCGTACTCTCTTTTATTCTACCCCAAGGGTCAAGTCCATAATCCTCAGAACGAACCGACGATTATGGTCAAGTCCATAATCGATGAGCCGGCACCAATGGTGGGGGGCCAGGGTTCAAGAGGTGCGAAATTGGTCGAGGAAGCTCTCGTGGCCGCAGTGCGAGGCGTCCTTGGCGCTGCTTCGCAGGGCGTCGAGGCGCTCTTCGTAAGTGTCTTGCGGTTTTTTGTAGAGCACACCCATGTACATGAACTCGGGGTGGTCGGCCAACGCGAAGGCGGCGGTTCTGTCGGTCGGGTCGTGATCCTCGGGCACGGGGCGGGCGCGTTCGCGCACCACGTCGAATTGTTCGCGCCCACGGTAGGTGACACAAGGGCTATGGACCTCGACGAAGGCAAAGCCCTTCCAGCGCATCGCTTCGACGAATAGGCTCTTGAGGGTCCGCATGTCGCCGGCGAAGCCCTGGGCCACGAACGATACCCCATAGGCCAACGCCAGATTCAGAGGGTTGGCAGGTTGTTCGGGCCACCCGTAACGCGAGGTGGCGGTTTTCTCGCCCAGAGGAGTGGTGGGGGAGGTCTGCCCCTTGGTGAGTCCGTAGATGCAGTTGTCCATCACGATGTAGGTCATGTCCACATTGCGGCGCGCCGCGTGAGGGAAGTGGCCGCCACCGATGCTGAAGCCGTCGCCGTCGCCGCCTACGACCAGGACCTCGGTGTCGGGCCGCGCCGCCTTCAGCCCCGTGGCGAGCGGGATGGCGCGCCCATGGATGGCGTTGAAGCCGTAAGCCGTCGTGTAGCCCGGAAGGCGGCTGGAGCAGCCGATGCCGGAGATCACCGCGAGCTGGTGAGGAGCGATCCGTAGCTCGGCCAAGGCGCGGTAGATCGCGGCCACCACTGAGAAGTCGCCGCAACCGGGACACCAGACAGGGGCCAGCCCGCTGCGATAGTCTTTCCAGGTGTAGGTGGGCACGGTGCTCATTGGAACTGTTCCTCCAGGCGGCGCTCGATTTCGCTCGCCAGTAGCGGGTGACCACCTCCGCGGTGGATGAGCAAAGCGTCGAGTAGCGGCACCCCTTCGCTACGAAGCAGACGCGCAAATTGGGCCGAATAGCTGAGCTCGGCCACTGCCAGGTGGCGGCGCTTTGCCGCATAGGCCGCGATCCCCTCGGCCGGGAGAGGGTGCAGTAGCTCCACGATACAGACCGAGGTGCGTCGCCCGCGGGCGGTGAGGCGCGCGGCGGCGTCGAGCGCCGCGCCGCTGGTGGAGCCCCAGGAGATGATGCCGAACTCGGCCTCGTCGGGGCCGACCACCTGGAATCCGCCCATTTCTTTCAGCAGCATGTCCATCTTGCGCTGCCGCTTTTCGTTCATCACGTGATGGATCCCGGCGTCCGAGGTGGGGCAGCCGTTTTCCTGGTGGACAATGCCGGAGGTGCGATAGGCGCACCCCTCGATGCCCGGGTGCGACATGGGCGAGATTGGATTACGCCCCAGACGGTAGCGTTTGTAGGGTTCCGTGGGGTTGTCCTCCGGCACCGTGCGGCGGTTCACCTTGGAGAAGCTCTCGTGGGGCTCGAAGGAGTCGGCCGGCAGCGCTTCCAGGCGGTGTCCGATGAGCTGGTCGGTGAGCACGATCACCGGTGTCTGGTAGCGCTCGGCCAAATAAAACGCCTTGACCGTCGCTTCATAACAGCCGCGGGTGTCTGTCGCCGCGATTACCACGCGCGGGACGTCTCCGTGGGCGCCGTAGACCGCGAGTTGGATGTCGGCCTGCTCAGTCATCGTGGGCATCCCGGTCGAGGGTCCGCCACGTTGCACATTGACTATGACGCAGGGGATCTCGGCGTGGGCGGCGAGCCCGATCGCCTCGGTCTTCAACGACAAGCCGGGACCGGAGGTGGCGGTCATCGCCTTCTTGCCCCCGAACGAAGCGCCGATGACCATCGTCATGGCGGCGATCTCGTCTTCGGCCTGAATGACCGTACCGCCGATTCCCGGAAGCTCGGCCGCCAGCGAGGAGAGGATCTCGGAGGCCGGAGTGATGGGATAGCCGGCGAAAAACTCGACGCCCGAGTACAACGCCCCCAATGTGACCGCGTCGTTGCCGCTCATGAAGATCCGCGGGCGCTTGTCGCCGCGCGCCAATTTGGCGCCGAGCGCCACATAGAGCGACTCACCGGCCAAGGCCTGGCCGCGCTCAAACGCGCGGACGTTATTGGCCACGACGGTCCCGCCACGCTTTTTGAGCCGCTTGGCGATGGCCTGCGGAATTGTTTCGGCGGGTAGCCCGAGCAGCGCGCTTAGAAATCCTAGCGCGACGAGGTTGCGACCAAGTTGCGAGCCGGTCTCCTCTTCCGCCAGGCGCCGTATCGGGACGCGCACGGCAGTGAGCGGATTCCCCTCCCGATCCTCGATTTGGTCGGGCGCTTTACTGTCGGCTTCGTCGACCAGGACGAGCGTCCCCGGGGAAAGATCGAGCTGCCCGGCGAAGCGCGGGAAGCTCTCCCAGGAGAGCGCCATTACGACATCGGCGCTCACCGCCGGCGAGCGCACCTCGTCCGCGCTGACTTGCAACCAGACAGCGCTCTCACCGCCACGAATCTGCGGTCCGAAACTCTTGGTCAGGTGGCAGCCTAATCCATCATGCGCCGCCGCCCGCGCCAGCAGCTCACCTGCGGTGATTACGCCGTCACCGCCGCTTCCCATCAAGAAAATGGTCAGCGCGCGCCGGGGCGCTTCTTGCACCTCCGAGGCCATCGTTATCCTCCGATCCCGGTGCCCATGATGTCGGCCGGGATCTCGTCAAAATTGCGAAAGATGAGGCAGTGCTCGATTTGAACACCGGACGCCTCCAGCAAACTGTTGAGTAGCTCGCCGAAGTGGGTGGAGCTTTCGGTGTGGATCAACGCCGTGGTATGGAGGAGGTCTTCTTCGCTCTCCTCCTGCCAGAGCGACATCAACGATTGGTTGCGCGTCTCCGTGGCCCCCACGACGGCCGACAATTCGGCCTCGGGCTCGAAGAAGTCGAGGAAGACGATGCGGCCCTTGTCGGACAAGTCACTTCGCTTCATCTGGCGGCCGAACCCTTCGATGGGGTTGTCGCGCCGGTAGAACTCGGCCTGCTTGCCGGCGACGCGAAATCCGACGACCCGCAGGAAGTGATCGACATCAAAAGGCTTGACGATGAATCCATCCGCGCCTTCGTCCAGCGCCAAGGCGATGTCGTCGATCTCATTCTTGGCGGTCAGCATCACCACCCGGGTATCGGCCAGCTCCGGCTCTGAGCGGATGAAATGGTGCACCTCATGCCCACTGACCGACGGCATCATGATATCCAGCAGTACCAGATCGGGGCGCTCGCTGCGCAATAGCTCGATGGCCTCGTGACCGCCCGGCGCCACGAGCACCCGGTAGTCCTCGGAGCGCAACAGCATGGTCAGCATCTCCAAGATGTCCTGGTCGTCGTCGACCGCCAGGATCGTCTTCTCCGCGTTTTGCATCTTTCCTCCCCTGGTGTCGTTCACCTCAGGTTTACTCTGGAGCCCGCTCGTTCATTCACGAACGGTCCTCACTCTCCCGCGCCAAGGGCAACTCGAAGATGAAGCTGGCGCCGGCCCCCTTCTCGCTCTCCACCCTGATGTCGGAGCCGTGCAGCCGCAGGTTGCTCTGGGCGATGGCCAGCCCCAACCCCGAGCCGCCGTAGCGCCGGCGGATTGTCCCGTCCGCTTGTTGGAAGCGCTCGAAGATGAGGTCCATGGCCTCCTCGTCGATCCCGCAGCCCGTGTCCATCACCTCCACCGGGAGGCGGTCGCGGCGCGGCATGCCCGCCCGCACCCAGACACGGCCGCCCGGGTCGGTGAATTTGATCGCGTTGGAGACAATGTTGTCGAGCACTTCTCGCAGACGCCGGCGGTCCCCGTATAGCATGAGGCCTTCTTGCTCCACTTCGAAGTGCAGTGTCACCTCCTTGGAGACGGCGGCGGGGCGGTGGCGCTCGGCAATATTCTCGATGAACTTGTCGAAAAGAAACGCCTGCTCTTCGAGTGGGAGCGCGAAGTCACGATTTTGGCAGGCTTTTAGCAGGTAGTCGATCTTGTTGTTGAGTGTCTTGGCGTTTTTGCGAACGACGGTGATTGCCTGCCGCTGTGCTTCGCTGAGTGGGCCCATGCGCTCGGAGTGCAACATGTCGCTGTAGCCGCGGATGGTGACGAGGGGGGTCTTGAGCTCGTGGACGGTATTACCGAAGAGCTCGTTCCGCATCCGATCGAGGTCCACCAGCTCGGCGTTGACGCGTTGCAGGCGCTGCACCTCCTCTTGAAGCTCGGTCAGTAGGCCGAGCCGCACCAGGATGAGTCTCGGGGCGTGGTGCAGCGCACTCTTGCCGCGCGTCCAGGAAGCCGACAGCAATTCACCGACTTTCCTGTAGAGCGTGTCCAAGATCACCGTCTCCTCTTCCTCAATCCCCCACCCTTTTCCGGGATTCGGGAAGCGATTCGGGTGATTTTGCGGCGTCACCTTCACCAAATCGATGCTCGACGTAGGCGCTGCGTTGGACTGCGCTCGATTTGGCTTGTTTCCTTGCACT
>PWKZ01000085.1 GCA_003559575.1 Bradymonadales bacterium | reverse complement strand
TTCGCGCGCGGATTCACGCACATCTGCGGCGTCACCTGCACCGAATTAGTGCTCGACGTAGGCGCTGCTACGCCTCCGCCTAAGAACGGCTTGTTTCCTTGCACCTGCACGCGACTCCACTTAGCGGGTCTCCTTAGAACGAACCGACGATTATGGGTAGTTTTTGGCTACTTGCATGTAGTGCGCCGCCGACCCCATGATCTCGGCGCGGTCGGCGGCGGTCAGCTCTCGCCGAACACGTGCCGGGCGGCCGAGCGCCAAAAAGCCCGATGGGATGCGGGCACCGGGGGGTACGAGGGAACCCGCCCCCAGCAGGACATCGTCTTCGATCACCGCCCCGTCCAGCAGCGTACTCCCCATCCCGATGAGAACCCGGTCACCGATGGTACACCCGTGAAGAATCGAGTTGTGTCCGACCGTTGTGTCGGATCCTACGTTCAATGGGAAGCTACCTGCCGTCACATGACACATGGAGAGATCTTGAATGTTGGTCCGCGCGCCAATCCTGATGCTGTCGACGTCGCCGCGCATGACGGTGCCGAACCACACACTGACTTGATCTTCGAGGACTGTGTCGCCGATTAAAAGAACGCCGTCCGCCAAAAAAACCTCGCGTCCGACGGTCGGCATGCGCCCTTTGTAGGGCAGAAGTTTTCCTCCGCCCCGCCACATCTTGTCTTCCATCTATTCCTCTTTCGTCTCCCGACCGGAATTGAAGCGGTCAGTGATTCAAGCCAAGAGATTACCTTACAAGTCCATCAGGGTCACCATAATCGTTGGTTCGTTCTGAGGAGACCCGCTAAGTGGAGTCTCGTGCATGTGCAAGGAACCAAGCCGAGCAGTGAGCGCGCCGCCGCGGGCCAATCTGCGGCGCGAGAATGCCGGTGCAGGTGGGGATTCAGGGTGTCACGATGATTTGTTTCACTGGGATTTCGGGGTGGAGCGGGCGGGCGCTCTCCAGGAGAATCACCTTGGGGCCCGGGCCACAGTGAAAGGCGTCGTAGATCCGGGCGATTTTGTACCGGTGGGTCACGAGCGGGTCGGTCTCGTGGCGACCGAGATCCAGCGGGACGCAGAACACCTGCTCGTGGGGGGCGTCGTCGCGGTTGAGCTCGAGACACTGCGCGCCGGGCTCGCCTCTGACCGTGAGGAGAGCGGTCATGTGCGACCACTCGGCGCGCACTGTCAAAGATATTTCGTCTGCGCCGTCTTGTATGTCTTGCGGGCGGTTGATCTCGAGTTCGGCCAATCTAGCCGGGCGGCAAGAGGAGTAGCCTTCCTCCCTCAGGGCGTCGAGCAACTCTGCGCGCGCTTGCCGCCTCTCGTAGACGAGGAGATCAAAGTCTCCGCGCTTTGCCAAAAGAGCGTGCCGTTCTGCTGGAAGCAACGGCTCTTGGTGGCGCACGGACCCGTCTGTGCGATCCAACTGAACAAACCTGTAACGATGATAACCGCGGGGGGGTGAGAGTTGCACCGCCAGCGTGGCGAGCGTGGTGCCATCCGGGCTCACCCCCAGCACGCGCCACAGGTGCCCCAGCTCGCCCTGTGAGACGCCTGGACCCCCCGCTACGGCTCCCCTCGCTCCGGCGAGCATCAGGGCGGCCAGCAACATCCGGCCCGCCATCCGCCGAGCGGCCATCACTCGAGCCACGCCAGGGTGACGCCGTCGCCACCCTCCGAGCGCTCACCGGAGCGACAATGCGTCACATACGGGCTCGTGCCGAGATAGTCTCGGATCGCGCTCTTGAGTACTCCGCTGCCGTGGCCGTGGACCACCCAGACGGCCTTGGCCCCGCGCTCGGCGGCGGCGTCGAGACGCTGATCGAGCACCTCGATCGCTTCGTCGCGAAACAGGCCGCGGACGTCGCAGGTGTTGTCGGGCACCTTGGCCGGGGGGCTCATGTTGTCGTAGTCGATCGAAGGCAGGGGCCCCGCGGCGGCCTCGTTGCGCGCGCGCTCGGCGCCCTTCCTTTTGGTCGGCCGATGGTCCTCCGCCACCGGATCGAGCAGGGAATCGGCTGGAACCTTGACTCGCATCACCCCCATCGCCACAGAGACGCGGCGCCTGTCGGAGGGGCGCTCTTCCACCTGGCCCAGGCGCGCAAACGACGCTACCCAAACCGTGCGGCCCGGCACTAGTTCGTCGAAATCGAGTGCGCGGCGCGTGATGGGAGGGGGAGCGTCGGGATCGGGCGGCGCCAATGTGCGCGCCTCTTGCTCGATCTCGGCCGCCCGCTTGTGGCTTGCCTCGAACTCTTTGCGCTTCATCGAGGCGGTCTTCACCTTCCTCCGCATGGCTACAAGCTCCTTCTTGAGCTCCCGGGCAACCGCGATGGCGGCCGAGAACTCTTCATGGGCCAGCCGCCGGCCGTCACGGCGGAAGCGCGCCGCGGCCGCCTCGTGTTCTTCGCGGGCCCGCTCGAAATCGTGGCGCGCACGCTCGAGTGCGACGCGCTCGGTCTCGAGCTCGCGGACCACTTGATCAAGGCAGAGGGTCTCTTTTCCCACAAGCTCACGCGCCCGCTCAATGATCGCCGGAGCGACGTCGAGCCGGGCGGCGATCGCGATTGGGCTCGAGGCCCCCGGGAGTCCGGTGGCCAGCCGGTAGGTGGGCGCGAGGCGCTCGGTATCGAGTCCCACCGAGGCGTTGCGAAACCGGGGGTCCGCCAGGGAGAGCGTCTTGAGGCGGTCGTAGTGGGTCGTTACGGCTACCGTTGCGCCGAGTTCGGCGAAGCGTTCGAGAAACGCCACCGCCAGGGCCGATCCCTGGGACGGCTCGGTGCCCACCATCACCTCGTCGAGCAACACCAGGCTTTGAGCCTGGGCTTTGGCCAGGATCCGCGAAAACAGACTTACATGGCCCGAGAAGGCCGACAAGCCGTGCTCAAAGCTCTGCGCGTCGCTCATGGAGGTGTGGAGCGATGAATAGATCGGGAGCCGCGAGTCGGCCCCGGCGGGGATATGGTAGCCTGCCTGGGCCATCAGGACGCACAGCCCGACAGTCGACAGGGTGACGGTCTTCCCCCCGGTGTTGGGGCCGGTTATCACGAGCACCTGGAAACCGTCGCCGAGCACGATGTCGTTGGCGATCACTTCTTTGCCCTGGAGGAGGAGGATGGGGTTCAGGGCCTCGCGCAAGAAAAGAGGACCGGAGGCGTTAATCTCGGGGGCCGAGGCGCCAAGCTCGCTGCTGAATCGCGCTCGGGCGGTGAGCGAGTCGAGGCGGGCGCCACAGGCTTCCGTCTCGGAGATCTCGTCGGCCGCCTCGGCGACCAGCTCGGTGGCGCGCAGGCGGATCAGCCGGCACTCCTGAGAGGCCTCCTGCTCCGTCATTTTTAGCCGGTTGTTCAGGGCGATGAGTGACTCGGGCTCGATGAATACCGACTGGCCGGTGTTGGAGGAGCCATGGACGATGCCGGGGACATGGCCGCGATACTGAGCCTTGACCGGCAAGACATAACGCTCCTCGCGCATCGTGAAGAAGTCGTCCTGGAGTAATGCCTCCTGATCGTAAGAGCGCATCTCGCGCGCCACCTGGGTTCGCAACTGTTCGTGCAACGCCGCGATTCGACCCCGTAGCTCGCGAAGACGCGGGCTGGCGTCGTCGCGGACGCGGCCGTCCGGCTCGAAGGTGGAATAGATCTGTTCGAACAGAGCCTCCTGAGGCGGGAGGTCCTCGACCAGTGCCGGGAGCCGCGGTGCCCGCGCAAAGTTGTCGAGTATCATCTGTCTGAAATGGTGCACCGCGCTCAGGGTGTCTGCCACGGCGATGAGATCCACGCCGTCGAGCACCCCTTGGCGCCGCGCGCGGTCGAGCAGCGGCGCGAGATCGCTGAGCCCGCTCAATGGCGGCAGACTCTCTCTGCTGAGAGAGAGTTCCTTGAGATCGGAGACCAACCGAAGCTCGTGCCGCACCGCCTCCTTATCGGCGAGAAAGCAGTCTTCAGCGAGCAGTCGGGCGCCGATCGCGCTTTGGCAGTGCGAAAGCGCTCGTGCTCGTACTCGCTCCCATTGGAGGTCTTGGAGCACTCGCGACTCTACTTGGGCGAGCAATAAATCATCTCTCTCTGCTGGTTGGGGCATCATGCCTCTGTCTAAGGCGCGACGGCCGGCCGCCGGCGAGGAGCATCACAAGCAAGATGA
>PWKZ01000093.1 GCA_003559575.1 Bradymonadales bacterium | reverse complement strand
TGCGGCGTCACCTGCACCGAATTAGTGCTCGACGTAGCGCTGCTACGCCTCCGCCTAATTCGGCTTGCTTCCTTGCACATGCACGCGCCTCCACACGCTCGCTCCTCAGAACGAACCGACGCTTATGGCCGCCATAATGGTAGCCCTAGATTCTTGCGGGTCTCTCTCGATCCTGCGAACATATCCCTCAACCGGTGCTCGGTGTCTTTAGTGTTGGGGGGGGGCTCCCCCAAGCTTTCAGGTCCGCGGCTGGACACCGAGCGCCAGGTGGTTGGTTTGGAGGTGGTCGCCATGCTCATCGACTTCGTCTCTCTCGCCGTGGTGCTGCTCGGCGGCATATTCGGCTATCGCTCGGGTTTCTTTCGCCAGCTCGCGCGCCTCGCGGCGTTGGTGGTCGGTTTTTTGGCGGCTCGGACGGTGGCCGCCCCGGTGGGCGAGTTCGTTTCACGGGGGCTCGACATCACGCCGTTTCTGGCCAACACGGTCGCTTTCATCGGCGTCTTCTTCTTCGTCTCGTTGGCGGTCTCGGCGATCGCGGGGTCGCTCATGGGCCGCACGGACACGCCCGGGATTGCGCTCACCTTCTTGAACCGGGGGTTCGGCTGGGTGCTCGGCAGCGCCAAGGCCGGTCTGCTGGTCTACGTCGTGTTGGCCTTGTTGGCCATCATTCAACCGCTGGCCGGCTCGGGCGCGCTCGCCACCTCGCCGCACCTCGATCTCACCCGCTCCGTGGTGGGCCGCAACGTACTCCGCCACAACATTTTGGATCGCGAGGTGATGCCCCGGGCCGCCGCGCTCGCCAATTTGGCCCGAATAGTCCAGGATCCGGGATTGATGCGCGAAGCGTTGGATCACCCTGATTTCGACTTCATCATCACGCACCCTCGCGGGCGGTTTTTGCGCGAGCCCGAGATCCAGCAAGCGATTCTGGAGGGTCGGTGGGATTTCTTGGTGGAGGATCGGCGGGTGTTTGCCATGTTCGAAGACATTGAGCTGGTCCGCGCCATCAATCGACTACGCTTCGACGAAGACGGTCGCCTCCTTCGAGCCGAGTGATCACGCGCCCCCCGCATGCCTCCGCCATGAGCGTCGGGTCGTTCGTCACCGCCCGAGTGGTGTAGACCTCGAGGCGCTTAGAGTGTATTGCAGACCCGGGCGGCTGTGCTCCCCCAGGAAGGTGGTATGGATCTCGAGCGCACAGAGCAACCTGCGATCCCCGGCGCGCAGCTCACTGAAGGGAGTGTGGTCGGAGGGTTGCTGCGGATGACCTGGCCGATGGTGGTCGGGCTCTTGGCGATCCTCACGATGAACGCGGTGGATACCTACTTCGTGGGGCGGCTCGGGCCGCTGCCGCTGGCCGCGATGGGGTACACGTTTCCCGTGGTGGCGTTCGTGGGCAGCCTCTCGATCGGACTCGGAGTCGGCGCTAACTCGGTCCTCTCGCGCGCCCTCGGCGGTGGAGACAGGCAGAGGGTGCAACGCTTGACCACCGACGCCCTCCTGCTGGGGCTGGTTGTCGTTGGGATCGTGGCGACCATCGGGTTGCTCACCATCGATCCGCTCTTCAGGCTCCTTGGCGCCACGGATGAGACCTTGCCGCTCATCCGGCGCTATATGTCCGTCTGGTATTTCGGCTCGGTCTTCTTGATAGTCCCCATGGTCGCCAACTCTGCGCTTCGCGCTAGCGGCGACGCGCGCACCCCGATGGTGGTGATGGTCGTCTCGGCTATCGTCAACGTGATCCTCGATCCAATCCTGATCTTCGGGTGGGGGCCGTTTCCACGCCTCGAGATTCAGGGCGCGGCCATCGCCACTGTCTGCGCGCGCGCGGTGACCCTCGTGGTCACGCTGTGGTTCGTGGTGCATCGCGAGCGCATGGTGGTGCGTTCCCGCCCGCGCCTCCGTGAGCTGCTCTCCTCCTGGCGCGAGCTGCTCTCCATCGCCGTGCCGTCGGCGGCCAGCAACGTGATTATTCCACTGACGGCCGGGGTCCTCACCCGGCTGGTGGCCGGGTTCGGCGAGCCGATGGTGGCGGCATTCGGGGTGGGGTCGCGAATTGAGCTACTTGTGGCGATCATGCCCATGGCGCTCGGCTCGGGGTTGGCGCCGGTGGTCGGTCAGAACTGGGGTGCGGCGCGTATCTCCCGGGTTGTCGCGGCGGTGCGTTTCGCGCTTCTCCTGGCGTTCGTCTGGGGGCTCGTGAGCTTTGTGATGCTGTGGTTTGCGGCCGAGGCCCTCGGCCGGATGTTCAGCGACGATCCGGTTGTGGCCCAAGGTGTTCGTCTTTTTCTTCAGATCGTGCCGCTCGGCTTTGCGTTTCAGAACATGGTGCGGGTGGCCACCTCATTCTTCAACAGCACCGGGCGTCCGTTCAGGGCCACCGCGTTGAACTTGCTGGCGACCCCCTGCCTGGTGGTCCCGTTGGCGTGGGTGGCGGCGCCCCATCTGGGGCTCCACGGGGTCTTCTTCGCCATGGCAGGGGCCAGCTCGGTCACCGGAGTGGTCGCGTTTTGTTGGTTGCGACCACTCCTGCGCCGCTGATCCGACGCGGTCGCCGGACACAGGATGTGCAATTTTTATACACCATTGCGTGAATTGCTCTTGTGGTCGGGCCGGGCGCGGCCCCGGAGAGCGGGCGCGAGGGCGTTACAGCTCGGCGGCACGCTTCTTGCTCCTAAACTCGCTGCGAGAAGTGAAGGTCCGCCACTCCGGGCACTCCGGAGGCGGTGGAGAACCCAAGGAGGAGCCATGAGATTCAAGACCCTGTCGACTCTGCTCGGGATAATCGCGTTCTTGGGGATTGTCGCATGCGACGACACCGGCGGCCCTCCGGGCCCGGGGGCACACACGGATCTGCACCGGATGGAGGCCGCGCTGACGGCCTTCCAAACCTGTGACGAGCTGTCGGGCTATCTCCACGACTTGCTGGTGGACGAGGTCGAGCACATGGCCGGACTTTACGAGGAGTGCATGCGCGACGACACCTGTTATGGCTTCGGCGGCTCGTGGCGCGGCGACGTGGGGATGCCGGAGCCCGGTCTCGGGGTGCCGGAGGATAGTGTGGGCGAGCCTGCTCCCGCACCCCCTCCCAGCGCCAGTGATCCGGGTGATCCGAGTGATGCGCCGCGCGTCCCGAGCGACGAGCCGCGCTCCGACACCAACGTCCAGGAGCAAGGAGTCGATGAAGCCGACATCGTCAAGGCCGACGGCGAGTATCTCTACATCTTGAGCGGCTCTTGGCTGCGCATCGTGCGCTCGACCCCGGTGGAGGAGATGGCGCTGCTGGGCTCCGCCGAGCTGCCGGGGACGCCGTTGGCCATGTTCTTGGCCGGTGACCGCCTGGCGGTCTTCTCGAGCCTCTACCGTTACGACGGCGGTGGCGGCCGCGCGCCGCACCCCGATCCGGGCTGGGATAACGGCGGCGCCGAACCCGGCGGGCGTCCTACCGCACCGCCGGACGCAAGCGCACCCGATCCCGGCGCCGAGGGAGGGTTCGAGGACGCCGAGCACCCCGACATGGACCCGCCCGACGGCGCCGCCAAGCGCTACGCCGGCGCGAGCGGCGAGCTGCCCGAGGCGGTCCGGGAGCTCTCGGGGCAGCTCTTGGCGGTGACTCTGTTTGACATCAGCGATCGCAGCGACCCGCGGGTGGTACGCCAGACCTGGCTCGAGGGCGGGTATGTCAGCTCACGCATGGTGGGCACCCGGATGCATGTGGTCGTGAGCGGCCGCCCGGCGCTGCCGGAGTTCGACTGGTATCGCTTCGTCGACTACGGCTACGACGATTGGAACGACGGCGCCGAGCCCGGCGGGCGTCCTCCCGCACCGCCGGATGCGGTCGAGCCCGCTCCCATGCCCGCGCCCGACGCGTGGGAGGGGTCCGACGGAGACGGCGAGGACAGCGAGTTCGACCGGCGCGCGCAGCCGTTGCGAGTGGACATCGCGGGGGCGCGGGCGGCCTACATGAGCGCGCTCTCTAAGATCGACTTCGACCGTGCGCTGCCGCGGCGCGTGGATATAATCGACGACGAGATCGTGAGCGAGCGGCTGGTGCCGTGCGAGACCTTTTACCACCCGTCGGTCACCATGGGGCTCGACATCCTGGCGGTGGCGACCATCGATCTCGACCAAGACGGTTTCGACTACGCCGCCACCGGGATTCTCGGATCCTCCGACACCGTCTACGCCTCGGCCGAGACGTTGTACGTCGCGACCTACCTCTATCACTACTGGCGGTGGGCCGACTCGGCGTTGGCCAACCCGGACGACACGGTGGAGCTGACCGCGGTGCACGCCTTCGGCGTCGAGGGGTTGCCCACCTACCAGGCGAGCGGATTCGTGACCGGGCGCGTGCTCAACCAGTTCTCCATGAGCGAGTACGACGGCTATCTGCGCATCGCCACCACCGTGCGCGACTGGTGGGGCTTCAGGCGTGGCGACCCCGGTGTCATCGATCGCGACATGGCCGTCGGGACCGCGGACAACTCCGACACCGGCGGCGCCCGCCCCGACTCGGCCACCGACAATCTCGTGACCGTCTTGCGGCGCGACGGCGACCGGCTGGTGGAAGAAGGCCGTCTGGCCGGGCTCGGCAAGCCCAACGAGAGCATCTTCGCGGCGCGCTTCTTCGGGCCGGTGGGCTATGTGGTCACGTTCGAGCAGATCGACCCGCTGTATGTGATCGACTTGAGCGAGCCCACCAACCCCGTCCGGCGCGGCGAGCTCGAGGTGCCGGGGTACTCGTCTTACATCCACCCCCTCGGTGACGATCACCTACTGACCATCGGGCGCGGCTCGAGCGATCCCGCTAGTCCCGGGTGGCTCGACAGCGTCAAGCTCTCGATTTACGACGTGAGCGACATGGACGACCCCACCGAGGTGGCCGAGCTGCTGCTCCCCTCGATGCACTCCGAGGCCGAATACGACCACAAGGCGTTCACCTACTTCGCGCACTTGGGGCTCTTGGCCATTCCGCTGCAGTCCTACTGGTGGCGGGGTTACGGGGAGGAGCCGCCTAACGGCCTCGCGCTGTTCGAGATCGATCCCGCGCGCGGGATCGAGATGGTCGGCACGATCTCCCACTCTGCCCTGTCGTCCGAGGTGGACGACCCCTATTGCTACTACTTGCCGGCGGTGCGCCGCGGGGTGTTCATCGGCGAGCGGATCTACTCGATCTCCGATCTCGGGGTGCTGGCCAACGAGGCGAGCGACGGGCTCGCCCCCTTGGGAGGGGTCGCATTCCCCGGCGGCGATTATTGGTACGGCGACTACTACTGCGGCGGCTATCACGGCGACGTCCCCGACGAAGGTCGCGAGCCGTAATCCTCCTCAATCCTCCACCCTTTTCCGGGACGCGGTGGATGAGTGAGGTAATGGTCGTGGCTCGATTATCTTGACCAAGCTCCCACTCGCTCCCTATTGTCATCGCTGGATGCTTGTAGCGCGTTCGCCGTCGCGGGCGCTCTGGAGTTTGCCTGGATGACAGCCGACGGTGTGCCCCGACTACTCTTTGTCGAGTTCCTGACCACTGAGCGGCTTTTTCAAAACCGCAGCGCCTTTTTCCCTTACGCCCAGGCGTTCGCCGCCGCCGCGGGGGCGGAGGTGCGGTGGATTGTCTTCGGCCACGATCCGGCGGCCTCCCCCGGTGGCCGCTTTCGGATGTCGCTTGCGCCGGAGTCCGAGGCGCGTCTGCTGGCGGTTTTGCGAGACTACCGCCCGACCCGGATTATTTGGAGCGAGCTGTTGGCCCCGGCGCTTGGTGCGCGCGTGCGCGCTCTGCTGCCGGAGGTGGTGATCCCCTCGCGCGGCGTCATCGATCTCCAATACCTGCAATCAGTCACCGAGCTGGCCGCGGCGCTCGGGCTCCCGGATCCGCCGGCGGGCGGGTCGCCCTTCGTCATGGATCGTGTCACCCCCGATTATCACTGCGCGCTTCTGGACGATCTCGCCCGTTCAATCCGCCCGACCGTCCCAATCCTTGGTGGCCCGCTGTGTCTCTACCGTGCTCCGGCCCGGCGCAACCCGGCCTTCGCCGACATCCCCCCCGCGCGTCTCGCGGCGCTCGGGCCCTGGGGCGAGAACTGTTCGTTTTGCACGAGCGATCCTTCTCCGGGGTGGGACTACCGGACCCCCGTAGTCGAGCTGGCGCTGGCGCAGGTGCGCGCCGCCCGCGCCACCTGCCCCGAGGAGCGCTACTCCGGCGACTTTCAGGTCTTGAGCGCCCCTGTCTTTCATCGTCTGGCGGAGTTTTTTGAGGGAGTTTTGGCGCTCGCGCTGCCCCCGGCGAGTTTCTATTTCTACGCGCGCCTGGACGAGATTGAGCGCCGCGTCCCCACCATCGAGGCGCTCATCCCGTCTCTTGCAAGCGCGGGCCACACGCTCCAACTCTTCGCCTCCGGCGCCGAGAGTCTGTCTGATCGCGAGAACCAGCGCTTCAACAAGGGGCTCACCGCCGCCGACATCGAGCGGGCGATGGCGGCGCTAAGGGCGCTCCACGAGGCGGCCCCCGCGACTATTCGCTACCGCGACTACGGCGAGCTGTCCTACATCACGTTCACTCCCTGGACGACGCTCGAAGATCTGCGCGCGGGCGTCCGGGTGGCCGAGCGCATCGGACTCGAGCCGTCGCCGCTGTTCTACGCGTCGCGGCTACAGATGTTCGGCGACCGGGCCATCGATCTGTTGGCCGAAAGGGATCGGGTGTATGCCGAGGAGTTCGAGGATCCCGTCTTCGCCGCCTATGACTCCGGCTGCGCCAAGACCGAGGAGGAGATCGAGCGCCCGTGGCGTTTCTTGCACCCTGGGGTGAGCGCAATTTACAGCCTCTCGGCGCGCATGGTCGAGCTGCCCCCGCGGTTTGAAGGCGACCCTCTCCGCCTGCGTGTGCGCGCCTTCCAGGCGCGCTTGGCCGGCGCCGAGCGCTGGCCGTTTTGGATCATGGAGGAGCTTGCCGACCTGGCCGCCGAGGGGGGCGGCACCGACCCCTCGGCGCTGCTCGCGGCGCTCGAGGAGCGCGCCGCTGCCAAGGGGCTTCTCTCACCGCCCGCGCAGGCTCCGCCGGCGCCCGCCACACCGGCAGAGCCGGCGACGCCCACCGCGCAGCAGCTCGCCGCCGCTCGTGGTGCGGCGCTGGCGGCGGCCGACGACACCAGGCGGCTCTTCAAGGCGCTCACTACTTGCTCGGGCGCGCCGCTGTTTCGCGTTCAACCGCGCTCGATCAGCGGCGAGATTGACGCGCGCGGGCGGGGCGCGCTTGAAATCAGCTTCGCGGGCGAGGCCGAGGAGCTTGTCCTGCGGGTTCGGCCGCGGTGGGCTCCCGAGGGCGCGGGGTTTGATTGTACCGCCGCACCACCCACCGCCGCCGGTGCAGGGCTCGCCCGGCGGGTGCGCCGTGTGCTGGGACGTTATTTGGATCCCTGGCTGCTCGAGGTGGAGCGAGCCCCGGGCGGCCCTCCCCCGGGTGACGTCGGGGCGTTGGCGCCGGCGACCTTCACGCCCTGGACGACGCTCGACGATTTGGCGGCCAATCTGGCGGTCGCCGAGCGTCTCGAAGCTGATGCGCCGCGCTCCTTTCTCCTCGCGCGGGCGCGTCTGTATCCGGGCCAGGTGACCACCTTGTTGGCCGAGGAGGATGGGCTCCTCGCCGCAGAGTTCGACGACCCGCTCCAGGGGGTGCCCCTGGAGGGAGTGACGCGGCCCGGGCCCAAAGAGTGTCCGTGGCGCTTCAGGTCGCCCGAGGTTGCGGCGATCTACTCGGTCTGCCGGCGGCTCGACGATCTCCCGGCACCTTATGATGATGATCCGCTTGCACGGCGTGTTCACGGTCTCCTGGGCGAGCTGGTGGATGGAGCGCGCTGGTCGCTTTGGCTGTTGGACGAGCTTCTCGCGTTTGCCGCCCGCCACCCGCGCGAGGTGACGCCCGAGAGGCTCGTGGCCGCGCTCGAGCGGCGCGCGCGCGAGACGGGGCGGCTCAAATCGAAGCTCCGGCAGTTGCCTCCAGCCGAGCGCGCCGCCGCGATAGCGCAGGCGCTCGAGCCGGCCGCCGAGCGCCTGCGCTATCTCCTCGGGTTGCTCGAAGCCCACCCGCGCCGCCCGCTCGCGGGCTTTGAGCCGCGAGAGGTGTTGGGCTCGGGCGATCTCGACTCCGGTGGAGAGCTGCTCATCGGGCTCGCGCGGGGCGAGGAGCAGGTCCGGTTGCGCGTCCGCCCGGCCGTCAGCGGGGCGCCCGCGTTGGCCCAGAGTGCCCACTACGCCTGTTGGTACGAGGAGCCCTCGACCTTACCCGTTGAGCGGATCGAAGTGCTCGCGCGCCGCATCCTGAAGGTCGTCGAGCGCTATCTCGACCCGGCGCTACTCGACTCGGCCGGGTGGGAATGATCTTGATCCGGCAAACGCAAACAGATTCAGGCACGAGGATGGCTACAAACGACCATTTTGGTCATGGTCAGTGGGACGAATTTTGCCTAAGATGCGCGCGGTGGCGCCGAGCGCGGCGCCGGGTGTGACTTTTGGAGTGAGGCCGTGGCGCTGGAGTTTGGCGCCGTATCGGGTTGTCTTGTTGGCGGGAGACTTAAAAAAATGCTGGATGACATTACTGTATCGCGGGCAATCATCGAGACCTATACCAAGAAGCTACTGGACTCTCTGGAGATGGACGTGGCGATTGCCGGGGCCGGGCCGGCAGGGCTCTGTGCCGCTTACTATCTCGCTCAGGCCGGGCGCAAAGTGGCTATCTGGGAGCGCAAGCTCAGCCTCGGCGGCGGCATGTGGGGCGGCGGAATGATGTTCAACGAGATCGTGGTGGGCTCGGAGGGGCGGACGATCCTCGAGGAGTTCGGGGTGCGCACGATCGAGTATCGCGACGGCTACCATACGGCCGATGCCGTCGAGGCGGTGACCACCATGGCGTCGAAGGCGATGCACGCCGGCGCCAGGATCTTCAACCTGGTGAGCGTCGAGGATCTGATGGTCGTCAATGAGCAGGTGGAGGGGCTGGTGCTCAACTGGAGCGCCGTTGAAATGGCCGGGTTGCACGTCGATCCCGTCACCGTCCGGGCCAAGTTCGTGGTGGAGGCCACCGGCCACCCCCTCGAGCTTCTCGAGACGCTGGTCAAGAAGAACAACGTGCGGCTGTTCACCCCCTCGGGCGGAATCGAGGGCGAGCGCTCGATGCACGCCGAGATCGGCGAGAGGACCGTGGTGGAAAACACAAAAGAGGTCTATCACAACCTCTATGTGGCCGGGATGGCGGCCAACGCCGCCTTCGGCGCCCCCCGCATGGGACCGATCTTCGGCGGCATGCTGCAAAGCGGGCGCAAGGTGGCGGATCTGATCCTGGAGCGGCTCAGTTCTTGATCATCGTGAGCAACATCTTGAACTTGCCGGCGGCGTAAACCGCGTGGGGGATGTCGGCCGGCATCAGGACCGTCTGCCCCCGCGCGACTTCCACCTCGCGCCCCGCGATGGTCAGCGTCGCGTGGCCGTCCAGGACGGTCACATAGGCGTCGAAGGGGGCCGAGTGTTCGCTCAACTCCTGGCCTTCGTCAAACGCGAACAGGGTCAAGGTGCCCGCCGGCCCCTTCTTGATGGTGCGGCTCACCACCGCCCCTGGAGCGTACTCCAAAAGCTCCTCGAGACGCACCGCGACGCCGGGATCAATCCCGCCACCGGACTTTTTGTCGCCAGCTTGCTTGTCAGTCATGGCAAACCTCCAACGGTTTGGAAGATTGAGGCACCGTGTGCAAGGAGTCGAGGCCACTGCTCGCCTCCCACGGAGTGTATTATGGGCGAACATGCGCCAAGGTTGCCTTGATCTTGGTCAAGCCCGCACCTAATCGTCGGTCCATCCAGGGATTCGCGGACGGATTCACGCCCATCTGCGGCGTCACTTGCAGACGAAATAGTGCTCGACGTAGGGGCTGCGTTGGACTGCGCTCGATTTGGCTTGTTTCCTTGCACTTGCACCCGCCTCACTCCCCTCGGCCCACGGACGCGGTGGATGATTGAGGATTAAGGGTTGTCTTGACGATTCACCCCATCTCCCGCATTGTTTTTTTCGCTTGGCGCTGCGGCGGGAAACCCGAGAAGCGCGGACCCGAATGCCCCATAAACGCGGTTGGGATTGAGACGATGCCGAGTCAGTTGGGACAACAGGTCGTCCACGGTCGTGTGAGGCACCGTTGGTTTCGTCCGCTCCCCGCCCGCGAGCGCGAGGCGACCGTCGCCGGCGCCGCGCTGAGGCTCATCATCGGCCTGGCCGTCGGTGGGTTGTTCTTCCTCCTCGGGGCGCGGACGCTGGCGGTGGTGGTCTGGGGGGTGGGGGGCACCCTGGGGGCCGTGAGCATCGCCTCGGCCACCGCGCGGCGGCGGCTCGGGGGCTTCTTCCGACGGCTCGGGGAGTGGCTCGGGCGCCTGCTCGCGCTCCTGCTGTTGGGCCCCTTCTTGCTGGTGCTGGGTGTCGCGCGGGGGTGTTTGTGGGTGGCGGGGCGCGACCCGTTGCGTCTGAAACGGGGCGTGGAGCGTTCCTTCTGGCGCGAGTGCGACGACATGGAGCGCAAGGATCGCCACGCGGCGCGTATGTTCGCCACCGAGCGTCGCGCGCGGCGCCGCGGCCTCGGTTACCTCGTCACCGCCCTGCTGGTCGCGGCCGCGGTGGGCGAGGTTCTGCTGCGGCTCCTGGGCTTCGGCACACCGCTCCTCCACGAGCCGGACGCCGTGGTGGGCTACTACCCGGCCCCGAGCCTGCAGGTAAGGCGGTGTGGCACCACCCTGCGCACCAACGCCTTCGGGCAGCGTGCGCCGGATTATACGCGCCACAAGCCGGCCGGAGTGTTTCGCGTCCTGGTTCTCGGGGGCTCGGCGCTGTGGGGTGGGACCCGGCTGGGCGATGAACATCTCTTTGCGCGCCGCATGGAGGCGCGCCTTGGCGGGCCTGGCCGCGAGGTGCAAGTTCTGAACGCCGCCGCCGAGGGCTGGGGGCCGAAGCACAAGCTCGGCTATCTCGCGCGTTTTGGCTCTTTCGACGCCGATGTGGCCGTGGTGGTGGTGGCCGGCGACGATCTGCCCCGCCCCGCCGGTGCTCCCGTGGGTGTGCCACTCTTCTTGAGCCACCGGCCACCGCGGTTGGCGCTCACCGCTCTCTTCGCCGGGGTGCTCGGGCGGCTCGCGCCCGGCACCCTCTCACCTCCGCCTCCGGCAATGGCCGCCGAGTTGGCTCAGCGCGGGCAGGCGGCCTATCTCGAGCTCTCGCGGCGGCTCGAGCGCGAAGGCGCCGAGGTACTGGTGGCGCTTCTGCCCGCCGCCGGCTCCGCCCAGGGGCTGGGCGTCGGTGAGCTGCGAGCGGCACTCGAAGCCGAGGGATACGACGCCATGACTCCGGATTTGCAAGGCGGTGAGCCGCCGTACTCGCGCGGCGGGTTTTTGAGCCGAATCGGGCACGAGCTTCTGGCAGACCACTTGACCCTCCGGCTCGAAGAGGCCGGCGGGCGCTTGGCGCGGTGGCGCGACGAGCTTCAAGCGCCACGGGAGAGGCCATGAATATCCTTGGCTTGAGTGGGCTCTATCACGACAGCGCGGCCTGCCTGGTCCAGGATGGACGGGTGACGGCCGCCGCGCAGGAGGAGCGCTTCACCAGGCTCAAACACGACGCCGGGCTGCCCTACCACGCGATGGCCTTTTGTTTAGACCACGGCGGCGTCGAGGCGGGCCAGCTGGACGCCGTCGTGTTCTACGACAAGCCGCTCACCAAGCTCGCGCGCCTGCTTGCAACCTACACCGCGGTGGCGCCACGTGGCCTGAATTCGTTTTTGATGGCGATTCCCGTCTGGCTCAGGGAGAAGGCCTGGGTCGGGCCGCAAGTCGAGCGTTTTTTGCGGCGCGCGGGCTACGGGCGCCCGGGGCGTTTCCTGTTCGCCGAGCACCATCTGTCGCATGCGGCCGCCGCTTTCTTCCCCTCCCCCTTCGAAGAGGCGGCGATCCTCACCGTCGACGGTGTCGGCGAGTGGACGACCACCGCGGTGGGCCACGGCCGCGGAAATCGCCTGGAGCTCATGTGGGAGCAGCGTTTTCCGCACTCACTGGGGCTGCTCTACAGCGCGTTCACCTATTTTTGCGGGTTCAAGGTCAACTCCGGCGAGTACAAGCTGATGGGTCTGGCACCCTACGGGGAGCCGGTTTACGCCGATCTCATCCGCGACAAGCTCTTGGATGTCCGTGAGGATGGCTCGTTTAGGTTGAACCTCGATTATTTCGGCTATCTCGCGGGGCTGACTATGACCAACGCGCGCTTCAGCGAGCTGTTTGGCGGCCCGCCGCGGGCCCCGGAGAGTGAGCTGACCCGCCGCGAGATGGATCTGGCGCGCTCGATCCAGGAGGTCACCGAAGAGGTCTTAGGCAAGATGGCGCGCTACGCGCGCGCGGTGACCGGCGCGCGCCATCTCTGTCTGGCCGGCGGTGTGGCGCTCAACTGTGTCGCCAACGGCAAGCTGCTGCGCGCGGGGCTGTTCGACGATCTGTGGATCCAGCCCGCCGCCGGCGACGCCGGGGGCGCGCTGGGGGCCGCGCTCTATGCCTGGCACCAGCTCGACGGGCATCCGCGCGAGGTCAGGCCGGAGGGCGATGCGATGCAGGGCGCGCTCCTGGGCCCGCGCTTCACGGCGGATGAGATCCGCGCCTATTTGGACGCCGGGGGGTACCCCTATCAGGAGTACGGGAGCGCCGCGCGCGATGAGCTGGTGGCCCGCGCCATCGCCGACGGCAAGGTGGTGGGGCTGTTTCAGGGCCGGATGGAGTTCGGGCCGCGCGCGCTCTGCAACCGCTCGATTCTGGCCGACGCGCGCAGCCGCGAGATGCAGTCGTACTTGAACCTGGCCACCAAGTTCCGCGAGAGCTTTCGCCCATTCGCCCCGGCGGTGTTGCGGGAGCGCTGTCAGGACTATTTTGAGGTCGTGCGCGAGTCTCCGTACATGTTGCTGGTGGATCGCGTCAAGGCCGCGCGCTGTCTGCCTCCGGACGGCGATGAGCGGAAGCTGCCGCTCAAGGAGTGGATCCACCGTCCTCGCTCGGATATTCCGGCCGTCACCCATGTGGACTATTCGGGCCGTCTCCAGACCGTCGATAGGGCGCGCAACCCGCGGATGCACTCGATTCTGCGGGCTTTCGAGCGCTTGACCGGTGAGGCTATCGTGGTCAATACGAGCTTCAACGTGCGCGGTGAACCGATCGTCTGCACACCGGAAGACGCCTACCGTTGTTTCATGCGCACCGGGATCGATCTCCTGGTGCTGGAGGATTTCGTGCTCCACAAGGAGCAGCAGCCGGCGTGGCACGAGGAGAGCGACTGGCGCGAGACCTTCGTGCTCGACTGAGGAGGAGGAGGGTGGAGTACATTCGTTGGACGCTGCGTTTGCTGGGCGACGTCTTCGGGATGGGGGTCATCAACCGCTCGTTTGCACTGGCGCTGGCGATCCTCTTTTTGTTGGGAGTGGGGATGGTGGTGGCCGGGGCGCAGGCCACGGCCCCGTTCATTTACACACTTTTTTAGGGAGCAGGTGATGGAGAAACTGACTATCGAGGATCTCGACCTGAAAGGGCGGCGGGTGCTGATGAGGGTCGACTTCAACGTCCCGCTGAAAGACGGCGAGGTCGCCAACGCGCAGCGCATCGAAGCGGCACTGCCCACTATCCGCCACGCTCTCGAGGGTGGCGCGAGCGTAGTGCTGATGAGCCATTTGGGACGCCCCAACGGACGGCCGGTGCCGGAGTTCAGCCTGGCGCCCGTGGCCCGTGAACTCGAGCGCCGGTTGGGCCGCGAGGTGGTGTTCTTGTCGGACTGCGTCGGTCGGGAGGTCGAGCAGACCTGCCGTGATCTGCGGCCGGGGCAGGTGGTGTTGCTCGAAAATCTCCGGTTCCACATCGAGGAGGAGGGCAAGCGCAAGGGGGAGGACGGCACCCCGGAGGCGGCCGATCCCGCGCGGGTGGCCGAGTTTCGCCGGGGCTTGACCGTGCTCGGCGATCTGTTCGTCAACGACGCTTTCGGCACCGCCCACCGCGCCCACTCCTCGATGGTGGGGGTGGCTCTGCCGCGCGCCGCCGGGTTTCTTATGAAACGGGAACTCGATTATTTCGCAGGGGCACTGAGCGATCCCGCGCGGCCATTTTTGGCGATCCTCGGTGGTGCCAAGGTGGCCGACAAGATTCAGCTCATCGGCAACCTGCTCGACAAGGTGGACGAGATGATCATCGCCGGGGGGATGGCGTACACATTCAAGAAGGTCGCTCACGGCATGGATATCGGCGACAGTCTGTTCGATGCGGCGGGCGCCGCGCTGGTGCCCTCGCTGCTCGCCAAGGCCGAGTCACGGGGGGTCGAACTCCACTTTCCGCTTGATTTCGTGGTCGCCGAGCGCTTCGCCGAGGACGCCGCGTCTCGAGTGGTCGAGAGTTCCGAGGGGATCGAGGAGGGCTTCATGGGGCTCGATGTGGGGCGCAAGAGCCGCGCGGCGTTCGCCGAGGTCATCGGGCGGGCGCGCACGGTGGTCTTCAACGGCCCGCCCGGTGTCTTCGAGTTCGAGCGCTTTGCCGAGGGCACCCGCGCCATGTGCGCCGAGGTCGCCCGCGTCACTCGCGCGGGCGCGGTGACCATCATCGGTGGCGGCGACACGGCCACGGCGGCCAAGCTCTTCGGCATCGCGGCTGAGGTGAGTCATGTCTCCACGGGGGGCGGCGCCTCCCTGGAGCTGCTGGAGGGCAAGGTCCTGCCGGGGGTCGAGGCGCTCGACGATGCGCCGTAGGGCAAGCCGGAAGGGAGGAGGCGGGGATGAGTGCTATCTTGTCGATGAAGCGCGTGCGCGCGGTCTTGATTGGGGCGGCGCTGCTGATTGCGGTGAGTTTGAGTGGGTGTAGCGACGGAGACGGTATGTTCGGCGGCCACGGGGATGTGTTCGAACAGGACGCGTGGACGCCGTCGGATCTGGTGATGGTGGTGCCGGATCAGGAGCGCTCCCGGGAGGACGACGTTGGTTTTGACGAGCCTGACATCGTGACGCCGCCCGAGGTCGTTGTGGACGCGGTGGTCGTTGCGGATGTGGCGCCCGGCGAGGACATCGAAGACATCTCGGAGCCGCCGCTTCCCGACCATCTACCGCCGGCATGTATCGGCAATCCCTTGTGCCCCGAGATTATTCAAGGCACGCCCGACGCGCCTGTCGCCAAGAATCCCGGCGCGCCACCTGCTCTCCTGGGCGGACCCGCCCCGGCCGGCGACTACCGAATGGAGAGCGCGCAAGTGTATCTGGAATACTCCCTTGGAGGTCTCGCAGCGGCGCTCGCCGAAGTCGGTAGTGGCGGTAACACCTATGCGACCGCGATCTTCTGTCTTGACACATGGCGGTTGGGCGCCAACCTGGATCTCCAACTGAGCGCCTTTGGGGAGTCCTTTCAGTTTGCGCAGCAGGTGTTCGGCGGTGGCGAGTTCGCGATCCAAGACGGCGTCGTCATGTCGGACATCACCCAGTGCGTCGGCATGAGCCCTGGTTTTGAGCTGCCGGATCGCTTCGCCTATCAGAACACCGGCGGGCCACTGGTGTTGGAGGTCCGCATCCCACGCGACGTGGTCCAGGCGCTCATCGACGAGGGGGGGATCCCGATGATCAACGCGGAGAACGATCTGGTTATGCACCTGACCTTCGCCGC
>PWKZ01000293.1 GCA_003559575.1 Bradymonadales bacterium | reverse complement strand
GCGTGCATGTGCAAGGAAACAAGCCGAATTAGGCGGAGGCGTAGCAGCGCTACGTCGAGCACTAATTCGGTGCAGGTGACGCCGCAGATGTGCGTGAATCCGCGCGCGAATACCAGGATGGGCCGACGATTATGGACGATTATGGAGAGGGCTCGACAGCCGCTCGAGAGGCTGCTAATGAAGTAGGGTGCGCGGTCACGCGCCGGGTCACGCCACAAGCGCGTTCGACCCCTCTCGCGCGGCCTCAGATTTTTTTCGCTAGCTCAGGGGGACACAATGAAACGTTTTCTGCTATTGGGTGCCGCCTTCTTGATGTTGCTCGGCCCGGGCTGCAAGCGGACCGCCGACACCATCAGCGAGACCAACATCTTCGCCACTCCGGAGTCGACCTTCGAAGTGGTCAAGAAAGCACTCGTAAACCGCGACGCAGATCTCATGTGGGACGCACTCTCGCCGGATATGCGTAACCTCTTCGAGGAGGGTCGCAAGGAGTTGCTCGCCAAGGACATCGAGGAGCTCAAAGAGATCGCGGTGGCTGGGATGACCTCGGTCGAAGAACTAAAGAAGCTTGATACGGAAGGTTTTTTTCGCTTCTACTTCAACTACAAGAGGCGCGAGGTCTACCGGATGAACTCGGCTGAGCTGGTGGAGCGCAAGGTCAGCTCCGTGCGCACCGCCACCATCTCTTCGGTCACCCTGCAACCGCACGATCCCGAGAGCGCGACACGCGCCTATGTGCTCTACGACATCGCGGGCGACATGTTCATGCTCCCGATGGTCAAGGTCGGGGAAGAGTGGCGCATCGATCAGATGGATGAGCCGCAACCCATTCCGGCCGAAGGTGAAGCGGTCGATTGAGTCTAGCGCTCGGTCTCTTTGGTGAGCCAGTCCAGATAGGGTTGATGCCCGCCTTGAATCGGAAGCGCCAGTAGTTCGTAGACCTCATACGGATGCAGCTTCCGCATCGCCTTGTCCAGACCATCCAGACACTCGGCGCGGGTCTTGATGACCAGGAGCGCCTCGTCATCCTGCTCGACCGCGCCCTGCCAACGGTAGACACTCGTCACGCGAGGCAGGATATTGACGCACGCCGCCAATCTCTCGTCCACGAGCGCCCTCGCGATGCGCTCGGCTTCGGCCACCGGAGTCGTACAGAGAACCACCTGCATCCAACCTCCTCAGTCGTAGAGCGGCCGCCCTGGGTTGGCGCGTTGCCACCGCTCGATGCGCTCCAGGATCGCGCGGGTCTGCGCGGAGTGGTCGTGTCGATCGACTTCCCCTCGCTCAACTCGCCGGCGCTGCTCTTCCAAGGCATTAGTCGGCCCATCGCCGACCGGCTGCCCACTCAAAAACCGCAGCTCCTGCACCCGCCCCCGGGAATGGGACAGATAGAGACGAGCGCCATCCACTGCGTCGGCATCATCGGTGCGCGCGGCCGTCCTTCGGTTGTGCCGCACAATGTGCCCCCCCTCGCCACGAATAACCGTGTACATGCGCGACGAATAGAACTGGACGAGCCGCTCCATGGTGGTCTCGATGGCAACCACCACCCGCTCAGGCTCCCGCAACCGCAGGAAGCCCCCCTTGGGGATCACGAACCCGAAGACTTGCTCGCGCTCGTCTTCCCGTAGCCAGCCATCTTGGTCGAGATTCCAGCGGCTTGGATTGACCGGCGGCTTGGCCCGAGAGACCTCCTCGTCACCCACGGCCCGCGCCTCCGGCACCCGATTGTCGTCCGGGGCCTTGGCGCAACTGACCGCACTGAAGACCGCGACGACGAGCGCGCTTGTAAGTGCCCAATTACTCAAAAACCGTCGTCCATGAATGAAGCAGAATCTGCAGCGCCGGAGCCGACACCGGCACCCCCACGCTCTTCGGAATGCGGCTCTCGCCGGCCCCCGGTGACCCCGGAGGCGGCGAGGGGCTACCGGGCCCGGCGGTGCCGGCCGCCTCCTGCACCACCAACTCATAGGAACCAAGCCCAGCGTCGCCGGCGACACCCTCGCCGGGAGCGCCGAACGCCCCGGGCGGTAGAGGCTGATCGAACTCGGGGCTCGTGAACAAACACGATGGGCGCCGCATCAGCGAGACCCCCAGCGGCGTGGTGTCGGGGATCTCAATATAAAGTACCGGAGGATCGCTCGCGAACGGATCGCCCTCCGGGGCCATCCGGGGGACCAACTCCGAGTCTTCCTCGAGCCGATAATCGACTCCCCACAGCCTCGTCACACCGATATTGCAGGCGTCGTCCTGGGGAACATAGCTGGTGAAGTAGGCCACCCGGTTGAACACGACCACCTGCCCTACCGGTTTCTCGTCTTCCTCAAAGCTGTGATCCCAGTTCTCCACCGCGATCACATCCTCCTCGTCGGTGGTCTCTTGAAGCGAGACAATCCGCCGCACGACCCCATTGCCGTCGTCGTCAAGCCCCCCGGTGGTGTAGATGACCACCAGCCGATTGTAATGCGGCGAGCTGGCCAGGCTTGGCGGATAGAGGATTGGAGAACGCGCGGGGCTGTCTAGAGGCTGGCCCTCATAGGCGTCGTGGAAGAGCTTGAGCCGCCAGTCGCCCGGTTGATCGGATCGGATGCTCAACCGCCACAGACGTCCGCCGGCGTCCCCAATGAAGACACGGGTGAGCATTCGGTCTGTCGAGGTGGAATAACCCACCGGGCTACCCACCAACGGGAAAGCCGACAGCGAACCACCCTCGACGTTGCCGTTTTCATCGCTGAACTCGACTATTTTGCTACCGTCGCTGACGTCCACGATGTAAAACGAGCGCCCCATGGTGCCGGTCTCGTCGGGATCCTGGCCCCCCGCAAAGGCCACCACGGTGGTCTCGAGGCTCGCCATCCCGTGACGCACATAGACCCGCCCGATGATCGGACGCGCGGTCTGGTAGCCCATCCCGCTGAAGTCGCTCGCGGGGATCGCGTTTGACTCGCAGTTGCCGTTCCCCGGACCGTAGCAGCGCCCCTCGGGGGTCAACTCCCACATGAACATCTCGTCGCGCCAGGTCGAAGGCTCGGTCACGTCGAGCGCCACGAGCCCGCGGCCTCCCCCACCACTCGGCAACAACAAGACGCTCTGCCAAAGCGCGGCCTCCGAGCCCACCTCGGCCGCCACATCGTCGCGCCGAGGCAGCACCTCGGCCACGATCGGCGATCCATCGCCGATTTGCACCGCCGTGCTGTCGAGCTGGTAGAGCCGCTCGCGAGCAAAGCCGGGGATGAAACCCCACAACTCCTCGCCGTAGTCGGCGCGTGACAACTCCTCGTCTCGATCAATGCGGAAGGCATGCAAAACACCGTCGTGAGTCGAGACATACAGCACTGTGGGGCGATCGCGATGCTCATGGGCATAGTAGCGATAGGAGCCCATGGTGCTGCGCCACGGTGACGGCGCCGTCTGAATCGCCGGGGTCGAGCGATAGATGGCGCCGAGCCGATGGTCAACGCGCCGACTGCCGGGGTCGCCGTGGATGAACTCGATCAGTTGCCGAACGTACTCGATCTGTTTCTCCTCCTCGGTCATTTCGGCCGGGATCGTGCCGTCCGGCTGCTCGCCGATGAGATACCCAAACGGCAACACCCAGTCTTCGCCCGTAAAAAACATCGCGACATGGTTGTACTCACCGTCCGGCGACGGCGGAAAGCCAAGTGACTCGTAGGTCAGCGCGCTGTTATCGACCCGGAAATCTTCGACGGAGACGACCCCTCCACCGGCGGGATCGGTCAAGACGGTGTAGAGGTTGCGGGAGGCCGACCGCTCGTTGAGCACCTGGCCCAAGTCGAAGATCTCGCACAGCCCCGCGGCGCCGTCTTCGTCATCCTCGCTGTAACAAGCCGGATCACAGCCCCAAATCTCTTGCTCGAGGATGCCCTCGCGATCAACCGGGTTGAGCGGGATCATCGCCCTCCCGGAGTAGAGCCGGTACTGGCGGTCGGTGTAGTTGCGAGTGGACTCCGTGGCCACCGCGCGGGCGCGGGACTCGACCGCGAACACCGTCTCGGCGAACACCGACGCCAGCAGCCCTCTGAGCTGAGTCGAGTTGGCGGCAAAGTGCGCCTGGCCCGTACCTCCGTGGTAGGCGACCTGATCGAGCGCGGCGCGCTCCTGGGCATCGTGGACGGCGAGGCCGACGACGAAAGTCGAAACGCCGAACTCCACCCGCAACCGCTCGGCCGCCACGTTGGCGGTGGGATAGCCGTACTGCCCGTCGTGGCCCGGCGCCCCATCGGTCAGGAGGACCACGGTCTTGGGCCGGCAGGCGGCAAACGGATCGCCATCGGGGTTGTCGGCGGTCTGGGGCTGCAAGCTCTGCTCCCGCTGAAGGTACCGGCTCAAATCGTCCAACGCGGCCCCGGTGGGCGCGCCCCAGTGAGGGATCGCGGCCCGAATGCGATCTTGCACCCGACTGTTGCGCGCGAGCAAGGCGCCGACAGTGTCGGCGTTGCTCGGGTGGACCAGGCCGCCGCGAATCGTTCCGTCATTCTTGATGCCGATCTCGACCGGATCGCCGTTCAATTCGCCCACCGGGGCGTCGTAGTAAAAGCTCCACCCGCCACTGGCGTCGGTGTCCGGAGCAGTGATTGGGTCGAAGGTCATCAGACCGAACGAGATGTCCTCTCGCAACAGGTCGAGCAGGCCGTCATCGGCCTGCTCGGTGTAGCTCCAGTCCACGTGCGGCAAGGGGTAGCCGAAATCCTCGCGCGCGGGATTGGTCCGGTCGTCGTATTGGCAGGACAGTCCTTCGAAGCTGCCGGTGAGCACCTCCACCGCGGTGATCCAGCGGTTGCGGGTGTACTCGAAACCGGGCGGCGGCGGCGTGGGACAATCGGGAAGTGGGAACGGGTTCTCCTCGGTGGCCGCGTCGAGCGTGTACTCCATGCTGCCCGAAGTATCCAACAGCAGGAACACCATCGGGCGCATGTCCTTGGGCGGCTCGCCGGCGCTGAGCACACCGGGCGCGAGCAACACCAACAGATAGGCCGCGAACACGGTTCCCAAAACTCTGGCTCTTGGAGTCATCGCTTCCTCATTGCGCCCCCGAAGCGCCCGTCGGGTACGGCCCGGCCAGCAAGAAGGCGCGCATCCGCCGTTCAATCCTCTGCATCCGCGTCACCTCGTCACCGGGAACCAACGAGCCGAACTCGCTCCAACCGGTCAGGGCGAGTCGCACAAAGGTGAACTCGCCCGGAGCGTATCCCTCCACCTGGCCCTCCACCTGGCCCATCATCTGGAAGTGCGCGCCGAAATCGAGCAAGCCGTCGGGCACCTCGCGATTGAAAGTCCCATCTTCGCCCGCCTGATAGAGGTTCAGATCGGCGAATTGCTCACGTCCGAGAATTATCGCCCCCGGCGCGCTGGGTCCGCCGAACATCGTCCCTCCGGCTGCCTGAACGAGCGCCAGGGCGGAGAAAAACACGAGCCGGGTGAGTGTCTCGCCATCCTTGGCGACCACATAATTGCCGCTACGGTCGATCTCGCTCGAGACGCGAACCGTGGCCACGAGCGCGATCCCCGCCAACGACAGCAAGATCAGGAGCGCGATGACCAGCACGATACCTCGCTCGGAGCCCGCTCCGGCTTGGCGTTTGATGATTTTGGCTGACACTCTCTGTCTCACCACTGCGCCTCCGCAATCAGTCGCAAAGAAACCCACCTCTCAGAAGAAGGTTTGACGCGACTGGAAGTTATTGAGCATCACCCGGGTCGCCGCCGAGCGCACCCTGGCCGAACCATCCCGGAGAGGATCGACCATGAAGGTCTCGAGCGGAGCGAAACGCCCCGTCCGCAGACGATGGGGGTTATTGGGATCCTCGGTCGGGGTGCGGACACTCAGTTTCATGGTCAGCGACCGCAGCCTGTCGGGTTCGGGACCGACGCTCCAGCCGAGCCGGCCCTCCCCGCCGGCCCCCGACACACTGGTGGAGTCGAGCCAGGCGTCGACCGCCGAGATCCTCGTCAGGCTCGGCTGGAGCCGAGTCCCATCGTCGAAGATGAAGTCGTAGAAATGCAGATCGACGGCATACTCGGAGATCACGAGCATCGTCCGTGGTACCGGATCCAACGTATCGGGATCGAGCTCCTCGCGGACCAAATCGTATTTGCCGTCGGGTGCCTCGGGGCGCACATCCCGCGCGATGCGATAGCGCACATAGCCCACCGGGTTGACCAGCAGACCGGTCCCCTCGCCCTCGACCCCGCAACCCGTCCCATCGAAAGCGATGGGCACCGCTTGGTTCAGCGTGACGACCGGCCAGGTGCCCGCCGGACCACCGCCGTCTGGGCTGAAACTCTGGATCCGGTAATACATCTCCTGGCCGCTCTGGGTGACCAGGCGGAGCATGCGGTGCTCGCGAAACCAATATTCGAGCACATCGTCGGAGGGAAACGCGGCAGAATCAAGCACCCCATCGTCGCCGGGATCATAGTAGTAGCCGCGGTTGAGTTCCACCTGGGAGCCGCTCACCCGCCCGGTGATGAACGCTCCACGGCTCCAAAAGTCGCCCAGCATCGCAACCGAGGTTGGGAGGATGTTGGGGTTGGCCCCCGGATTCCAAACCGTGCTGTCAATGGGATCGATCTCTCCGTCGCGCCTGATTATCAACCCCAGCAGCGGCATCGCCGCCTCGTTGAAGCAGACGGCCGGATCCGTTTCGCTGTTGGTGGTGGACTGAAAGCCGGCCCGCGCCATATCGCGCTTGAGGTGCTCGGCACCGAACCGAAGGCTTTGCACGAGATCGGCTATTTGGTTCTGCACACGGAAGGCGCTCGAGCTTTTTTCGTAGAGCATATAAACACCGTAAAGCACGATGGACGCGACCACGAGCGCCACCATCAGCTCTACCAGCGTGAACCCCTTTTTCCCTGTGCGCTTGCTAATCGTTCTCATCTCGTCCCCAGGTGGCCCGCTCATGCGGCGGTATTGCGCATGATGAGTTCAGACAACCTGACCGACGTCACGCTGCCACGATTCTCCGGCGCGAACATCTCATCCGGGCAATCCTTGAAATCGCTCCATGACGCCTCATCGTGCAACCACGAGACGCGCACATCGGCGCGGATCACGCTCTGGTTGGGGGTGGCCCAAGAGAGTCGATAGTGGAGACAAAAGCGGGGCGCCCCGGTGGGTGGGATCTCCCGCAACACTCCTCCGTCGTACCACAAATCGCTGCCGACCGAGTCGGTCAAGGCGAAGTCGACCCCCTCGGGAGCGCTGGCCAAAATCCACTCATCGGGAGCGGCCTCATTGAACTGCGACAGATAGCGAAGGTCGCTGTTGCTCCAGTTGGGCCCTCCGTCATCGGTCCACTCGACCGCCTCGGTCTGCAAGGTCCCCAAAAAATGTTCGCCGAGCCCCATGCCCAGGGTGAGCTTGGCGGGATAACCGAGCCCGCGGATCGAGGCCACTTGCAGCTCCAAGAGCGCCACGAACCCAACCGAGGTCACCGCGACCACGATCAGTAGCTCCACCGTGGAGAACCCGTGCTTGCCCGTTTGTTCACCCATTACGGCACCTCGTATTCGATCTTGGCGATTCCATTGTAGGAGATCACCACCCGATGTGTGATGGCCAGCGGGCTGTCTCGCTCGACTCGCAGCCGCAACGCGATGCTCGCCTCGCCGGCGGCGAAGGGCGAGGCGGGATCGAGGGGCTCGATCACGCGACCGTCCGGGTGGGTGACCCGGCCGTCGGGCCTAAAGCAAAGCCCGGTCAAATCGTTGGGCGTGACCTCGATCACGGTCACCTCAGGGAATCGCGGCGCTCCGTCACCGCCGCCCGGCCAACCGCTAGGCCCGTCGAGCGCCGAGGTGAACTCGATCTCCCGCACGGGGACGGCAGTGCCCATGCAGTGCGTGCCTTGATAGTTGCGGATCACTAGCTGCTGCGGGCTGGCGATAGAGTCCACCGTAAGCTCGAAGGCCTGGTTGCGCATTGTGGCCCCCGCACGAGCGAACTCCACTTGATCCAAGAGAAAGTTGGTGGCCCCGTGGAGGTCGGCGCGTGACGATCTTGGGGTGAACATACCCAACGAAACTGCGGCGCCCACCAACAGCACCACCAGCACCGCGATGGCCATCAACAGCTCGATCAGTGTGAACCCGGACCGGCTCGAGCGACCACCCCCCGCTTGAAAATGCGCTTGGTTTCCAGTGCGCCGCATGCCACCTCACTGACTCGACCGACTCAATTCACGCTCTAAAAGTGGCGCGGTAACCCCTCAGGGCCAAAGGCCCAAGACCGCCTCTCTATCCTGATTTGCTTGCAATTAGCGTGCCTTAGTGCGGCACACCCGCGCCGCCGCCAAGCAAAACCGGTCCCCCCCTGATAACCCATCAAAAGTCATTGAACCGTAGCAGCCGGGAGCGAGGCGAGTCAAGGAGACCCCCACACCCTCAATCATCCACCGCGTCCTGGTATTCGCGCGCGGATTTAGGCCCAACTGCGGCGTCACCTGCACCGAATTAGGGCTAAACGTAGGCGCTGCGTTGGACTGCGCCTGAGAACGGTTTGTCTCCTTGCACCTAATCCTGCCTCGGCACCCTCGGTGATCGGCTTGAAACGGGGATCAGGGCGAGCCCGCAAAAAATCCCCGCAACCTGAACCTTTTTGCGCAATGACTTGGAATTCAGCCATCAACTCAAAGCTCAGTATTCCAGTGGCCTGGCTGACCGCTGAGAGCTGAAAACGGAAGGTTCTAACCATCATTGGAGTGCGTCGCGAGCAGCCCGCGCAGCAGAACGGAAATGATGGCTAGAGCCTAGAACATCCAGTGGACGCGAGCTTGCAGGGTCGTCGCCCAGCGCGACTTGATTCGGCTGCCGGTATAGCCCATGTACGGCTCGGCGAGATCCAGCGCGCCGAAGGGGAAGAGGATGCCCCACTCCAAAGTGGCCAGAAAGCGGCCCCGCTCCTCGAAGAAGATCTTGAGATCGAGCTCGATCCCATAGGGTGATTTGCCGCCCGGCGTCGCGCCTGGTTCGAGCGCATGCGCGTACAGGATGTCGAGCCGCGCCCCCAACCCGTCCTCGTCGCCTTCGAAGAGATCGTACTGCACGAACGGTTTCACATAAACGGCGTTGGTCACCGCCCCGATCACCTCGCGGAACAGAATCAGGTCCACGTGGTAGTCGCGATCGAAGATGAAGTTCGAGATGCGGCGGTTGCCGCGCCGGCCCTCGGCAAGTTGCGCCCCGTCGGCCTGTGCGTCGTAGAGGTTGCCGTGATGAATGCCCAGCCCAGGGGTCGAGTCGCCGGAGGCAACCCCGACCTCCATCCCGAACGAGAGCCCGCCCATGGTGTAGTCGGACTTCACGACCCCACCGTACTGCAGTATCTCGTGCCGCTCGAGCTCTACTCCAGTGTCGTTCTCCTGGCGCAAAATGGCATTGAACCTCCCAATCGCCACCAGCGACTCAAGCTCGATGCGGAGCCGGCGACCAAACGCCGGCCGCCACTCGAACCGCAGCCATAGATCGGGGATCCAGACCCAGGCGTTGCGCTGCACATACCGCAGCTCATCCCACGGTACGGGGGTCCTCGTTGCCCACGACTCGTGCAGGAGGCTACTGCTCTCGTAGGAGAGATCGAGATCCTGGAGTCGCACGAGGTTGAAAAAGCCCCAGTCGAACACCGGGACACGGCGCTCCTCGAGATCGACCTTGCGCCTGGCGAGCGCCTGTTCATCCAACGGACGCTGGAACAGCGCCACAACCCACTGCTGTACGTCGTCGGCTTGAGTCAGATCGTAGGTTTGGCCATAGAAGTGGCCGGGGGAGGCGCTGGTGGGCCCCTCATAAGCGAAGTCCCAGGCGGCCATGACATGCACGCCCCACAACGTGGCGGTCCAGCTCACGCGGTCGTGGAAGTCGCCATAATTGGCATTGGGGGCCTGACCGGAGTTTTGGAAGATCCCAAGCCCCCAGTGAGAGGCCATCCGCCCAAAACGGAGCAACCCCAAGATCGAGCGCCACTCGCCATAGGCCTGCTTGACCCTGATTGAGTCCTGAAAAGCGTTGATGCCGGAGGCCGGCGGAACCTGGCCGCCATGACCGAGCACCGCCAACGGAACGTCGGGGCGCAATCCCGACGCAACACCGGAAAAGTCGGGGTGGGATCCGAGGACCACGTTGTCCAGGAGATCGACTTGCGCGTGGATGCGTAAATCGGACGAGATATGCACCGTCGGACTGTACCTGAAGCGCATGTTGGCGCCCGCGATGGTCTCATCCCCCCGGCCACGACCAACCTTGCTCGATGCAAACGGCCCCTCATCGGTCTGGTTGTTCTCAAAGTTGCGGGTCAGCGGAGGCATCATCCCCGAGCTACCGACCGTCTGCTGGTCGACTACGCTGTTGGTCCCGAGGTGCCCACGCCAAAACAGCGCCGAACGAAACCGGAACGAACCGTGGTGTTCAATCCACGGGTAGGTCCGCGGACGAGCCTCCTCCTCCCAGCCGCCGCTGTCGTCCACCGGCAAACTGAAAAGGCTGTCGAAATCATCGTCGCCCTCCCAGTCGTCGTCATCCCAGTCGTCGAATTCCTCAGTGTCCTCTTGCGCGGCCTCCTCGTGATCCGACGCCATGGCACTCGAACGAGGAGCGAGCAGAAGGAGCAGAACAGAAACCAGCAAGAGCCCCGGACTGGGAAGTGCGGTCCATTTAGAGATCATTGGGTCCCTCGGCAATAAGTGATCAGTAGCGAATCGTAGGGCCACGCACCGATTGGCGGCAAACCTCCGCGCCATCGCGAAGCATGTAAGCCGAACCTCCTGCCGCTGTCAACGTCAACGGCGCGGAGCTTCGATGCCAAAAAAAACGGGCTCCGCCAATATCAACGGAGCCCGTTTCAAGCTCTACAGGGACAGCTTACACCGGAAGCGCGCGGAGGCCTCCGGCCCGAAGCCGGCTCGAGCGTGCTACATCATGCCGCCCATGCCGCCCATGCCGCCCATGCCGCCCATGCCGCCCATGCCGCCCATGCCGCCGCCGGGCTCCGAGTCCTTGGGCTCAGGCTTGTCGGCGACCATGCACTCGGTGGTGATCATCAGCCCGGCCACCGAGGCGGCGTTCTGAAGCGCGGTGCGGGTCACCTTGGTCGGGTCGATGATCCCGGCATTGATGAGGTTCTCATAGGTGTCGGTCAAGGCGTTGTAGCCAAAAGCGACGTCCGAGGAGTCGAGGACCTTCAAGACCACGATCGAGCCGTCGACCCCCGCGTTGGCGGCGATCATGCGGATCGGCTCCTCGAGCGCGCTACGAACGACATCAACGCCCACCTTCTGGTCTTCGTTGGCGCCCTCGAGCTTAGCGAGCGCTTCGCGGGCACGCAGCAGGGCCACTCCGCCACCGACCACGATCCCCTCTTCGACGGCCGCCCGGGTGGCGTTCAGCGCATCCTCGACGCGGGCCTTCTTCTCCTTCATCTCGACCTCGGTGGCAGCGCCGACGTTAATCACGGCCACACCGCCCACCAACTTGGCGAGACGCTCCTGGAGCTTCTCGCGATCATAGTCGCTGCTGGTGTCCTCGATCTGCCTCTGAATCACGGCCACACGACCCTTGAGCTCCGACTGATCGCCCTGGCCGTCGACGATGGTGGTGTTCTCTTTGTCGATCGTGACACGCTTGGCCTGGCCGAGATCGTTCAGGGTGACGCTCTCGAGCTTGCGACCGATATCCTCACTGATGAGCTGTCCGCCGGTGAGGACCGCGATGTCCTCGAGCATCGCCTTGCGACGATCACCAAAGCCCGGCGCCTTGACCGCCGCCACGTTGAGCGTGCCGCGCAGCTTGTTGACGACGAGGGTAGCCAACGCCTCACCCTCGATGTCTTCGGCGATTATCAGCAACGGCTTGCCGCCGCGGTGGACCTGCTCGAGCAGCGGGAGGAGGTCCTTCATCACGCTGATTTTCTTTTCGTAGAGCAGGATATAGGGATCATCGAGGACCGTCTCCATGCGCTCAGCGTCGGTGACGAAGTACGGCGAGAGGTAGCCCCGATCAAACTGCATGCCCTCAACCACGTCGAGGCTGGTCTCCATCGACTTGGCCTCTTCCACGGTGATAACGCCGTTCTTACCGACCTTCTCCATCGCCTCGGCGATGATGGTCCCGATCGTCTCATCGCTGTTGGCCGAGATGGTCCCAACCTGAGCGATCTCCTTGTGATCCTTGGTCTCCTTGGAGATGTTGTTCAAATAGGCGACCACCGCCTCGACCGCGGCGTCGATTCCGCGCTTGAGCTCCATCGGGCTATAACCCGCGGTAACTCGCTTGGATCCTTCTTGGAAGATCTTCTGCGCCAGGATAGTCGCCGTGGTCGTGCCGTCGCCGGCGATGTCGGAGGTCTTCGAGGCGACCTCCTTGACCATCTGCGCGCCCATGTTGGCGAAACGCTCCTCGAGCTCGATCTCCTTGGCCACCGTCACGCCGTCCTTGGTGACGGTCGGGGAGCCGAAGCTCTTCTCGATGACGGCGTTGCGGCCCTTGGGACCAAGGGTGATCTTCACGGCGTCGGCCAAAATGTTGACACCCTTGAGCAGCTTCGCGCGCGCTTCCTCATGAAAAATCAGTTGCTTAGCCATATCTCTCATTCCTTTACCGGGTCTGTGCTCGATTCAGCTTCAAATCAAAAAACCTCGCCTCGAGACCCGCGTCATTCGGTTGCCGATTGCGCTCTCGGTCCCGGCCCGGAGGGGCCGAGGCTCGCTCAAGCTTCCACCACTCCGAGGATATCCTCTTCGCGCATGATGAGGAAATCCTCACCCTCGATCTTGATCTCGGTGCCGGCATATTTGCCGAACAGGACTCGATCATTCTCCTTCACCTCGACAGGTCGCACGGAACCGTCGTCAAGGGTGCGCCCCTTGCCCACGGCCACGATAATCCCCTCGATGGGCTTCTCTTTGGCGGTGTCGGGGATGATGATCCCACTTGCCGTTTTCTCCTCGACCTCGATGCGTCTCACCAGAATCCGGTCATGCAGCGGCCTTACCTTCATCGCGTCCATCCTTTCCTTCAACTATACTGTGCTCTCTACTAAGAAAACGGCGCGCAGCGCTCGTCGGGCAGAGAGTCACCATCAAACGCGGAAGCAAGATAGGGCGCCGTGCGACGATTTCAAGGGTTCACGAACGGATCAAAGACACTTTTTTTTTAAAAAAGCGGCTCTCCCGAGTTTCCACCTTTGCGCCTCTCTCCTCACCCGGCACACCGAGGCACTACGTTGCGCCACGAGAAGTGACTCCGGCGCGCGGCTCTATCGAGAATCGGGAAGGACGACGAAAACCGGGTTGGTGACGGCCAGTGGGGGGCGACGAGCCAACGGGCGTGTCGCCGAGGCTCCTCGGTGATAGGCGACCACGAAGCGCTCGCGGCCCTCCAAGACGAGCGCGACCTCGCTCTCGAAGCGCTTGAGGCCGTCCTGAGCCTCGAGTTCGCTCAGATCCTCGCTCAAAAGCGTCTCGTCGCCGTCGGCCCGAAGTTCGAGCGTGCCGAGCGCCATCCACTCGGGCGCCTCGAGCCGAACGATGGCCGTAACCTGATCCAGGCCTTCCTCCGGCCGAAGGGTCTCGCCGATGCCGGCCCGGGATCCGTTCGCCTCCAGGGACACCTCCACGAACGGACCGGCGGTGGCAATGGCGCGACCGGCCAGCAGCGCGGCTTCGATCTGTTCGGGGCTCACCTGCGTAACGCGCGAGTTGGGCGCGCCGGCCACCTCGTCACCCACATAAACGAGGGTGCGCGCGGATCCCAGGAACTCGCAGGAGGTGTGGCTGTCACTGACCCCGGTGGCGGTCATGAAAACGCCGCGCTCCAAAATGCCGAGCCAGTCCTCGAGGACTTGCGCGGTGTCGGCGTGTCCAATCGCGTTGATGACCTCGAGGAGATCGCAATCGAGCAGCTCGGGCGGCGTCTCGGGCCCCAGGTCGATGGCCCCGAAGTAGGTGGCGTAACCTCCCCCGAAGCGCGGGTGGTTGCATTGGATGATCCCCTCGGGATGATCCGTTCGCAGCATGGTGAAAAACTCCTCCATGCTCAGGCCGAACCACCTGGGCGCGCCGAAACCGCCCAGCTCCGGATCAGGGACGAGCGGCCAGAGGTTGAAGTGGCCCAGGTGCATCGTGCTGATCTCGACACCGCTCCGAACCAGCAAGCGCCCCTCGGCCTCGCTCCCTGCGAGATAGGGGCCATAGTCGGCCACGTAGTCATGCTCCGAGGCCACCAGGTAGTCGACCCCCTCGGCCAGCGCCTCGATCACGCGGCGCGCCATCCGCACTCCGCTGTCGGTCGAATACTCGCTATGGACGTGCAGATCGGTGCTCACCCAACCGTCATTCCGCACCACATGCCGCAGCACGGCATCGATCTCCTCCACCTGACCGGCTTCGAGCGCGACCGCGGTGTGATACATGTCGAACTCCGGCCCGCGAGAGAGCCAAAGATCATAGCTCCCCGGCGGCACCATGTACTCGCCCGCCCCCGTCGCGCTCACGAAATAGCGGCTCCCTAGATGGCTCTGTTCGCCCGTCCCGGCGGCAGTCAACCTGAACGGCGACGGCGCGCCATCCGAGTCCGTCACTGTCGCCCTCAAAGTCGCCGTCGGGGGCGCCGCGAAGCTCAAGTCGGTGGCGCCACCCTCTGGAATCTCGGCCACGCACTCGGCACCGTGGCCCCGCTGGCCGACGCCGCCACCCCCGCCGGCGCCATCACCAATCCAAACCGCAGTGGCTTGCCGTGCCGCGGCGGGCACCTCACCCGAGAATGCGCCGGTCTCATCGGCGCTCAAACGGGCCAACGGCCGACCCCGGTCGTCGCCAATCTCCACCTCGACCCCGACAAAGCTCTCGGACACCACGCCGGCCACCGGGACAAGCTCCTCGGCGAAGCGCTCGCGCACCGCCGCCAGCGAGGCGCCCAGATCACTCCGGCCGTCGTCGCCGCCGAGCGCCAGATAACGCACCACCTCGGCCCCCTCGAGAGGCACCACCACAGGATCGTAGAGCAGCGCGAGGATGGCCCCCGCGTTTATGAGCGTCCGCCCCACCGGTGCGCCGGCGGCGTAAGCCGGCGACTGCCACTCCGCCGCCCGTGGCGCGAGGCCGATGAGCGGCGCGCTAGCAGTCTCCGGCAGATCCTCAAAGCCGTATCCCGGCAAGAACAGGCCCTCCTCGCCGCCCCAGAGCATGATGTCGGTCAATGTCAAAGTGCGCGGCCCCACCGCGTCCTCGGGCAAGTCGGCGTGGCTCCAGGCTTCGATCACGGATGAGTCGGGGTAGAGTACATACTCGTGCGCCAGCAGCACCTGTGGCACCGGGAACGGCAAGACCGCCTGGATTGTCTCGAAGGGCACCAGCTCACCGCTCACCCGCACCCGCGCCACGCCCCCCCCGCCGTCGTCCACAATCTCGATCTCGTTGGGGTCCAACAGGTGGAAGCTCGCCCCCATCACGTACTCAAACAACCCGTCGCGGCCCGCCTGCCGCCCCTCACCATCGAGGCGCACGGCGTCGATCAAGTTGCCTCCGGTGAGACCGACCACCGCCACCCCTTCCGGTCGCGCGCGCACGACGAAACGCGCGACGGCGTTCTCGAGCACGACGTCGCCCGTCAACGCCGACACCATGGGGCCACTCGGGAGCTCCTCCTCGCACTCCAACAGCCGCGCGCGCACGGTGCCCTCGGCCGGCGGCGGGAGAGGACAGGGGGGCGCGGGGG
>PWKZ01000115.1 GCA_003559575.1 Bradymonadales bacterium | reverse complement strand
CTCACGATGGCGTGCAGGGCGGTCAACTCCGGCTGACGGCGCTTGTAAGTGCCGGTGACGGCTGGCGGCAGCGGGGCCGTCGCCGCCCCCGGCTCGCGCTCGTAGACCACCGCGGGGAGCGTTGCTGGGTGGCTGTGGCCGGCAGGCCGGCGCTTGTCGCGCGCGTCGCCGTTCATGCGACGGCGGCTGTGCAGAGACGATGCCGGCCCTGCTGACCGGAATCTTCGCTGTGCCAGAAGCTGTGCCGGTCAGTGCCCGGTTGGGGTCAGAAGACCGAAATCTCTGCTTGTTGCGCGCTCAGTTCGTAGAGGCGAGTTTACACAACCTGCCGGGGATCGGATATGCACCGTACGTCCCGATTCGATACTTGGACTCCTGTTTCGTCCTGTTGTCGGACCCCCCCCCAACCAGAAGAGACTATCTGCGGATTCTCGAGAACAAGTCCGTGCCGCCGCTGGCGCTACTCGTCTCGGGGCACTTCGAGGCCCGGCTCGCGGTACTGACGTAGGCGCTGCGTTGGCCTCCGCCTGAGGAGCCGGTGCCCGACGTGGAGCCGGTGCCCGACGCGGAGCCGGTGCCCGACGCGGGTGACGAGCTACCCGAGTTTTTCGATGTGGACTTCCCGCCGCGCAAGCTCGCGTTCGAGTTCGAGCGCCCGCCGGTGGGCGAGCCGGTCCCCGCCGAGGAGGTCACCGCTTTCACCCGAAGGGTGGCCGCCACTCTCCACGAGGTGGGCTACTTCCGGTGGCTGCTGCGGACCAGCACGGGGGTCGATCCCAGCACCGGGCTCGAGAGCTACCTGGCCTGGCACAACGACGTGCGCGCGAAAAAGAGCGGCGACACGGTGACGTTCGAGCACGTGGGCCACGAGCACAACATGTGGATCCCGTCGGCCAAGATCCTCTCGGCGGCCATGAGCGCCTACCTCCACACCGGCGACTGGGAGGCGGCGAAGCTCACCGAGCAGTACTGCAAGGGGCTGACCGCAGTGGTCAAGGGCTTCCGCTGGGGCCAGGATGACCCGGCGCCGTGGCTCATGGCGCGCGCGATCCTCCCGATGGACCAAGAAGACTTCATTTTGGACGATGATTTTTGGCGCGACGACGGTCGCAAGAAGAGGGTGGAGTTCAGCGCCAGTCACACCGAGGCGCGGCGCTGGAACGCCCGGACCTTCCCATGGCCCGAGAACCCCACTTGGGACTCGATCTGGGTGACCAACATGCGCAGCAAGGATGACGTGCGGGCCATCAGCCGGGTGGTCCCGTTCCTCCACTACCTGGTCGAGGACGCCGAAGAGGACTGGGTCCGCGACGCGTGCGCCGAGACGCTCGAGACCATGGAGTACTTCCACAAGGACATCGTCGACGAGGACTATTTCATCCGCACCAAGGACCGCGATGGGGTGGCTTATCGGCTGCCCTGCGTGGACCCCGAGTTCGAGCAAAACACGGATCTCGGCTCCTACAACTGCTTTACGTCGATCGACCCCTTGAACGAGTGCTGCGCGCGTTTGGCGACCGACATGATAGCTTACGGTGAGCGGCTGACGAACGACTGCGGCACCTGCACCGGCAGCATCTTCGACATGTTCGCGTCCACCGCCCACGTCTACAACATCCCGATCCTCTGGGACTACCACATGGCCGCTGTCGCCGCCTCGCTGCTGCACCGCCGGCACCCGGAGGCCTACCGCGCCATGGTCGGGCTGGCCGAACGGATCGACTCCTACATCCACCCGGCGCCGGGCGAGCCGGGTACCGACCACCGGCTCTGGCCCTCCCGCATGGCTCACTTGCTGGTGGAGGCGGCGGCGGTGGGGCTGCCGCTCACCGCCCATGAAGTGCGCCATGTCCACCAGTACTGGGATCAGGCGGCCATCGAGTTCAGCGAGTGGCCCAACTGGGATCTGTGGGACGATTCGGTCCCCGACGGCACCTACCGTGGCTGGACCAACTGGGATTGGGGCAACCCGCCGGCTCCGCTCGACGAGCTGAACGAGACCTCGTTCCGCCCGATCAGCAGCGACGACGCGGTCCCCGTGCACTGGTTCGCGACTCTGTTCGAGTACTGCACCTCGCCCTTCAGGAACCCCGCCGGCGAGGCCTTCGTGGACTGCGAAGTGCTGAGGGATCCGTCCACCTGGGCGGCGGACTGAGCCCCCGACCAGCCCCCAAGTTCCGCCGCAAATGCCACCGCTTACCGGAGTGGGTGACACCCCTGGTGGCACCATTTGCGCAGGGCGTCGTAGAGCGGGCGCGCCTCTTCGGGCAGCTCGGCGCGCCAGTCCACCGGGGGCGCCTTGTCCCGCCGCGGCGCGCCGGGCACCCGCACCTCGCGGTACGAGACGAGCAGCGCCCAAGTGGGCACCTGCTCGTGGACGAAGAAGTGTTCGGAGACGGTCAGCGCCTCCTTGTCGGCCAGGAACTCCGTAAGCGCGCCGTCGTCGAAGCCGCCCGCGTCCGGGTCGAGCCGGAGAGTGAACACCTTGGGTTTCATGCCAAGAAATTTCCGCGCGAAACCAGGCCTCCGCCCTGGACCCGCCAGAGGGGGCAAGCCCCCTCTGGACTCCCCCCCTCTTTGCGGGCCCAATGAACCGCCGCCTACGCTCCTCTACGGCGCTCGTCATGCGGCCTTACTTCGTGGCCGCATGGCGACGCCTCCGTTACGCTCCGGCACCAGACCCGATCCGGACGGTCCAAGGGGCCCAGAGTCCAAGCGCTAAGGGCTCGACCTCGCAGGGCGAAAGCCCAGGTAGGAGCCGCGGGCGCCGGGAGCGCCCCAGTCGCGGGACGCAGCCCGGCAGGACCCGGCGTAGAAGTACCAGGAGCCGCCCCGAGCCACCCGGTCCGTGCCCGTAGCTGGGCCCAGGGGGTCCGTCACAGTCGCAGTCGTGTACTCGCGCAGCGACCAGTCCCACACCCACTCCCAGACATTGCCGGACATGTCATACAAGCCCCACGCGTTCGGAGTCTTTCCCCCAACCGGCTGCGGGCCGCAACGAGAAGCGCCGGAGTACCAAGCAGAACAGTCAAAGCCCCCATCATAGGTCACCCCAGAGTTGCCGCCATACCAGCCAATCGCGGCCAGGTTAGAATCCAGCGGAGAACGGCCCGTATGCGTGATGCCGCCGCTGTAAAAAGCAGTCGTCGTACCCACACGATAAGCATACTCCCACTCCGACTCCGTCGGCAGACGATAACCCGGACAGTCCAAACCGGCGAACGAAACACCGCTGCAAGAGTAACCAGAGACACCCGGCGTGCCGCTGCACCCCGTCAGCTCGTAGCACTCCTCCAAACCCTCTCGGCGAGACAACGCGTTCAAATACGCTACCGCGTCCCACCAGCTCACCCGCTCCACAGGACACTCAGAACCGCAAGAAGAAAAATGAGACGGGTTGTTACCCATCAAAGACTCCCACTCGCCCTGAGTCACGGGAGTCGCTTTCATCCAGAACGAACGCGTCAGCACCACCGTGTGCTGCGGACCCTCGCGGTCATAACGCCCGGGCTCGCCAGACGGAGAACCCATCGTGAACTCAAACGGACCACCGCCCGAAGGTGGAATCCGCACGAAACCCGCCCGACGCTCCTCGAGCGCCGGCAGCCACGACCGATACGCCTCATCGAACTCCCGGCGATAAGCCTCCTTCTGCTGCGGGGGGATAATGCGGTCGTCCGCCGCCAGATAGAAATCCAACTCGGCCTTGTCCTTCCGGTGGCGACGCTCAACCTCGTCGAGATGCGCCTGGCGCCGGCGCTCGTCCTTCGCGCGGCGCCGAGCAAGCTCGATACGTTGACCAAGCGCCTGCTCACGCTCCGTCGCCATCTCTTTCCACGCGTTCTCTCCTTCGTAGGCCGCCACCACCCGCCAGGCATCCGCCCGCGCTTCATCGGACCCGCTCGCGTCGTCCTCCAGCTCGTAAGCCCGAGTCACGAGCTCAACCAACTCACGATCAGGACGCCCCCGAACCTCCACCTGCGGCACCGGCGGCAGAGTCAACTCGCGGTATTCCGGCAGCGCCACCGGCTCCAAACCTTCGCCAAAACCCGCCCGCTCATGCGCCGGAGAGGGGTCTCGATCAGACGACGAAACCATGAGCGGCGCGAAGAGCTTCGCCCCAACCTCGTCGGCCACTCGCGCCAAACCGCGCAACGTCTCGGTCTCGCCACGCGCGGAACCAACAAAAGCGCTGCT
>PWKZ01000133.1 GCA_003559575.1 Bradymonadales bacterium | reverse complement strand
TAATCGTCGGTTCGTTCTGAGGAGCGAGCGTGTGGAGGCGCGTGCATGTGCAAGGAAACAAGCCGAATTAGGCGCAGTCGTAGCAGAGCTACGTCGAGCACTAATTCGGTGCAGGTGACGCCGCAGATGTGCGTGAATCCGCGCGCGAATACCAGGATGGGCCGACGATTATGGAGAGTGTTCTTCGCTGCCTTCGGGAGCCTGCTTTCGCTTGTGCTCTTCGCGGGGAGCTTGACGGCGCAGGTGTCGATGCGAATCGATCACATCGACACGGCGCGTTGGGTTGAAGAGTCGACCATTCGGTTTTTCGTCGATCTTCTCGACCACGACAATCGGGTGATCCCCAACCTCCAGCCCAACGACATCGAGGTCTATGTCGGCGAGGCGAGCAAGCCGCTCACAGGGTCTGTCCGGGTGCGCCAGTTTCGCGAGATCCCCGACGGTGTCGCGGTCGCCATTTTGATGGCGGCGCACAACGCCTATGTACCGCACCTGATGGATGACGGTGCGGGAGAGAGCGCTCTGCCGGAGGTCTTCGAGCTTCAAAAGCTCGGGGTGCGCCAGTTCATCGGTAAATTGGAGGAGGGTGATCGGGTCGCCATCTTCATGTATGACCAGGCGACCCTGACCACCATCGACTCGTTCTCATCCAACTTCCGTCAGGCCGACGACGCAGTGGAGCGCAACGCGCGAGTGCGACCGCCCGTCCTCGACGACGGCGGGCGGCGGCCGCAGCTGCATGCGCCCAACTTGGTGAGAAATCTGACCAATATCATCGAGAACCGCTTCGCCGACGAGGTAGATTTACCCCGGCGGCGGATTTTGCTGCTCATGTCCGACGGGCTGGATCGCTCGAGTGGTAACCCACAGCGGCTCGAGCGCCAAATCGCCGACCTCTGCGAGCGCGCCCAGGACTACGACATCGCGGTCTTCGCGATAGGATTCTCGCTCGGAGATCAGAGCAACTTGCGTTATCTGCGTGAGATCAGCACCCGGACCGGCGGCGCGTATCGGGAGATCGACTACGAGGACGCGAGCCGAATCCCGGATGTCTTCTCGGACATCGGCGACGAGATCAAGCGCCAGTACGTGATCGACTTCACCAGCGACGAGCTTCGGGGCGGGCAGTCTCACCGCTTCAGGTTGATGGCCGACACCATGGGGCGCACGGTCCCGGCGATCTATGACCGGTCGGTGCGGCTCGCGGAGAAGCCGTTTGATTGGGGTCGGCTACTGCTTGTCATCGGCCTTTTGGTCGGTTGTCTCTTGGCCTTCTTCCTGATCTTCAAGATAGTCAAGTGGATCGCCAATCGCCCGGCCCCCGTGGAGGAGTACGAGGAGTACACCGGACCCTCCAGGGGGAGGCTGACGATCTTGAAGGGGCCGCATGCCGGCGAGGAGCACCATCTGGTGGCCGATCTCACCACCATCGGTTCGATGCCGGGCAATGACATCTGTCTTGGGGACGACTCGGCGGTGTCGAAGCGCCACGCAGGCATCAAGATCGATGATATGCGCTACGAGCTGGCCGATTTCGGCTCGACGAACCACACGTTCGTCAACGGGCGCAAGATCAACAAGCAATTTCTGCGTGATGGGGACGTCATTCGGGTTGGAGACACCGAAGTAAGCTTCAATCTGAAGTAGTCTTGGGCGGGGCGGGGTCGTCCTCGTCGTCGCTCTTCGCCGCTGGTTTCGCCGCGGCCCCTTTCTTTTTCATATAAGCTTCGAGTTGCGCCACCTTGCTCTTGAGCATCTCGAGTTCACGTCCGAGCTGGTGCGGCAGGTTGCCGGAACCCGGCAAGATCCGCTCGTCTAGTGTCCGTTGGAACTCCTCGAACAGCTTGTCGGCCAGCTCAGTGAATTGGCCGCGCAGATCGTCGATCCCGTCAATCTTCAGCCGGTTGATGGTGCGCTCGGCTTCGCCGCGCCAGAGCGCCATGGTGCGTTCGGCCTCCTTCTGGATGCTCTGGACCGGATCGGCGATTCGCTTCTGGAAAAAATCGCCGCCGCTCTGGATCACTCCGCGCAGTGTCGAAAGCGGCAGGACGCGGTGCTTTTTCTTTTCAGCCTCGAAAATTATCTGGGTCAACGTGACCGCGGTGAGATCCTCCTTGGTCTTGTTATCGATGACCCGTAGATCCTCGCCGTCGCGGATGAATTGCGCGATCTCGTCGAGCGTCACATAGCTCGAAGCACGCATATCGTAGAGTTTGCGGTTCGCATAACGCTTGATGACGCGCACCGAGTCGTCGCTTGCGTTGTGCTCCCCTAGTTCTTTCTCCATCCGCGTCCCTCTCCCTCCAAGGAGCATGTCCGTGCCGGCTCGATCAAGATTCTCCGCCGCACGCTCCCCCAAAGTCAACCCAGCGCGTGATCCCCTAATTCCCCACCCTTTTCCGGGATTCGGGAAGCGATTCGGGTGATTTTGCGGCGTCACCTTCACCAATTCGATGCTCGACGTAGGCGCTGCGTTGGACTGCGCCTAAGAACGGCTTGTTTCCTTGCACATGCACGCTCCTCCACTTAGCGGGGCTCCTCAGAACGAACCGACGATTATGGCCTAATTCCGGCCTGGCAGTTGCGTGGCGGGATCTGTATCCTGATCCACGGAGCCGGTTTTCGGGTCCAGGGAGTTTCTCATGTGCCGGCGTCGGCTGCTATGGGTGCTGTTAGGGGTGCTATGGAGCGGCGGAGCCGTCGCGGCCACCTCGACCACCCACCCCCGCGATTTTTATTGCGCCCCCATTCCCGAAGGGGCCGAGGCGAGCGTCGATTCGCTCTCCGGGCCTTCTCCTCTTCGCGTCGAGGTGGATGAGCCGGCGGGGCCTTCTCTGCGGGGGACGCTAACGCTCGCGCTCTCCTTCACCTTGCCCCCCGGAGTCGACGGCACTCTCCTGGTGTCGAATAACGGCGCCTCGAGGTCGCCCGTGCCGGTGACCGAGTCGCTCGAGATTGATGATCTCAAGGCCGGCGGGCAGGCCATCGTGGTTCGGCTCGGGGATGATCTGGGGATCCCCTATTGTGGCCCCCGGGCGCTGGTGGCGTTCAAGGTCTATGTGAGCGGGAAGTGCAATTCCACCGCCCAGTGTGTCGACAACAACCCAGATCCTTGTTCGAACACCACCTGTGGTCAAGATCGGTGTCGCTTCGGCCCCGCCGGCGGAGGCACCTGCTGTCATACGGGCGACGACTGTTTGGTCCATGGGCTCGCTCGCTCAGACGGTGCGCCCTTCGCCTGTCTCGCTCCCGACGACTCCGGCGGTGGTACGTGTGTCGAGTGCGCCACAGCCGATGACTGTCTCAAGACGAGTGTCTGCCAGTCCGACCTCACCTGTACGGCCGATTTGACATGCGAGTCTTCGTGGCGCCCGGGGTGCTGCGACACTCCGCGCGACTGCGACGACGGCAACCCCTGCACCGTGGCGAGCTGCGAGGACAACGTCTGTCGCAATTCGCCGATTACGGACTGTTGTCTCGCCGACAACGTCTCGCTGCCGCCGGGGCCGCCCGACTTCGGGTGTACTCATGAGGGGGCCGACCCTTGCCGCCGGTACTTCTGCATTGGGACAGGCTCCGGGGCGCGCTGTCGCACGGGGCCGCTTGAATCCGGCTGCTGCGCCGAGGACGCCGATTGTCGCGATCCTCGCGCCTTGAACCCATGCACCGACCCGGAGGGCCTCGGATACGGCCAGTGTCGGGGGATCGGTGATGATCCGCGCGACCCCGAGGTGGGGTTTTGCGACTATCCTATGGTCTCCGACGAGTGCTGCGTCAGAGATTACGAGTGCGGCGGCCGCTTCCCGGCCGAGCTTGGGCGATGTGAGGCGGTGCCCGGCCAAGGCTACAAGGAGTGTCGCTATCGCCCCAACCCCGACTATTGCGAGTCACCGCGCGAGGAGATCTTGTTTACCGAGCTCATGGCCTTGTCGAGCGACGGGGAGTCGGGTGCGTGGTTCGAGCTGTTCAATCCAACGGCGAGCGCCGTTGATTTGGCGGGCTACACGGTTGAAGAGGCGCATAGCGGCGCGATCTTCGAGGTTGAGGCCGGCGGCGGGGTGGGGCTCGCCCCCGGCGGGCACGCGGTGCTCGGCGGGGCTTCGGTCCCGCGCGCCGACTATCGGTGGCCGGTCGACTTCCATTTGGGTGTCGCGGCGGAGTTGGTGTTGAGGTCGCCCTCGGGGCGCGAGATTGATCGGCTGGCCTGGGACGAGGGGTGGCGCCCGGACGTCGATGTCTCTTTGGCGCTCATCCATCCCTACCTCGACAACAACATCGCCGACCACTGGCGACCGTCTCAGCTAGAATACGACAGCGCCGGGCGACGGGGCAGCCCCGGGGCTCACAACACCGATCTGATCGGTGCCGAACTCACCGAGGGGCTGGTCTGCGACGATGGCGATCATTGCACTCTCGCGCTGTGCTCCGCGACGCGACCTTCCTTGTGTGGGCGTCTCCCGCTGTCTGGTTGCTGCACGGCGGACGAGGACTGTGCCTCGCGCAGGCCCTGTGAGGTGGGCCACTGTGACCAAGACCACAACAACTGTCACTACGAGCCCATCGAGGGCTGTTGTGCGACGCACGACGACTGCGCCGACTTTTACCCCGGGTGGATTACGACTCCTGAGTCTCGTGCAGCCTTCGACCTTTGCGCCATCAAGGCCTGTGTCGGACGCGAGTGTCGCTTTGGGCCCGACCCGTCGCGCCCGGAGTGCTGCGTGGCGGCGAATTCGCCCGCGTTCGGTTGCGACAGCCGCAACCTGTGCGTCGGGATTCAGTGCGTCGCCGGGGCGCGGGTCGACGCCGGGGGGCAAGCCTACCCGGCCTGTGAGGTTGATCGCGATCTCACCGGAGATGGACAGCGGGACTGCTGTTTTCGACATGACGATTGCCGGGGGCCTAACAAGCCCCCGGAGAAGCTCTGCCGCGAAGGCTACTGCATCGGTAATGTCTGTCGCTATGGGCCGGCCGAGCCGGGGTGTTGCGTGGATGTCGACGACTGTCCGCGAGATCCCTGCACGGTATACGAATGTGTCGCCAACGAGTGTCTCGGCGAGGCACTGCCGGGGTGCTGCGCCACCGTCGAGGATTGCCCCCGGTCCGGCGACCCCTGCCGGGCGAACCTCTGCATCCGGGGAACCTGTACGCTGGTCGATGTGCCGTTTTGTTGTCGATTGGACGCCGACTGCGAAAACGACAACCCCTGTACGGTGGGGATCTGCCTGCCCTCTTCGCATGGGGCGCGACAGTGCCGTTACTTCCCAATCGACACGGGGGCCGAGCAGTGCTGTCACGCCCTCAGGGACTGCCCCGATGATCGTGTGCAGTGCACCGAGATCGTCTGCCGCGACGATCGCTGCAGGCTGCAACCCGAGCCCGACTGCGTCATCAGCGTACCTTATGAGATGACCTTTGTCCCCGGTCACGCCGCTTACCACGACCAGTACCGCTCGCTTGCCGACATCGCGTGGCGTGTCGACGAGTTGGAGTCCACCGGCGGCGCGGGTGCGTGGCGTTTCGAGTCCCGTGAGGGGCTCCTGGGGCCGGCGCGGCACCTGGCGTTCGCGCCGCCGCGGGACACCGGCGGCCACCATAGCTGTGCGGTGTTGCCGCCGGTCGAGGTCCTCTCGGTCTCCGAGCTGGTGGTCGAGTTCACCTATGCGGCGCGCTGGGCGGGCTCCGGCGGTGCGATCCTGCGCCTCGAGGGGCGCTCTCCCGAGGATGGGGCGGATCATCGCGATCAGTCGGTGGTGCTCTACGCGGCGGCGCTCAGCGACGACGAGATCCCCCCTCGCACCGTCACGGTTGCGTTGCCGGCGAGCCTGCTCGACTCCGACCGCGTCGAGTTGGCGCTCTGTGTCGAAGCGGAGGCCGCCGAGGGATCGTCCCGCCTGGCCTTCGACGATCTGCGGTTGAGCGCGGAGGCGGCGCTGTGCGGCGGAGAGTCTTGCGGCCCCGAGGAGGTCTGTCGCGACGGAGCGTGCACCTGGAGCGGCAAGTGTGGATCGACCGTGTGCCCGCCGCTCAGTGGCTTTCAGTCCTCATGCAACGCTCATGGCTTCTGCCGCTACGAGTATGCCGGCGACGCGCCCGAACCTTGGCGCGCCTACGATCAGTGGATCTTCGTGCCGCCCGGCTCGTTTGAAATGGGCCAGGCGGGGGCCGAGGATGGGGAGTCCTGGTGTTCGGGTGACTGCGAGCGCCCGGTGCGCGTCGTCACCTTCGCCGAAGGCTTTTTTATCGCCAAGTATGCAATTACGGTCGACGCCTACGAAGCCTGCGAGGCGGCGGGGGTCTGCGGCCCGCCCTCGGTGGATGACTGGGACGCGTGGGGTTCGGGGCTGAATCGCTCTGCCGAGGGGCGTGGCGCACATCCGCAAAACGGCTTGCAGTGGCAGCAGGCGCGCGACTTCTGCGGCTTCGTCGGCGGGCGGTTACCCTCCGAGTCCGAGTGGGAGTATGCCGCCAAAGGGCCCTCGCATCGTAAGTATCCGTGGGGCGATACGCCGGAGCCCACTTGTGACCACGCCGTCTTTTACGACGGGGCGGCGGGCTGTGGGCTCTCCGGCACCGGGCCGGTGGGACAAAAACAGGCCGGCGCGTCCTGGTGCGGCGCCCTCGACATGGCGGGCAATGTCTGGGAGTGGGTCGAAGACTATTGGCATTGGGATTACTCGGGCGCGCCCGATGACGGCCGCCCGCGGCTCTCACCGCACAGCCCCTACCGTGTCACCCGCGGCGGTAGCGCTACCTACGACGCCTCTTCAATGCGCTCGGCGATCCGCCTGAGTGTCGCCCCCGGCTACCGCTACTCGTTCCTTGGAGCGCGCTGTCTCAAGGATTGAACCGCCGGGGTGTTAGAAAAACGCACAGCAGCCTCCCCCGCGCTTTCTTGGCGCACGCCGCGCGGCGTGCCTTTGTCGGCGCCAAGATCTTGAAATCACGCCCGACCATGTCCTCCGAGGCGAGCGGGTACGGTTCTTGCTTCATTTTTCTACGGGTGGCCCGGCCCCCGTGGAAGTGCTTTGGTTCCCCCAAAGACACTCGGGCCGGCAGCCAGTCTGATACTAGTGCTTGACATGAGGAGGATGTGTCTGAATGATGCTCCCTCCGGCGCTGCCACTCGGGCCGAACCCCGGCCGGTGTCGCAACGCTTTGGATCACGGACACTTGCCTCGTGCAACTTTTCATCCATAGCGACCCTCCTGGGGCAGAATCACAGGGGAGGAACACTTGAAGAAGACCCATCCACCCCGGCTCTATTGTGTCTTGTTGGCGGTGTTTGCGCTCGTCTTGTCGTCGAGCGTGGCGATGGCGTGGAGCGACCTGTCGACGGAGCTGCTACCCCCGCCACCGAAGGCCAATCAGATCCTCGCCAAGGCGCTTGGTGAGTCACCGATGTTGCCGGGGACCGACGAGATCCGGGCCGAGGTGCTGGCGGAGGCCGACGAGACGCCGTTCATCTGGCCGGGGGCCACGGTGGTTTATGAGAACTCCGTTGGTATCGGCAGTTTCGTCCCCGACAGCGAGCAGCGCCGGCCCGCTTGGGATATGCTCTGGAGCCTGCGGGCGCGCCTGCACCTGTTCTGGCGCAAGGTGACCGTGCAAGCGCGGATCGATCTCTTCCAGCCGGTCGTGGCCAACGCCGACGCCACTACTACTCGGAACAAGCAGTTCACCATCTCCGACACCATATTGTCTATCATGGCGCCGTCCTTCTACACGGAGCCGGTCACCAAGATCCGGTTCGGCGCCTGGACCGATTTACTCTTTCCCTCTTCGTTGCAGAGCCGCCATGCGGGGCTCAAGACAGGGTGGCGGCTAGGCGCTATCGTGGCGCGCGCTTTCGGTCCGGTGGATGTCATGTACCGCTTTCGGTTCACCAAGAACTTCCACGGCCAGGCGAGCCCCAAGCTCAGGTATCGCTACTTGCCGGGGTTCGACAACTATCCGGCCGAAGGGGTCAACACCGACTTCGGGTTCTTGAACCAGCTGAGCGTAATCTACTCGTTTCTCGACGACTTCTACGCCCTGGCCGACTTCGCTATCATCAACAACTTCCACTACGACGCCACCGGCGACATCAGCTGCGCCGACGTCGGGCTGGCCGCCGGCTGCGACCTCTCGAGCCCCTACGCGCGAGATGAGCGTGGGCGAGTCGACATGAGCGCCTTGTCCTTTGAGGTGGGCTACCGCCCGTGGCGCCATATTACGCTGGCGCTGGGGGTGTCGACCGCTCAGCCGCCGCGCACCAGTGACAACACCGGATTTCGTTGGCCGCTCAATTTCTCGGAGGCTTCGGCCAACTACACGCGGATGTATTTCCATGTCATCGGATCGTACTGACACCGGCCGCGCTCGGATGCGCCGGGATAGAGCTTCGTCAAGCCGAATGCTCCACCGTGAGGAGGTTTCTAGATGAGTAAGGTACGCTTGTACACGATGAGCACGGCCCTGATTTTGTTGGGTGTGATGTTAGGCGCGATTGGTTGCGTCGAGGAGGTCGGGCTCATAGATCGGACCAATCCCAACAAACTCCCCAAGTCTCAATTCCGGGGGGTTTGGTACAACATCCAGACGGTGGTCGACATTCCGCCCTCGGCCGGCTTCACCTTCATTGGTGAGACCCATGTCGGTCCGGCCTACGGGGCCACCAACAAGATCATCTGGGACATCCAGGAGAAGATGCTCATCGCCTACCCGGTCTACGAGTGGGTCCACGGCTCGGAGCGTGATCACATCGTCAAGCGGCGGATTCGCAACTACTGGGAGCCCGGTAAGAGCGACGAGTTCATGGAGGTCTACACGGGCCAGCCCATCGCGGCCTATGAGATCTTGAGCCACTTCGACGTCCAGCGGCGCTACAACATCGCCAGCGGGGCAGAGTCGAACATCGTTGAGGAGAACACCTCCGATAGGCGTTGGTGGGAGCGCTCCTACATTCGGGTCAACTGGGCGCGCAACAGAATCACCGACTTCGGTTTCGTGGCGCGCTCGATCGAGTCCCAGGGGGTCGACTACTACGTCCAGGATTGGGAGGAGGACGATCCGGATCGCCCGGTGATGACGGACGATTTCATGATGGTCACCAACAAGATGTTCGCGCAACCGATGAGCGCTCAGGCTTGCGAGGCGATCCAGGGCAGCGCCTGGGCGGCCCAGATGGACTGCGCCGGCGCGGTCATCAAGGTGCGTAATGCATACCGCTTGGTCGATCCCAACAACGACTACGTCCCGCTGCGTTATCACCAGAACCTCGAGCAGGACAAGTTCGGCTACTTCCTGACCGAACTCTACGGCTTTGATCCCGAGCGCGGCGTCACCGTCGAGGGGCGCCTCTCGCTCATCAACCGCTGGAACATCTGGGACAAGTCGCGCGAGATCGCGGTCATCTTCGACGGCCATGAGGCCGAGGGTCATGGGCCGCTGGCGCGTTGTTTGTGGAGCGAGGACTGCTACGGCGTCCATGACGAAGAGGGCCGGGCGGCCAACCACTGTCTCCTGGACGAGTGGTTTGAGGAGGGTGTCTGTGTGCGCCGCGAGATAATCCCGGTGAGCGAGCGCCCGGTGCGCCCCATCGTCTTCCACATGTCGGCCACCTGGCCCGAGCAGCTCGTTCAGGAGGCCTACGCGATGGCCGACAACTGGAGCGAGGTCTTCAAGGACGCGGTGGCGTGGGCCAAATACTGGGACGAGCGCGGGATGTTGCATCCGAAGCGCTGCAATGTGGACGCGGATTGTGCCGCCGAGGCGCTGGTCGATTTGACCATCGACGACAAGATCCGCGCCATCCCGTGCTGCACCGGCGCGCAAGAGCCGGGGTGCGAGGCGGTCTGTAACGAAATCGCTGGCGGCGTCTGCGATTTGAGCGCGCAAGAGTGCGTCGCTCGCACCGCCTGCGACAGCAACAACCCGTGCCGCATGGGTCAGTCCTGCCAGGGCGGTTTCTGCGCGGCCGATGGGGTAATCGTCGAAGAGCCCGTTCGTCGCCCTGATGCAGTCACCGCCGTCCTCTACGAGGAGCAGGGGATGCTCAGGGCGCTGCAAGTCAACGGCGCGCCAGAGCGCAGCGGCAACACCGACAACGCGGTGGTGAGGTTCGTCAACGCGACCCCGGGGAGCACGAGCGCGGCGCTCAAGGCCGACGGTGCCCCGGTCGGCGCTCCCGCCATGTTCAACGCCGATCCGCAGCGTCCACAGTCGGTAGGGCTGGTCGGCGGCCGGCATGTGACCTTGACGGTCGAGGAGGGTGGCGCGGAGGTCGCCTCGCGCACCTACGTCCATTTGCGAAACGGGCACGACTACCTCGTGAGCTACGCTTCCGGTGAGATCGTGGTCGTGGAGCAGGTGCTGACCGCCCGCCCGGTGACGGGGATCCGAGTGGTTCATGCCGCGCCGCAGACCGGCGAGCTCGACATCGGAGTCAACGGCGCGTTGCGTGGCGCGGCGCTCGAGTTCCGCGATGACACCGGCTATCTCGACAACACGCGGGCGAGCGATCAGCGAGTGACGGTGGTTTATGCCGGCCAAAACACGGCGGTCAACTGCTTCCACTTCGAGGGCCGTGGCCAGTGTGTCGGGTGGGCGCCAACGCTCGACGACGCCGAGTACGCCAAGGTCGCCGCCATCCGCGACTCGCTACCGGAGATGTTCATGGCCTGCACCAACATCTATTCGGGTGAGGGTGAGTACTGCGACGGTGGGCGGTACGGCGACTTGTCGTTGCACAACGACTGCCGCTACAGTGTCGAACTTGAGGACGGCACCATTGCGAATCCATGCAGGGACCGTTTCCCCGAGCACGACCAACTCAAGATCCACGGCGACGTCCGCTATAATTTCCTCTCCTGGGTCCCCAAGGATCACATGGCGAGCCCGCTCGGCTATGGGCCGTCGGCCGCCGACCCCGACACCGGCGAGCTGTTTTACGGCATCGCGCACGTCTACGGCGCCGCCACCGAGACCTACGGCACCTACGCCCGCGATCTCATCTGGCTCATGACCGGCACCGACGACGATGGGAACCTGTTCGGAAAAGAAGAGTTGATCTCGGCCGACTACATCCGCGACTACCTGGCGCAGTTCAAGACCGACGACGAGTACGCCAGCTTGCCGGCGCCGCTAACCGCCGGCGGCGATGGCGACGGCGGTGACCGCGCTGCGGCATACCGTTTCGCCAAGGCGGCAGAGTTTGCCGGTGACGCGGAGCACTTCCAACAACGGGACGAATACGACCCCGACCATGCCGATGAGGTCGGGCTCGATGTGCACCATCACGACCATCACGATCACCACGGCCACCACAACTGTGCGCTGCACTCGGCGCTGCGCAGTGTCACGGGCCGGGGGAATCAGGATTGGGAGCGTGATTTGGACTTCGAACGGCGCGCCATGGAGTTCGACAAACAGATCCAGCGGGCAATGCAACGTGGCGACATGGCCATCGACCGCAGCATCGGCCGCGCCCGTTTGGAGCGCATCCGCGGGACGATGATCGAGGATCTGCTCATCACCGAGGAGGTGGAGCAGGCGGTGCAGGCGCGCGCCATGCTGGGCAATGGTGGGGCGGCAGGCACCGACGCGATGTCGCCGCTCGACTGGATGACGCTCGACGCGCGTGATCGCGAACATGACCGTATCATGCACCTGGCGCGCAACAACATCATGGTGGCCGACTTCGCCGACGACGCGATCCTCTCGTTGGCGCGCAAGCTCGGCTGCGATGATCCGAACGAGGTCGAGACCGACGACATTTACGACCCCGACCTTGGCTACGGCAAATGCCTGAAGGGGCAGAATCTTCGCTGGGGGGTGACGGCGCGCATTTTCCGCGGTGTGCTCGAGCATGAGGTCGGTCACACGGTGGGCTTGCGGCACAACTTCAGCGCGTCCAACGACGTGCTGAACTACTTCGACGAGTATTTCGCGATCCGCGAGCGTGAGCCGGTGGCGTGCCAACGCGATGTCGGCTGCGAGCCCGACGAGCGTTGTAACAAGGACTTCTTCTGTCGCACCGACGCCGACTGTGCGCGTTTCTCACGGGTGGGGACGACCTGCTTCAGGCCGCGCATCGCGCCCGGCGCCACCGAGCGAGTGGCCGAAGGGATCTGTGTTGACGACGACGGCGTCGCCTGGTGCGGCCCGACCGCCGATGACCTTTGCTCCGAGGGTTACTTCTGCACGAGCGACGCCGACTGCAGCTTGAGCAACCACTGCTTGAGCGAGCCGGGCTATGAGCAAGGCGTCTGTGTCGATATCTACTTCAACGTCTACTCGCAGTGCTATCGGCGTCAGATGGTCGCCGTGACTTGCGCTCGCGATGACGACTGCGGCGAGGCCGCTTCGTGCCGCGGCGGCGAGTGCTATCGCCGTCTGCCGTGCGACGCCGGTCAGCCGTGCCCCGAGGGTGGGCGCTGCCTGAACGGCTTCTGCCTTGATGAGCATGGGGAGCCCGCGGATGAGCTCATCGCAAGCATGCAGAATGTTCCGATGCGCAAGATGGTGCCGCGCCCCGCGCCGACTCGCGAAGAGGCCGAGGCCGGACGGATCGAGTACCAATACTCGTCGCTGATGGATTACGGCGGCCAGATCGCGTGGGACATCCACGGGCTCGGCAAGTACGACCGCGCCGCGATCTTGTTCGGTTATGGCGAGCTGGTCGAGGTCTACACCGATACCAGCAGGCTAGACCAGGCCGTCGCGGCCCACGCCGAGCGCTACAGCCGCGAAGAGTTCCACTACGGCTGGTTGCGAGACACGAGCTTTTGGAAGTGGGCCGGAACGATTACGCACCCCTTCGCCAACATCCATGATCGCATCGGCGTCGAACAGAACATGATGCGCAAGCCGGCGCCGTGGCGCCAGGTCCAACTCGAGCAGAACATGTTGGCGACCGACTATCTGCGCGGGGCCTACGACTTGAGCTGGATCGAGGTGCCCTACAAGATGTGCTCGGACGAGTACCGCGGCCAGATGTCACAAGGCGGCTGCTACTACTTCGACACCGGCGCCGATATCCTGGAGATCATCTATCATTCGATGGTCAAGCTTCAGGAATACTACGTCTTCGACGCCTTCAAGCGCGAGTCCTACGGGCGCAACAGGCGCGGCGATCCACTCGGTTACTTCAACCGGATCCTGGATCGCTGGCTGCGGCCGCTGGGCGACGCGGGCATGTACTATGGGCTGTACTACGGCTATTTCAACATGCTCGACTACGTCGAGCGTTGGCAGGCCGGTGCCAACAGCGGCTACACCCTGACCGCCGCCGTCCGTCTGGCGATGGACTCGCTCATCAAGCTCATCGGCTCGCCCGCGCCGGGGCACTATGTGCTAGACGAGGCGCGCAACGAGTGGCGCAACGTGTCCTATGAGAGCCGCCCGGTGACAGGTGAGGGGCAGGCCAACATTCCGATTGGACAGGGCAAGTTCCCCTATACGACTTTCTGGGACGACCCCACGTACGGGAATGCCGGCTACTGGCGCTATGACCACGCGCTGTGGATTGGCTCGTACTGGGAGAAGATGGCCGCTCTGTTGACTCTCACCGAGAACACCGCCAACTTCATGTCCGACTATGTCGGCGAGCAGCTTGACGTGGGTGTCGGGAGCGCGGTCGGGTTCAACACGGCCTTCTCCTCCGAGCTTGGTAATTATCTGTCCGGTCTCGCGGTCGGAAAGCAAGACTACTACGCCGGGTTCATGGCCCCGAGCGACAACCCGGGGCAGGCGCAATACGTGGCGCGGAGGGCCATTGATCCGCGCAGCTCGAATATCCGCCTCCCGGTGGTCCCGAGCGGCCTCGACAACTTTTCATTGAGGCTCTACTCCGCGGTTTACGGGTTGTCGTACATGCCGGCGGGTTTCGATCCCTCGTTCATCCACGCCCTCGCGGTCAACGTCAAAGGTACCAGCAACGAGTACGATTTGAACGAGTTGGTGGAGCGGGTCGAGTTCACCGACCCATTTGGCCACAAAACCTACGTGGCCCACAGCAATAACTATGATGCGCACCGATTCGACGCCGCCGGTTGGCTGGTGCGCCAAGGCAACGAGCTGGTCGAGGCTTACGATGAGGCTGAGACCGTGGAGGAGCAGGCCCGTCTGGGGCGCGAGATCCACGAGGTGACTCTGCTCCTAGATACCCTCAGAACTTTGAACGCCATTTACGGCGATCTGACTTATTAATGCGAGCACGACGCAATTCAGGAGGCGAACTAATGCGAACCCGAATCTTTGGCAGCTCCTGGTTGGCCGTTGTGCTGGTGGTCGCGGCCGGCTTGGCCGGTTGCGCGGCGGACCTCGGTCCGATCGATCGCACGCAGCACAACATCGTCAAGAAGGACGACATCCTCGGCCAAGAGTTCTACTACCGCTTGACAGTGCTGAAGGCCCCGTACTCCTCGGCCTACTCGATCATCGGCGATCAGGGTCGGCTCGAGCGCGGGGTGTTCGAGATCCGCGAGGATCACCTGGTCTTCCTGCGGACCTACGAGTGGATCGAAGGGTCCGAACAGATCGCGGCACGCCCCGACACCGACACCGTGCTCAAGGATGAAGACGGCAACCCTGTGACACGGTTGGTGTGTGTCGACGGCGCCAACCGCCATATCGGCCCCGAGCACTGCGATGATCCCATCGAGGCCGTCGTTTACGTCTATCGCGGCGCGCCCATCGAGACTTTCCCTATCAGCAGCCACTTCGACATCGTGCGCGAGTACAACCCCTCCACGGGCGAGAAGACCAACGTCACCTCGGAGAACTCTGCCGACCGGATGTGGTACGAGCGTGACTACATGCGGGTTGATTGGAGCCCCGGGGCGTTGCAGAACTTCAGCCGGCTGATGTTGATGGGGTTGCGCACCGAGTACGCCGACCTGTTCAACCCCACGGTGGCGCAAGACGACATGTTCAACTATGAGAGCGATCCGACCAGGGTCGCCGGCTTCTCGGTCTACAAGGGCGAGGCCGACGAGCCCCGCTATCAGCCGCGGATGGTGTTCACGGAGGACGCCGAGACCGAGCAGCGGCTGCACTATATGGACTTCGTCTCGCACTGGGTGGTGCAAGCGCCGACCATCTATTACGAGTTCTGGGACGAGGATATCCCGCTGTGTTGGTTCTTCCCGTGGGCCAGCGGCGGGGTGTTCGAGTGCACCACCGAGGAGCTGACGGTGCGGGCCTCGTTCCTCGCCGTCGATCCGGATAACGGCTTCGTTTCGCACGACTACGACGACAACAAGCTCGAAAAGTTCGGCTTCTACCGCGCCGAGCGGCAAGAGTTCGACCGCGAGTTTGGTTCGACTTACGGCGCGGTCATCCGGAAAGCCTTCTTGCACCCCATCTGGCAGACGGGGCGTGAGGCCGACGGGACGATCATCCCGGAGGAGGAGCGGGAGCCCAAGCCCATCGTCTATTACCTCTCCGAGCGTTATCCGCGCGAGCTGGTGGACGAGGCGATTGAGCTTTCGCGCCAGTGGAGCGAGCCGTTCGAAGACGTAATCTCCTACTACAAGGGTGAGAGCCCGCGGATGTTCATCGTCTGTGAGAACAACAACGAGGATGCGCGGGAGGCCTTCGCCGCGGGCGCCACTTTCATGGATCCGGCCGACGCCTCGGCCGGGACCCATCGGATGGCGGTGGCCTACCACGGCATCGAGGAGATGCCGGGGTACAACCCGCTGTGCCTCGACATGGAAGAGGTCAAGTACAACGGTGATCTGCGCTACCATCAGCTTCATGCGGTGGTGGAGCCGCAGATGGGGGGGCTGCTCGGGTTCGGGCCTCCCTCGGCCGACCCGCTCACAG
>PWKZ01000283.1 GCA_003559575.1 Bradymonadales bacterium | reverse complement strand
TCTCTCCACTACGTCCCCTTCTGGGCGTCGCCCCCAGGGGGGAGTAACCCGAAGTGAGGCAGCGTTGCTTGACAGCTCGTGAACAAACCAAGCCTGATGAAGCTGAAGTGCTTGATATCGCGAAACATGTTTTCTTGATGGTTGTTTGATGACGGTCGAACGACCGAATGAGGGCTGCACGTGAAGGGCATTCATACCGAGGAGGCCTTCGAGGCCACCATCGTCGACCATCTCGTCACCCATGGCGGCTACGTCGAGGGCGATCCCGACCGCTATGACTGCGAGCGGGCGCTCTTGCCGGAGGACGTGATCGGGTTCGTCCGTGAGACGCAGCCCAAGCCCTGGGCCAAGGTCGAAGCCATCCACGGGGCGCGGTTGGAGGAGGTGTTCCTCGCGGCGCTCTGCAAGACGATGGCCCAGATGGGGTCCCTGCACACCCTGCGACATGGCTTCGGCTTCTACGGGCAGACCTTCCGACTCTGCACGTTCGCGCCGGCGCACGGCCTCAACCCGACCGTCCAGAAGGACTACGAAGCCAACCGCCTGGCCGTGGTGCGCCAGGTCCACTACGACCCGAAGAACCAGAACAGCCTTGACCTCGTGTTGTTCGTCAACGGCATCCCGGTCGTCACGGCGGAGCTGAAGAACCAGTTGACGGGCCAGTGCGCCGTGTTAGAGGCGCAGCGGCAGTACAAGTTCGACCGGGACCGGAACGCCCCCATCTTCCGGTTCAAGGAGCGCGCCCTCGTCCACTTCGCCGTGGATCCGGACGAGGTGTGGATGACGACGCGACTGCAAGGCGCCAAGACGTTCTTCCTGCCCTTCAACCGGGGGCACGGCACCGGCAAGGGCAACGCCCCGGTCGCGGGGAAGCACCGCACCCACTACCTCTGGGAAGAGGTCTGGCAGCGCGACAGTCTGCTCGACATTCTAGGCCGGTTCCTCCACCTGGAGGTGAAAAAGGAGACGCTCATCTTCCCCCGCTACCACCAGCTCGACTGCGTGCGGAAGCTCGTGGCGGCGTCGCTTACGAAGGGGCCCGGCACCAACTACCTCGTCGAACACTCGGCGGGGTCGGGAAAGTCAAACTCCATCGCGTGGCTGGCGCACCGCCTGGCTTCGCTCTACCGGCCCGACAACACCAAGGTCTACGACTCGGTGGTCGTCTTGACCGACCGGCGGGTGCTCGACCAGCAGCTCCAGGACACGATCTATCAGATCGAGCACAAGACCGGCGTGGTGGTGAAGATCGAGTCGGGTGGGGTGAAGTCCACGCAGCTCGCCCAGGCCCTGGAGCAGGGGGCGGCGATTGTCATCTGCACGATCCACTCGTTCGGCTTCGTGCAGGACAAGATCGCGAGCTTGCCCGAGCGGCGCTACGCGATCATCGTGGACGAGGCGCACTCCTCCCAGAGCGGGGAGATGGCGCTGCTCGTGAAGCAGGCCTTGTCGGAGGCCCAGATCGGCGCGGCGGTGCAGGCGCAGCTTGACGAGGACGACGCGGCCACGCCGGACCAGGCGGTGCTGCGGGCGGCCCTGACGCGGGGGCGCCAGCCGAACCTGTCCTACTTCGCTTTCACGGCGACTCCCAAGTACAAGACGAAGGAGCTGTTTGGCCACATCGGGCCGGGAGGGAAGCCCGCCGCGTTTCACCTCTATTCGATGCGGCAGGCTATCGAGGAGGGGTTCATCCTCGACGTGTTGCGTGGGTACACGTCCTATAAGCGCTTCTTCGAGCTGGCCAAGAAGGTCGCCGCTGATCCGGACCTCGACAAGCGGCGCGCGGCGCGGGCGGCGGTGCAGTTCGTGAACATCCACCCCACGAACATCGCCCAAAAAACCCAGATCATCATCGAGCACTTTCGGAGCTGCGTGCGTCCTCTACTCGACGGCAAGGCCAAGGCGATGGTGGTGACGGGCTCTCGGCTGGAGGCGGTACGGTACAAACGCGCTTTTGACACCTACTTGGCCGAGAAGAATTACCAGGACGTGTGCTGTCTGGTGGCGTTCTCGGGGGAGGTGCGCGACCCGGACGTGTCCGGAAAGACCTACACGGAGCCCGGCATGAACGAGGGGTTGAAGGAGTCGGAGCTGCCCGAGACCTTCGCGGGGCCGGACTACAACGTGCTGCTGGTAGCCGAAAAGTACCAGACGGGTTTCGATCAGCCCCGGTTGTGCGCGATGTATGTGGACAAGCGCCTGGCGGGGATCCAGGCGGTGCAGACCCTCTCGCGCCTGAACCGTACCCACGATGGCAAGGACCAGACGTTCGCGCTCGACTTCGTGAACGACCCCAACGATATCTTGAGGGCGTTCCAGCAGTATTACGAGGAGGCGCGGATCGACGAGAGAGTAGACCCGCAGCGGCTCTACGAGCTGAGAGACCGTTTGCGGGAGTTCCGGGTGTACGAGTGGTCGGAGGTGGAGGGGTTCGCCAAGATCTTCTTCAAGCTGCCGGCGGCGAAAGTGGCGACGGATCACGGCCCGCTGAACGCCTGGCTCGATCCGGCCAAGGATCGCTTCGACGCGCTGGAGGCGGAGAAACGCGACGAGTTTCGCGGGGCGCTCGGGGCCTACCGCAATCTGTACTCGTTCCTGGCCCAGACGGTGCCGTTTCAGGATATCGCGCTGGAGAAGCTGTACGCCTATGGCCGGATGCTGCTCAGCAAACTGCCTCGTGAGAGTGTGGGGCCGGTCGACCTTGGCGATGAGGTGGCGCTCCGGAGCTTCTCTCTCAAGAAACAAATGGAGGATGAAGCCCTGGTGATGGTCGCCGAAGACGGCACGCCGCTCAAGCCTCCGGGGCACACCGGGACAGGTGTGGGCAAGGGGCCGCAAGCCAAGTTGTCGGAGGTCATCGCGCTCATCAACGAGCGGTTCGGCACGGAGTTCGACGCCCAGGACTTGGTGGACGGAGTGACGGAGCAGCTGGTGGCCGATGAAGGGGTGCAGCAGGCGGCGGAGGCCAACGACAAGATGAACTTCGGCTATGTGTTCCACCCGAAGCTGGACGCGGCGCTGCTGGACCGGCACGCGAAGCACGCCGACTTCATCGACAAGGTCTTCGCCGATCAGGAGATCGGGGGCCTGTTCCGGGCGTTGATGCTGGACCAGATCTACGAGCGTTTGACGTCTGAGAAGCCGCAGGCTGGGGACGAAGTGTATCCGTAAGGGGGAAAATGAACGCAAGGTGAGGAGCCAGCATGTACTGGGACGACGTCTACGATCTGGTGACCGTGATCTACCCCCACATGGTGGCAGCCGCGAAGGTTGGGACGGTGTCGTATCCCATCCATTTCTACCTGGCCGCCCCGCATCTTTCTCCCACTCCGAGCGGGTACAAGCCACTTCGACGTTCAAGTTGCGGTGTCCCTCTCTGGGTGAGCAAACCTCATCCAGGGGGGCGTGGGGAGCTTACCTAGATTGGAACAGGAGAGCGGACCTGCTATGCTGAAAGGGGAAGCGCGGAACCCTGTTCACCCGATTCGAGGCTTCGCGCGTTACTCCGTTTCCGAGAGAGAGAAACGCGATGACACAGTTCCAGAGAATCTCGTTCGACCCTGGTATCATGGGCGGCCGTGCTTGCATTCGGGGCATGCGAATCACCGTAGCGCATGTCCTCAACCTTCTCGCCAACGGCATGACCGAAGCCCAGATTCTCTCCGAATACCCTGACCTGGAGCCCGAAGACGTGGCCGAAGCACTGCGTTACGCGGCCCTCTTGGCGGACGAAGAAGTCCACCAGATCCACCTGGCCGGCTGATGCGCTTCCTTGCAGACATGGGCGTCTCGATTGGGAACCGTAGCGTGGCTCAGAGAGCGCGGGCACGAGGTCGTGCATCTCCGCGAGCAAGGGCTCCAGCGCACGCAAGATTGCGACATACTCGACAAGGCCCGTATCGAGGGCCGCGTGGTGCTCACCTTCGACCTCGACTTCGGTGACCTGCTGGCGCTGGGGCTGTTTTCCGATCCGAGTGTGCCAAGACCAGCATCGGCGCCGCGCACTTGGGGCACCCCAGGGCATCGACCTGCAACACCCGGCGCAGGAGCTGAGCCCACAACGCCTTTCGCCTTGGCGGCAACCCTGTCGACCATGCAAAAAATTTCGACCCTCGCTTCGCTCGGGTAAATTACCAAAGTCTCAAATGACCAACTGGGCACGGTCTACTGGCCAACTCAACGCACACAACGCACGTAGGTGCCGATGCTGACGTAGTA
>PWKZ01000125.1 GCA_003559575.1 Bradymonadales bacterium | reverse complement strand
CGAGCCCGTGCCCGACTCAGCCGTACAGCGTGCCTCCTGGGTCAGTGCCGCGGCGAGGGGATTAGCGGAGATCGTCCCGTTTCGAACGGTTCGTCCTCAGGTGGGCCTTCATCGCCACCGGCTGACGACCACCTTGTCGTTCAAATGTTTGCACGAAGTCTTAGCGTTACGTCTCTCGGGCACGGGCTCGGGCACGAGTTTCACCCTGCCCAACGCGTGTCAGAAAACCGAAACTGGTCCGACCAATTAGATGCGTAGGCCCTGGCCGGAAGGAGCCGGCGATTGATGACTTTGTTGTGTACCTTCGACCTGTTTTTGGTGAAGATGGGCATGCGGACCCGGATGAGGGAGCGGCAGTGGCCTTGAGATGCAAGCCAGCGAGCGACTCAAAACCACTTGTGGCGGTGGTCGGATGTGGTTCCTGGGGGCGGCACCATGTGCGCAACTACCACGAGCTGGGCGCCCTTGGAGCGATCTGCGACTCCCAGCCTGGACGCCGCCGCGAGATGGCCTCGCTGTACCCCTCCGTCCCGATCCATTCCTCTCTTGATTCGGTGCTCGCCTCACCGGCGGTGGCGGGAGTCGTGCTGGCGACCCCGGCCGTGACCCATGCGTCCCTCGCCCGCGCCGCGCTGCTGGCAGGCAAGGATGTCTTGAGCGAAAAGCCCCTCGCACTTTCGGCGGTCGAGGGCCACGAGCTGGCGACACTGGCCACGACCACCGGACGGATCTTGATGGTGGGCCACGTCCTCGAGTATCACCCGGGGCTTTTGGCGCTCCTTGACCACGTGCGCAAAGGGACAATCGGCGAGATTCTCTCCGTGACCTCCAGCCGCCTCAACCTCGGCAAGGTGCGCTCCGAGGAGGACGCGCTGTGGAGCCTCGCCCCCCACGACATCGCCTTGCTCCTGCGCCTACTTGCGAGCCCGCCCAATCAGGTGAGCGCCGCCGGGGGCGAGTTCTTGCAACCGGGAATCGCCGACTCGGTATGGTTGGGGCTCTCTTTCCCCCACGGCCGGCGCGCCCAAGTCCATGTCAGCTGGCTGCACCCTTTCAAGGAACATCGGCTCGTGGTGGTGGGACGGCGGGGCATGTTGGCCTTCGAAGACGGACGGCCCAAAGGGCGTCTCACGCTGTGGCGCCACGAGATCAGGCCCGGTCATCCGCCCGCACTCGCCGCCGCCGCGCCGGAGTCGCTCCCGTTTGGCGACGGCGAGCCGTTAAAGTTGCAGTGCGAGTCGTTCTTGAACGCCATCGCCACGCGCGCCCCGGGGGCGGCGGATGCCTGGAGCGGCGTACGAGTTCTCGAGGTACTCGAGGCCGGGCGCCGCTCTATAGAGCGCGGTGGAATACCCGTCGCCCTCCCGACCACGGAAGAGGCAGTCATGGACAACGCCACTGCACCCTTCGTGCATCCCACCGCCACGGTGGATGCAGGTGCGCGAATCGGTCCGGGGACTCGTATCTGGCACAGCGCTCACGTGATGGCGACGGCCCAAATCGGGCGCGATTGCGTTCTCGGGCAGAACACCTTCGTCGGCGCAAAGGTCTCGGTGGGCGATCGAAGCAAGCTGCAAAACAACGTCAGTCTCTTTGAAGGGGTCGAACTGGCTGAGGAGGTCTTCTGCGGCCCCTCGGCGGTATTCACCAACGTCACGCAGCCACGCGCCCACGTGGAGCGCAAGGACGCCTTCGAAAAGACCCGGGTAGGGCGCGGGGCCACCATCGGCGCCAACTCCACCATCCTCTGCGGCACGACCATCGGCCCCTACGCCATGGTGGGCGCCGGCGCCGTGGTGACCCATGACGTCCCCGCCCACGCACTGGTCCTCGGTGTCCCGGCCCGCGCGGTGGGTTGGGTCTGCCGCTGTGGCGAGCGCCTCCCGGCGCGCGACACAACCGAGGAAACGCAACACCTCATCTGTCCCCGCTGCGACGCGAGCTACACGCTCCCCTAACTCCCCACCTGCACCGGCATTCGCGCGACGCCACGGCGCTTGAAAATTGATCCCGACGAGACCATATGCTATTGACTTTAGCCGGTGACGGCTGCACTTTGGCTATGCACCCATAGGGCAACCTGATGACACCGGAATCCTTTTGAGAGCATTATACTCACTGATCCCGTGCTTCCGGCCCGCGCGACACCGCGCTTGGGAGAAGCACCGCCGCATTAGAGGGACAGAGATGCACAACGAACGGCGAGCACGAAGGTGCCGGCTGGTCGCTACCGCAACCGCCGCGCTCTTTCTCCACACCTGTCTTTGGGCGGTCGCGCCGCGCGAGATACACGCTCGCAGCCGCGGACAACTGCCCAAGGTGATGCTCATCCCACTGCAACATGCCGAAGACGTTCGCAGCCTGACCGCCCAGCGGATCCAGGATTACCTGCGCACCCTTCTCGCCATGAGTGGCCTGATGGAGCTACAGCAGCCAACGGAGATCATAGCCACGCGGCTGGAGGCGGCAGCGCTCGAAGAGCAGGAGCGAAAACAAGCCCCGACCCCAATCGCCACGGCCGACGAGCTCCTCTGGCAAGGCAAGGACGATCTTGCGAACCGCGAGTACAAGGTGGCGATGTCGCGTCTGCGAGAAGTCGTGCAGCTCTACCGCGACAACTACGAGCAGCTCGTCGACTACGACAAAATGGTCGACGCCCACCTGCACCTGGCCATGGCGTACTACCGCAGCGGTCACGACCACCGTGGCGAAGAAGCTCTCACCAACGTCATCGTGATGCGGCCTGAAATAGTCATCGACCCGCGCCAGTTCTCCATCGGTTTGCGCGATGCGGCCGAGCGAATCAAAGACCGCCTGCGAGCAATCGAGACCGGCCAAGTAGTGGTCGACTCTTCTCCTCCGGGGCGAGTCTACCTGAACGGCGTCATGCAGGGCGGAACCCCTCAAACGCTCAGTGGGCTGTTCGACGGAGAGCACTATGTCCAGGTAAGAGCCGAGGGCCACGAGCACTGGGCAAAGCGAGTAGACGCTCCGCGGCCCGGCGCGCTCACGCAGTTGACGGCCGATCTGACGCCTCACGACCGCGAAGCACCACAGATTCAACACCCGCAGCTTCCCGAGCAGGCCGAGGCGCTCGTCAATGCCGTCGTCGAGGCCCTCGAGAGCGGCGAACTGCACGATGACTTCGGCTCCAAAGCCTATGCGCTGGCGGAGTTCGCCGGCAGCGACTACCTCTTGATGGGCTATCTGTCGCGTGACGAGGACGACACCTTCTTGAGCCCCTTCCTTTACTCCAAGAGCGCCGGACAAACGGCGGCGCTCGAGGAGCTGGTCTTCGACAGGCAGCTCACCAACCTTCAGGTCAATCTGCTGCTTCTCGATGATCGCTTGGCCGAAGCGTTTGGGCACTTCCCAACCGACCGTAGAATAACCGCCCGGCCCAAAGCCTATGAACGCAGGCCGCCGCCAGTGGTGGCCGCGCCGCCACCTCCGCCCGAGCCCGAGCCCGAGCCTGAGCCCGAGCCCGAGCCACCGGCGGAAGTGGCCAAACCGACCCCGGCACCACCGACCGTGGCGCCGATGTACGATCCAACAGCGCCGATATACGATCCAACAGCGCCGGTATATGATCCGTCCCCAGCTCCGGTTCGCGACGCGGCGGCTCCCCCCGATCGCGACGCCAGCGGCGCCTGGTACCGTCAATGGTGGGTGTGGACCATCGTCGGCGCCGTTGTGGTCGGAGGCGCAGTGACGGCAGGAGTTCTGCTCGCGCCCGGAGAAACATCAGACCGCTTTTCGGTTCAGGTAACCTGGTGAGGCACTAATGACCCGTAAACAAACCGCTTTCATTCTGGCGCTGGCGTTCGCGATGACATCGCTGCCGGCAGGCTGCGACGACGAGGGGACAAGCGAGACGAAGCTCCGGCTCGAACTCTACCGCCCCCCCGCCGACTATCCGAACCCCTTCGAGAACGTCTCGTATCTGAGGGTCAAGGCCACCGGCGAGGCATTCGGGGAGCGCGAAACATTCATCGAATATCGCGCGCTCGGCGGCGGTGGCGAGCTGACCTCCGTTCCTTACAGCAGAGGGGTGCAGATTACGGTCGAGGGGATTGCACAACAGTGTGTGCCGCGCAACGATCACCAAATGACCCAACAACCCCTCGACGAGGAAGACCCGGACAACGGCGACGACCCGGACAACGGCGACGACCCGGACAACGGCGACGACCCGGACAGCGGCGACGACCCGGGCGATCCGGCGCCACCTGCCGCCGGCT
>PWKZ01000275.1 GCA_003559575.1 Bradymonadales bacterium | reverse complement strand
CTCCGCCGGTGGGGAGGGGGTGCGCGGCACCCCCTTGTAATAGGAGGTGGGATGAAGGACAGGATGGGGTTGTTTTTGGAGTTGGTGCGGCGTACTGCCGCGGAGCTGCCGCCGGACGTGGAGGCGGCGCTCGCGCGGGCGTGCGACACGGAGGAGGGGACGGCAAAGAGCGCTCTCGTCACTATCCTGGAAAACGTGCGGATCGCACGGGAGCGCGGGGTGCCGTTGTGCCAGGATACCGGCGCGCCGATTTTTTTCGTGCGCTACCCGCGCGATGAGGCGCAAGTGGATCTGGAGCGCGAGTTGACGGAGGCGATCCGGGTCGCCTCCGAGCGGTCCTACCTGCGGCCCAACGCAGTCTGCGCGCTCACTGGGAAGAACTCGGGCGACAATACGGGCAACGGCGTGCCGGTGTTCCATTTCCACCAGAGCGCCGATGCCGACAGCCTGCTCGAGGTGAGCTTGATGCTCAAGGGCGGTGGCTCGGAGAACGTTTCGGCGCAGTACTCGTTGCCGAACGGTGCGCTCGAGGCCGGCCGTAACCTGGAGGGGGTGCGGCGCGCGGTGATTGACGCCGTTCATCGGGCCCAGGGGCAGGGGTGCGCCCCCGGAGTGATCGGGGTTGGGATTGGAGGCAATCGCGATACGGGCTATGAGGCCGCCAAACGATCCCTGTTGCGACCGCTCGAGGAGAAAAACCCCAACGCAGAGCTGGCCGCGCTCGAAGATCGTTTGATGGCGGATCTCGCGACGCTCGGCATTGGGCCGATGGGGTTTGGTGGGCGGACCACGGTGTTGGGGGTCAAGACCACGGCGCTTCACCGTTTGCCGGCCTCTTTCTTTGTGTCGGTGGCTTACACCTGTTGGGCGTTGCGTCGCAACACTCTGACCATCAGAGGCGAGGAGGTGAGCTATGCCTACTGAACTCCAACTGCCGATCAGCGAATCCGCTGTGCGCGCGCTCAAAACCGGCGACGTGGTGGCGCTCTCCGGGCGGATTGTCACCGGTCGGGATGCCGCCCACGCCTTCCTCGTCGAGCATGACAGGCCGGAGTACCGCGAGCTGCTTGAAGGAAGCTTCATTTACCACTGCGGGCCGGTGGTCAACAGGACCTCGGACGGCTGGGAGTTCGTCTCGGCGGGCCCCACCACGAGTATCCGCGAGGAGCCCTACCAGGATCTCGTCATCGAGCGCTACGGACTGCGTGGAGTTATCGGCAAAGGGGGCATGGGAGCGCGCACACTCGCGGCCTGTCGCAAGTTTGGCGCCGTCTATCTGCACGCGATTGGAGGAGCGGGCGCCGTCATCGCCGACAGCGTCCGGCGCGTGGTTGAGGTACGGATGCTGGAGGAGTTCGGTGTGCCCGAGGCGTTCTGGGTGATCGATGTCGAGAGACTCCCGGCCATCGTGACGATGGACTCCCACGGTAAGAGCCTCCACGATACCGTCCTCGAGCGCTCCGGCGAAGCCCTGAGCAAGCTCCTCGCGACCAAGTAGTCTCGCGGGAGACGCGGCCCGCCTCACCGTTGCTCGCGCCGGCCTTGTCAGAATGGGGCGGTTACGATTCGTGAGCTAATTGCCCGCCCTGCTTGCGATTTCGCGGACCTCGTCGACCGGGTGCGTTTCGGCCAACGCTTTCAAGTAGCGCCGCGCAACCGGCCCTCCGATATCTCCAAGCACATGGATCGCCTGGATCACCATCTGCATGTCGGTGCCGCGGGTCAGCGCCGCCACGTCGGCCGAGGTGTTGTCGTCGCCTATCCGCCCAAGGGCGCCGAGCGCCGCCAGCCGAACCCCCTCGTCTTCCTCTTCAAGGAGCGCGACAAGTCGGCCCGTAGCGACCACGAGCCTTCTCTCGCCCGCTTCGCGCGCCGCCGCCGCGCGGAGGGGCAGGTCGTCGGTGCCAAGTGTCGCGATAACGCCGGAGTCGTCGCCCGCCATTAGCTCGATCTTTGCGATCAGCCGCTCGATTGCATTTCCAAGCACCTCCGCCACCAACTCTTCGGCGAAAGCGTTGAGCGGTCCGTCCTGGCGGGGATCGAAGAGGTGGCGGACCTCCATTTCGACGTCATACTCTTCGGCCGGCGCTCCTCGCCGGGGGCGTCCTAGCTCGACTCGCACGATCAAGTGGATCGTCCCTGGCTGCTCGGTGGCCACCGCCGCCTCTTCGGCCGAGAGCAAGGCGAGCAGGGCGAGCCCCAGTGAGTAGGGCGGCTCCCGGGGCGGGTCGGCCTGAGACTCCGCGGGGTCGTCACGCGCGATAATCCCGTCCGCCTCCGCCAGATGTTCCTCGACGACAAGGGTGAGCTTCTCGTGAGTCAGCTCCCTGGTGACCAGGCGTAGCTCTTCCGGGGTGAGATCCCGAACTATCAGCTCGTTGATATTCAACGGCAAGGACAAGCGAGCGCCGACGTGCGCGGGATCTTGCTCCGAGTGACTCTCGCCGGAGGGATGAGTTGGTTCAGAGGCGGGGGGAGGGTCCTCTGCTTGACGCTTACGGCAGCCGCTCGCCAAGATCAGAAGCAGCAGGGCGAGCGCAGCCGGGCGAGACGAGAGGTAGCCGCCAGCGGGTTTGGTGGGCGTGCGTCTTTGAGGTGGCACGGAGCTTGTCATCGTTCTGCGTTTGAAACCCTCGTCCCCCATGGCGTGATGTGCGGGCAAAAGCTCATGGCAAGACGTTGTACCTGAAAATCGCCCAGACGGCGGAGACGCCGTCCTTCCATGTGATTTTCTTGCCCTGGTCGTAGGTTCGACCGTGGTAGGAGATGGGAACTTCGTAGATTACGATGCCGGGGACGCGGGCCAGCTTGGCGGTGACCTCGGGCTCGAACCCAAAGCGATCGCTTTCGAGAACGAGCCCCTGGATGATGGAGCGACGAAAGACCTTGTAGCAGGTCTCCATGTCCGTGAGGTTCAGATCGGTCAAAAGGTTCGACAAAAAAGTCAGAAAGCGGTTGCCGAGCATGTGCCGGAAGTACAGCACGCGTCCGGGGCCGCCCTGAAAACGAGAGCCGTAGACCACATCGGCGCGTCCGTCCTCAATTGGTTTGAGGAGCGTCGGGTAGTCTTCCGGGGTGTATTCAAGATCGGCGTCCTGGATGATTATCACATCACCCTCGGCGGTCGCGATCCCGCGCCGCAACGCGGCGCCTTTGCCCCGGTTGGTGGGCTGGATCAACACCCTGATTTGGGGATCGTTTTTGTACTCGGCCAGCACCTGTTGGGTGCCGTCCGTCGAGCCGTCGTCAACGACGATGATTTCCTTGTCGTACGGAGTCTGTTTGACCGCCGCGATAACCTGTTCGATGGTCTCGCGTTCGTTGAACACCGGGATGATGATCGAAAGTTTCATCGCTCGTGTTTCAGACCGCTTCCACTCGATCGATTTGAGGCACTTCGGCCTTCAACACCCGCTCGACCCCCATCTTGAGAGTCATCGCGGCCCCCGGACAGCCTTGACAAGCTCCCTGGAGTCGCACCCTGGCGACGGTCTCTTCTTCGGCTAGCTCCACCAGCTCGACGTCGCCTCCGTCGGCTTGAAGCATGGGCCGAATTTTGTCCAGTGCCGCTTGCACCTGTTGCTTGATATCCATTTGTTCAGCTTTCCTTGAGGGCGGTTCAGGAGATCGCGCCGAAATCGAGTTCATCGTCGGGATCGGTCTCGTCATCGCCGTTCTGCTCGTCGTTATCGGTGCCCTCGTCCACGCCGTCGCATGGTGTCTCTAACTTTCCGTCTCGGACAGGGCTGAAGGCTTGGTTAATCGACTCGCCGGAGAGAAACGCCGTGCTCCCCCGCGGGCCCCGGACCGAGGGCGACTCCGGAGTGTAGTATGGAGAGTCTTCGGCGCACCCCGCAGCAAAAAGCAGCACGACGAAACAGAGTGCACACAGTCTCAAACCCATTCGCGCAATCATCTCAATCTCCTTGACGTTACTTACACGGTGGTGGCGTGCAGCCCCTCCCCAGCGGCGTTCCGCGCTGCGGGCCGCTGGTACACGGGGGGCGCGCACCCTCTACAATTCACCGCTGAGGCGACGTTTGGTTGCCCAAACGCGCCGTGCCGGCAGTTTAGCATCGCCCCCCAACGCGTGCAAATATCTTGGTCAACCTCTCAATCCTCCACCCTTTTCCGGGATTCGGGAAGCGATTCGGGCACAATTGCGGCGTCACCTTCACCAAATCGATGCTCGACGTAGCGCTGCTACGCCTCCGCTCGATTTGGCTTGTTTCCTTGCACTTG
>PWKZ01000214.1 GCA_003559575.1 Bradymonadales bacterium | reverse complement strand
GCACCGAATCGGTGCTCAACGTAGCGCTGCTACGCCTGCGCCCGATTCGGTTTGTTTCCTTGCATTTGAACCTGACTCCACCCGCTCGGTGCTCGGTTTGATGGGGAATTAGGGATAATCCTCAATCATCCTTGGATTGGGATTCGCGCGCGAATTCACGCACATCTGCGGCGTCACCTGCACCGAATCGGTGCTCAACGTAGCGCTGCTACGCCTGCGCCCGATTCGGTTTGTTTCCTTACACATGCACGCGACTCCACTTAGCGGGTCTCCTCAGAACGAACCGACGATTATGGATAATCGTCGGCTCATCCCGGCATTCGCGCCTGCCTCCAGCCGCTCGTTCCTCAAAACGAACCGACGGTTATGGGGGGAATTCATCTATTGACAGGTTTGCGCCGGCTCCCTAGCCTCAATAGCGTCGGTGTCGCGCCATTATCCGATGATGTATGGTTCGGCCAGGGCAGACATCCGATAAACCGGACCCTCATCCGTCCTGGATTGAACGAATGATCGACGCGCTGACCGTTGTAGAGCTTTTCGAAAAGCGTTTGAAGGCCGGCGCCGACGAACCCGCCCTGTGTTTCCAAGTTGACGGCGTCTTTCAGAGCCTTTCATGGTCCGACTGGAACCGACTATCCCGTCGGTCCGCCGCCGGGCTGTTGGCACTCGGAGTTCAACCACGCGACCGGGTGGCCATCATCGGCGACACCTCGCCCGATTGGCTCGTGACCGACATGGCCATTCAGATGGCTGCCGCCACCACAGTGGCGCTGGCCCCCAGCGACTCCATCGAGCGCCTGGCTCAGCTGCTTCGGATCGCCCGCGTGCGGCTGATCTTTGCCGACGATGTGGATGTTTTGCGACGCCTGATAGTCATCCGAGAGCAACTCCCAAGGCTCGACAAGATCATCGTGATGCGCCCGGACGCCCCGTCCGCCGGGGGGCACTATGCCACGGCGAACGACGATTCGTCGATGAACGAAGAGTCGTCTCGCGCCCATCGCTCCGCTCGCGAGTTTCTCGAAGAGCGCTGCGACGATCTGGGCGGGCGCGTGATTTTGCTCGACGAGTTCTCTTTGATTGGGAAAGAATCGCTCGAGAAATTCGCCTGCCAAACCCTGGAGAGTCGCGCCGCGCTACTCAAACCCGCCGATGTCTCGACGCTGGTCTTCGCGGTGGGCCCGGACGAAGAGCCGCTGGCGGTCCCCAACACGCACGCCAACCACATGGCCGTGTTAAAAGGGTTGACCCAGGCGCTCCCGATGGAGGAAGAGGACCTCCTGCTGCTCGCCCTCCCCTGCGGCCATGTGCGCGGCATCGTGGCGTACCGCCACTGTATCGCCACCGGCACGACTATCGCGCTAGCGGATGGACAGGAGCGGCTGGCTGAAGCGCTGCGCTCGGTACGCCCCACCGTGATCTCCTTGACCCCCAAGCTGTGCGAACGAATTTTCGCGCGGATCTCGAGCGACGTCCGCGAGCGCGGCGGAATCGAACAAGCGCTGTTCCAGTGGGCGGTCGAGGTCGGGCGTCAGACGCTTCGAGCAAGACACCTCGGAAAGCCGCTCGACCGTTTCCACGAGCTAAAGCACATCCTCGCCGATAGGGCCGCGCTCTACCGTGTGAGAGAGCTGTTCGGCGGTCGAATGCGTTTTCTCATCGTCTCCGGAGCGGCGCTTCGCACCGAGGTCTCCGAGCTGTTGACCCTCTCCGGGGTCCCGGTGGTCGAGAGCTACGGCCTGAGCGAAGTGACCGGAATAAGCCATGTGGAGCGCCTCGACCGCCACCGCGCGGGGACCGTTGGGCTACCCATCGCCGGGGTTGAGGTCAAGCTGGCAGAGGACTCCGAGATACTGTTGCGCGGCCCGACTCTGATGCGCGGCTACGAGAGCTCGCCTGAAGCCACCGCGCGCACCATGGCGCCCAAAGGTTATTTCCGAACCGGAGACCTGGGCACGATTGACGAGCGGGGGTTACTGTCTCTCACCGGCCGCAAGAGCGACACCATCATCATGGCCAATGGCCACAAAGTCTCCCCTGAGCGCATCGAGTCGCTGCTGTGCGACAACCCGTTCATCAGCCACGCGTTGGTCCACGGCGACGAGAAGAACTATCTGGTGGCACTGGTGGCGCTCGAGGAACACGCCGTCAGGCAGTACTCCAGCGAGAACAACCTGGCCGTCGCGAGCTTCCACGACATGACTCAGCACCCCAAAATCTTCGCGTTGGTGGATCGCCTCGTGGGCGAATTGAATGTCTCCCTCCCACCCAATGAACAGATCCGCAAATTCGTGATTTTGGATCATGAGTTCAGCCCCGAGACCGGAGAGCTGACACCGATGATGAAGCTCCGTCGTCACAAAGTGATCGACCAGTACCGTGTATTGCTGGAGAGCCTTTACCGCGACACTTTCTAGAGGAGGATACCGGCATGACCACTCCGTCTCCTTCCACCGCGACCCAGGTGCTAATCATCATCCCCACCTACAACGAGATGGATAACCTGGCGCGCATCGTACCGGCCATTCAAGAGGTCCTGCCCGAGGCGCATATCCTGGTGGTCGACGACCGCTCACCCGACGGCACGGGCGACCTCGCCGAACGGCTCGCGGCCCGCGACACGCGCATCCATGTCACTCACGGCGAGGGCAAGCAGGGACTCGGAGTGGCATACATTCGCGGCTTTCGCTGGGCACTCGAGCGCGACTACGAGCTTATCTTTCAGATGGACGCCGACTTCTCCCACCAGCCCCGCTTTCTACCGGCCTTCCTGGAGCGCATCGAGAGCAACGATCTGGTCTTGGGAGCCCGTTACATCCCGGGCGGTGGAACAGAAAACTGGAGCCTCAAGCGCCGCATGTTGAGCCGCGGCGGAAACATATACGCGCGCACGGTGCTCGGGCTGCGTTACCTGCACGACATCACCGGCGGCTTCAAGTGCTTCCGGCGCGAGGTTCTGGCGAGCATCGACCTCGACAACATCCAACAAAAGGGCTTCGGCTTTCAAATCGAACTCACCTGGCGCGCACACCTCCAAGGGTTTCGAATCGCCGAGGTGCCGATAGTGTTCCCGGATCGCGCCGAAGGAGAGAGCAAGATGTCGGGGACAATCTTCAAGGAAGCGCTGCTTGGAGTGTTCAAGCTGCGCCGACTGAAGCGCCGGCTCACCCCTCGGCCCCCTGAAGCCAGGTAGTTTTCATGACTCCCGGACATTATGGCCGTGACTCGCAAATTGGGTTTTGGTAGTGTGGAGTTGTTCGTCTGAGGAAAAGCGCGGTCGCCGACCGGTTTTCCCCATATGAGTGTTGATTTGACCCCACGAAAAGAGGATCACATGAGCCCCACCGTCTTTGCCCCAGCGTCCCTTGGGAGTGCCCCTCGTCAACTCGCACGAATCGTTTTTATGGCTCTCTGCCTGTCTTTGGCGGCCCTGGCTGGTTGCGATGACTCCTCCACGCCGTCAGGCGAGCGGTGCGCGACCACCGAAGACTGCACCGGAGGGTTACTGTGCCTCGACGGTTGGTGCGCCGGGTGCGAATCAGCAACACAGTGCGAGGCGGAAGGGCTCGGATCATACTGTCACCAAGGACGCTGTCGAACATCACCTCCCGGAATGTCTTTGAGGATTCGGATAGCCGACGGCGACCTCGTGATTGATCCAAGCGATCCCATCGAAGTCTCACTGGACGAAGACGTCGGCCAGATCTATCTGGACGCCACCGAATCGCAGATAAGCCTGCCCGACAGGCCCGAGTTCAGCTGGACCATCACCGACAGCGGTGGACTCGCCAACCTGGACGAAGCGCTGAGCGATTCCGAATATGCACGGGCGCGGTTTTTGGTCCCCGGTGTCTTTGAGGACACCACGGTTCAGATCACACTGACCGTCACCTCCGGGCCGGTCTCGGCCACCGCCCCCATTCATCTGACTATCTTGAACAGCATCAACAACCCGCCCGAGTTGACGGTCGAGTCGAGCGTCTCGCGGGCGGTGGCCGGTGATGTCGTCACTCTCGAGGTGACTTCGGCCGTCGATCCCAACGGCGATGAGCTCGATCTGCCGTTCACCTGGCGGCAAACCGCGCCGCCGAACACGTTGGACATTGAGTTGAGTGACGCCTCAAACGACCTGAGCTACCGCAAGGCGCGGTTCACTGCCCCGGAGGTCACGTTTGTGACGGAGGTCACCTTCGAGGTCTCGATCCGTGACATTCACCCTACCCCGGCGGAGGGGCGCGCCGAGATCACCATCACCCTGGCCCCCGGCGGCGACGACACCTGCGAGAGTGACGACGACTGCCAAGACGACAACCCCTGCACCACGGGGCACTGTAATGATCGCGCCCAATGTGAAGCGATCCCTGTCACCGACGGCACCGCGTGCGACGACGGAGATGCGTGTACCACCGACACCGAGTGCCTGAACGGGCTCTGCGCCGGCGGCATTCTCGTAGTCTGCGACGACGGAAATCCATGCACCGAGAACCACTGCGATCCCGAGACCGGCTGCATCTTCCCTCCTCTCGACGGGGTGCCCTGCGACGACGGCGACGCATGCACCACCGGCAACGTCTGTGACGACGGCGAGTGCATCGCCACCGGCACGCGCGAATGCAACGACGGCAACCCATGCACCGAGAACTCGTGCGATCCCTCCGTCGGCTGTGTCTTCACTCCCTTTGCCGAGGGAGCCGAGTGCGACGACGGGAACGCCTGCACCACCGACGCGCAGTGCGCGAGCGGGCAGTGCATCGCCACCACCCGTGTCAACTGCGACGACGGCAACCCATGCACCCGCAACTACTGCGACCCCACCGAAGGGTGCCGCACTGAAAATCTCGACATCCCCTGCGACGACGGCGATGCCTGCACCGTCGGCGACCACTGTCAATTGGGTGAGTGTGTCTCGGGAGAAGCCCGGGTGTGCGACGACGGCAACCCCTGCACCACAAACGCCTGCGACTCGGAGGTGGGATGTGTGTTCACGGCCCACAACGACCCCTGCGACGATGGGAACGCCTGCACTGAAGGCAGCAGCTGCGCGGGGGGAGTCTGCCACGGCGGGCAACCGATCGAATGCGACGACGGCAACCCATGTACCACTAACTCTTGCGATCCATCCACGGGCTGCACCGCGGTCCACAGGCCCGGAACATGCGATGACGGCAACCCCTGCACCATCGGCGGCAGGTGCCACGCCGGCGCGTGCATGCCGGAGGACCAGCGCCACTGCGACGACGGTAACCCCTGCACCGTCAACTCCTGCGATCCGGAGGTGGGGTGCGTCGACACCTGGCTGGCCGACGGCACCGCCTGCAGCGACGGCGATCCGTGCACGGAGAATGGGCTTTGCCTGTCCGGGGTTTGCGTCGGTGAGCCGGCCGCGGAACTATGCTCCTGCGAGCAGGACATCGACTGCGCCGCGCTCGATCTCATTGATCGCTGCGCCGGCGAGTATTACTGCAACCCCGAGGGCTGGTGCGAGCTGGATCGCGACACCGCCGTCGAGTGCGTGCAACCCGCGAACTCCTGTCTCGAGAGCGTCTGCGACCCCGAGACGGGACTCTGCGAAGAGCGCGAGCTGCCCAATGAAACTCCCTGCGGTCTCGACGACCGGTGCGTCGTCGGAGCAGCCTGCATCAACGGACAATGTGTCGGGGGCACCGCGCGCGATTGCGACGACGGCAACCCATGCACCAACACCGACTGCTATCCGGATGAAGGCTGCGTCGCCTATTTCACGGGACCGATCGTGTGTGACAACAACAACCCCTGCACCGAGAACGACAGATGCCGCCTGGGAGTCTGCGAGCCCGGCGAGCCGGTCGACTGCGACGATGGAGACCCCTGTACCACCGGATACTGTAACGCCAAAGAAGGCGGGTGCGTCCAGATCCCCAACACGCTCGATTGCGACAACGGCGACGCATGTACCATCGGCGATTTCTGCCGCGACGGCACATGCATCGCAGGCGCGGCGGTGCAATGCGACGACGGCAACCCCTGCACCGAAAACCTCTGCCGCTCAAACGAAGGCTGTGTCTTCATCCCGCGGCCCGGATCTTTTTGCGACGACGGCAACGCCTGCACCAAGAACACCTCATGCAACCAAGACGGCCGCTGCGTCGGTGGCGCGCACATCACCTGCGACGACGACAACCCATGCACCGCCAACCGCTGCGACCCGGCGGTGGGCTGTGTCTTCCCTGCGCGCACCGACGGCACCCCTTGCAGCGACGGCGACCCCTGCTCCGTCGGCGACACATGCCAGAGCGGAGCGTGCGTCGGCGGTAGCGCGGCTATCTGCGACGACGGCGATCAGTGCACCGAAGGGATATGTGTCGAGGGCGTGGGCTGCACATTCCAGTTCGTCTCGGGCCGCGCCTGCGACGACGGCGACCCCTGCACCACCGACACCGTCTGCACCGGGGGGAAATGCCAGGGGGTGTTCACTCCCGAGCTGTGCGCCTGCGAATCCGATCAGGACTGCGACGATGACGGCAACCCATGCACCGGCGAGGTGTTCTGCGACCTTTCGGGTGAAGAAGGGTTCTGCCGTGTCCGCGAGGAGACCATCGTCGAATGCGACGGCGAAGCCGACACTTTCTGCCGCCACAACACCTGCGATCCGACCGACGGTCAATGCAAGATGACCCCACGCAACAACGGCACATTCTGCGAGTCGGAAAACGCCTGCGCCGCCTTCGCCGTGTGCGAGGGGGGCGAGTGCGTCCCGCAAATTCTCGTCGACTGCGACGACGGCAACCCCTGTACCGACAACTCGTGCGATCCGGTCGAAGGTTGTCAGAAAGCCCTGATCGCCGACGGGGCCCCCTGCGACGATCGCAACCCCTGTACTCTCACTTCGAGTTGCATGGGAGGCATCTGCCAGGGCGACGAGTGGCTCGAGTGTGACGACTCCAACCCCTGCACGGCCAACGTCTGCGACCCGTTCGCAGCCGAGCATTGCGTGACGAAACCGCTCACTTCGGTTCCCTGCGACGACGGCGACCCGTGCACGGTCCAGGACACCTGCTTTGAGGGCGAGTGTATCGGCCGCCCCCTCGACTGCGACGACGGCAACCCTTGCACCGACAACCATTGCGACGCGGCCGGCGACTGCGTCGCAGTGTTCAACTCGGCACCCTGCGCCGAAGGTTATTTCTGCCGCACCGACGGAGTCTGTGTAGAGGGCGAGTGCCAATGGCAAGAGGTCGACTGCGAACACGAAAACCCATGCCTCACCGGAATCTGCTATGAGGCTCACCGGGGATGTGTCTATACCGCCGAGCCGGACTGCTGCGGCGGAGACGACGACTGTGTCGGCGACGATCCATGCGAGATCGGCAGCTGCGATCTCGCGACCAACACCTGCCACTTCGAGCCGGCTCAATTCGGCCACCCTTGCGCGCCGCCGGCCGGCCCGACTTATCTGGCCGGGATGTGCGACGCCGCCCGCAGATGCATTCCAGTGGTCCGCAGCCTATATCCTGTCGAACCCGACTCCGTCTGGGAAGACTTCACCATCCTCGCCGTGGATCACACTCACGCCGTCGGGCGAGCGCAGGCTGATCCAGGCACCGGGGGCCCGAGCCAAGGGGTGATTCTGTCGCTGCTGGGCCCGCGGCTCTACGAGATGGTCTACACCTCGCAAGCGGCCGGCGAGTACCTCGGGACTCACGAAGGCCGCACGGTGGGGAGCGCCGGGATGGCACGCCTCGAGGACGGCGCGTGGAGAGAATTCGGCTACGATGAGCTAGGGTTGACGCCGGAACTATGGACCAACTTCACCGCGGTCGCCGGAGGGTTCATCGGCCCCATTGGTGAATACGACGACTGGGTTCTGCCCACCGACGGAGATGGCATCTACACCTGCATGGAAGGACCCGAAGGCTGGGTTTGTTTCCAAAAAGAGCAAGAGGACGTTCCCGCCGTCGGGCACGTGGGCGATGCGGCCTGGACCTTCAACTATCCAGATGACTACGGCGCCCATGGGGATGTCATTTTCAACTGGGAGACCTTCGTGCTCATGAGCGGCGACACCCCGGCTATCGCCTACACCGCGCACCACACCGACGGCCCGACCCCGTGGGTAACGGACGACCTCGGCTGTGCCGACGGCGCATCGCCGGCATGCAGCGGACCGATTTACTGGAACGACATCCACGGGCACATGGCCTGGCTTGCCGACGGGCGCGAGCTCACCCTGATGGCGGTGGGAGAGGCGGGCCATGTGGCCTACCTCCAGACCACCCTGGCCAACCCCACCCCCACATGGCAGAAACTCGATGTACCCACCGAGGAGCTTGTCGGTGTCGCACCACCGCATGTCTCTTGGCGCGGCGTCGCCGTCTTCGAACATCACGGCTTCCTTCTCGGCGCTGTCGAGAGTTGTTTGCGACCGCCGTGCAAAGAGGGCCTCGAATACCGTGCCGCGTTCGTGCTGCACTACGATCTCCGACTCGACGATTTCAGCGCCCCCATGGTCCTTGACCAGACTGTCTGCCCCTCCGATGACGGCCACTCGTGCAACGCGGCCGGCTACCCCTTCGAGAACTTCGAAGTCCACGACATGTGGGGCGAGGCCGTCGGGAGCGACCACTTCGACCTCTGGATTGGAGGGGGCTGGCCCGCCTATCAGGGTGAGAACGCCGCCGACAACCGCGCCCTCCTGTACCACCTGCGCCTCCGCATGAGACACTAAACGATGTCGCTGACCGCCGTCCCCGGGGTCCGAGTCGGTCACGCCACCCATGCAACCGGTACCACCGGTTGCACGGTGGTGCTGACCGAAGGAGGCGCCATTGGGGCCGCCTGCGTCCGAGGCGCGGCGGCCAGCATGCGCCAGTTCGGCAGCCTGATGCAGGGCCACCTGTCCGCCAAGGTGCACGGGGTTCTTCTCACCGGAGGCAGCGCCTTCGGACTGGACGCCGCGGCCGGGGCGATGAGTTACCTCGAACAGCGCGGCGTGGGCCTCGCGACCCCCGGCGGTCCCGTGCCTGTCATCCCGACCCTGGTCATCTTTGATCTCACCTGTGGGGCATCGGGCGCGCGGCCCGACGCGGCCATGGCGTTCGCGGCGTGTGAATCAGCCGACCGCGCGCCGGTGGCCGAAGGGTCGCTGGGAGCCGGCGCCGGTGCCACCATCGGAAAGTTGGGCGGAGTCCCGCACGCCACCAAAGGCGGAGTTGGGACCGCCTCCGAGGCCCTCCCCGACGGCACTCGGTTGGGCGCGCTGGTAATCGCCAACCCCTTCGGCGATATCATCGACCCACGGACCAAAAATATCCTGGCGGGCGCGCGCGCGACCGGGGGAGGCTTCCTCGACACTGCTGCCGCCATCCGCGGGGGCGCGCTCGAGGGTCACCGCGCGTTCACCCAGAACACCACTCTGGCGGTGGTGGCCACCGACGCCAAACTCGCGCCTGCCGAATTGCATCGCGCGGTGGCGCTCGCGGCCAACGCGCTGCCACGCTGTATCTCCCCGGTCCACACGTTGTTCGACGGGGACGTGGTGGTTGGATTATCCACGGGACAGCGCTCCGGCGAGCTGCATCAAATCGGGTTATGCTGGGAGGAGCTTCTGGTCGAGGCGATCATGAGGGCGGTCATCAAGGCAGAAAGCGTCGCCGGTGTCCCGGCCCATCGTGACCTGACGCCATAGAGAGGCCTTTATCGTTGTCGTGATCGTTCGAAAATCGCCGTTTTGGGCATGAGCGCGATCCGGGCCCTTTGGTGCACTCCCCGACCTTTGGGGCCGGCCACCCGGGGAGTCGCTAGAGCACATCTCGCCCGCAGTAACGGCATAACCTGGCCTCAGCCTTGATAAGCTCGGCGCAATAAGGGCATTTTTTTTCGCCTCCCTCCAGAGCGCGGTTCTCCAGAACCTCGGTGTTGGGCGCTTTTACCAAAATGTGGATCAGCGCGACGGGCCACACAAGGAAGCCATAGAGAAGCCAAAGTCCCGCGCTGCGGCCCTTTGAGGCAGCGATAATGGCGATGATGATGCCGGCGATGAGGCTCGTGCCGAGGATCTCCATAACCCATCCTTTTTTTTTGCGGTCGGCTCAATCCGCCGACTTTCAGACTCAAGAATGTAAAGTCCAACCTGGAAAACTTCAATCAGCCATAATCGGTTCTGTGTTACCTTGGTGTGACCTCGGGCCTCGCCAAAACGGGAACTGAGGGCGATGGGATGGGTATTGATGATTTTTGAGGGGGCAAAATGAGCGACGACGGCCATCAACCGCGCGACGCAGCGCAGGAGGAGACCACGCTCAAGGAACTCAATCGGCTGCGCAACTCATTTCAAGAGGCGCGGGCGATGATGCTCGGGGTCGAGCTCGGGCTGTTTGACCATCTCACGGGCGGCCCGGCGACCGTCACCGAAATCGCCGATGTCCTCGGGCTTGAGCTACGCGGGGCCGAGATCACCTTGGATGCGCTGACGGCGCTCGGCTACCTCACAAAGGACCACGTCGGGGGTTACGCCAACACGAGCATGGCCGAGACATACCTGGTGCGCAGCTCGGCCAAGTCGGTGGCGCACATCGTGGGGCACTCGGCCAATACTCTACGCTCCTGGGCGATCCTCGACACCATCGTCCGCGACGGCTTCGAGGCGGCCCGCGCGAGTCGGGAGTCGGCCGCCGCCAAGCCTCTGCTGACTGATCGCACGGCCAACCGCGACTTCATCATCGGAATGGCCGAGGTGAGCCGTGACCGCGTCGCGCCGGTGGTCGCCCAGCTCCCTCTAGGATCGGCGCGGCGCTTCGTAGACCTTGGGGGTGGGCCCGGCCACTACTCCTGGGAGGTGGTCCAGCAACATCCCGAGATCGAAGCGGTGCTGGTCGATCTGCCGCTCACGATCGAGGTCGCCGAAGAGCAAATCGCCGCCCGAGGCCTGAGTGATCGAATCGACACTATCGTCTGCGACTTCTATGCCGCTGAATCGCTCGATCCAATCGGCCCGGCGGACGTGGTCTTCATCTCCCAGGTGTTACATGCCGAGAGCCCGCGCGCCAACCGCCGCCTGCTGGCCAAAGTGGTCCCACACGTGCGCTCGGGAGGGTTCGTGGTAGTCAACGAGAACCTGGTCGACGACTCTCGCACCGCGCCGAAGGCGGCGGCGCTTTTCGCGATGAACATGCTGGCCTGCACTCCGGGTGGTCGCTCCTACACCGCGCGGGAGATCGCGCTCTGGTTGGAAGAGGCCGGGCTCGAAGCGCAACCGGCGCTGTTCATCGCTGAACGCACCTGGCTCATCATCGCCCGCAAACCCTAGACCTCGAGCACAATCGCCTCGCCTTGCCCCAGTCCGCCGCAGATGGCGGCAACGCCAAGCCCACCCCCTCGGCGGCGTAGCTCATAGGCCAGGTGCATCGTGATGCGGCTCGCGCTGGCGCCCACCGGGTGACCAATCGCGATGGCCCCGCCGTTGACGTTGGTTTTTTCATGCAGCGCGCTCAGCAGCCGCTCGTCTCCCTCGGCCAGGATCTTCAATGAGACGAGCGGCATGGCGGCGAACGCTTCGTTGATCTCAATGAGATCAATGTCGCCCAAGTGAACCCCGGCGCGCTCGAGTACCTTGCGGATGGTGAGCGCCGGAATAACCGCGATCTCGCGGGGGTCGGTGGCCATCGCCACGGAGCCGCGGATGACAGCCAAGGGTGTAAGTCCCCGCTTGTCCGCCTGGCGGCGCGTCATGAAGAGGATCGCTCCCGCTCCCGCGCTCATGGGCGGCGCATTGCCCGGGGTGACGGTCGGGCTGCCGTAGATCGGCGTGAGCTTGGCCAGCGCTTCGAGGCTGGTCGAGCGAGGCGACTCATCGCGCTCGATGTGCACAGGCGCTCCTCGTCTTCGTGGAATGACCAACTCGACGAGCTCCTCGCCGATCTTGTACTTGCCCGCCGCGCGGGCCCGCGCGTAGCGCTCTTGCGACATGAGCGCCCACGCGTCCTGCATCTCGCGCGAGACTCCGTGCGCCACCGCCACCTCGCCGGCGTCGACGGCGAACGGCGCAAACCCTTTGGCGCCGTAGCCAAGCTCGAACAGCCCGTCGAGGAGGTGGACGTGTCCGAGCCGGCGCCCATGGCGCAGCCCCGGCGCCAAATGCGGTGCGCGCGGCATGTTATCGGCACCAACCGCCATGCAGATCTCGGCCTCCCCGGCCAAGAGCGCGCGCAGCCCCAGGCGCACGGCGGTCAGCGAGGAGCAGCAGGCGCGATCAAGGGTCACGGAGATCGTCTCAGCCGGGAAACCGGCCAACAGCGCCGCCTGGCGATCAGGGATGTCGGTCTGCAAGGCAAGCTCGGCCATCATGCAGCTCCCGTAGTTTATCTCGTCGACCTCCTCCGGCATGACATTGACCCGCGCGACGGCCTCCCTCATCACGGTCACGGCCAAATCGACGCTTGCCACCTCGGCCATTGCGCTGTCGAACCGACTGAACGGTGTCCTCACGGCGCTAACGATGACCACCTCTTCCAACGCTTTGCCCCCCATCACGTCTCCCCCTCGCCAAACAACCCGCCGGCCGCAAACTCGTCGATCTCGGCGTCGGTGTATCCCTCGCCACGCAACACCGCCACGGTGTCGGCACCCGCCAAGACACCACCGTGGCGATATTCCGGCGGAGTGACCGAAAACTTGAGCGGGCAGCCTATCTGCCGCACCGTCGCGCCGGACGAGACAGAGACCTCGACGACCATCTCCCGCGCGCTCGTGTGCGGATCCTCGAGCGCCTCTCCGAGAGTCAAGACAGGCTCGCAGCAGGCGTCGTGGGACTCGAACTTCGCAATCCAATGGTCCAAGGGCTCACCCCGAATGACTTCGCGGATCTCCTCTTTGACGGAGCTCATCGCTTCCGGGGTGACATAATTCGCGGCAAGCTCAGGCCGCCCGATCGCGGCACAGAACTCACCGAAAAAACGTGGCTCCAGCGCACCACAGCTCAAGTAGCGACCGTCGCGGGTCTCATAGTAGTCATAAAGGCCGCCGCCATTCAGCAGGGTGTTCTCCGGCTCGGGCTCTTTGCCGTCCACGAGAAACGCGGCGCCGTCGAGGGCGTTCAGGGCCAGCATGCCGTCGCTCATGGCGACGTCGAGCCACTGCCCCTCGCCGGTGCGGTGGCGATGAATGACGGCCGCCAGGATGCTCGCCACGGCGTGGCCGGCGCCGGCGCACAAGTCGGCGATCTGGGTGCCCACCGGAGAGGGCCCTTCGCCGCGCCTCCCGGAGTAGGAGGCGACCCCGGAGAAGGCGATAAAGTTGATATCGTGCCCTGCCCTTGCGCGGCGCGGCCCAGTCTGGCCGTAGCCGGTCAGCGAACAGTAGATGAGCCCGGAGTTGCAGGCTGAAAGCGAGTCGTAATCGAGCCCCAGCCGAGCCATGACTCCGGGACGAAATTGCTCGAGGAGGATGTCGTGGTCTTTCAGCAATCGCCGGATGACGGTTGCGGCAGCCGGGTGCTTCAAATCAAGTTTGATGCTCCGCTTGTTTCGCATGAGGTAGGCGGTGGCGGCCGATACACCGCACTCCGGGACAAGGGGCGGCATGAGAGACGTCAGATCGGGCCTGGAGGGCGCGCATACCTGGAGAACCTCGGCTCCGAGGTCGGCCAACATCAGGGTGGCATAGGGCCCGGGCAACAGAGAGGAGAAGTCGAGAACCTTGAGACCATGCAGTGGGCCCGGCATATCAAACCTCCAGGCAAGAGAACGCAGATGGCCTGCGGCGGCGGAGTCTTGAGCCCAAACGTGGGCGGATTCCGCTCTCCAAGGCGACCGCCGAGCGACGCAGGGAGGGGGCCGCCGAAGCCCTCGCGCAACTCTCGCCGACCGTAACCCTGAACCAAATCAAATACCTACTATACGGAAATTTACGAGGATTGCACCCTCGGTCCACGGACGCGGTGGAGGATTGAGGTCCCCTCGGTCCACGGACGCGGTGGAGGATTGAGGCCGTCAACGGCAAAGCAGGTATGGAATGAGCGCCTTGCGCTCCCGCGGGTAGTCGGAGAACCGGGCGCGATAAAAGCGGTGATGGGCCACCGCCCGCGGTCCCAAGTTCGCGGCGGTCCAGGCGGCAAAGACGAGACCGGGCAACGACCACGTCATGAGCGCCCATCCGATCCACTCAATTATCTCGCCCAGGTAGTTGGGACAGGAGACAAACCGGTACATCCCGCCCCGCGGGATCCGGTAGCCCGTCTCACCCGGGCGCCTCAGTTTGCGCAAGACCGCATCGGCGCGGAGGTTCATTAGGAAGCCCGCGACGAACAGAGTCGCCCCCAAAACAAAGCGCGGATCGGCAAGCCAGCTGGTTTCGTACGGTGCGGCCAAAGTGTTGAGGTAGCGGCCCTGCAGATACGCGTTGACCACGTTGAATAAAAAGGCGCTCGACGCGATGGAGAGCGGCATCCGCGCCTGGCCGCCGCGGCGTCGGAACGGGAAGATGAACGCCCGGTTGACGTAATGGACGAGCCACACAAAGAGAAACACGAGCGCCACCGGGTTGTCGTGGCGGTCGCCCAGGAGAAAGAACAGGAGAAAGAGAAGCGGCGCCGGCGCCTCCATGACGACCCACCCCACAGTGCTCGAAATGAGAGGCCCGAACCCGCTCCTGGCGTGCCGGCCGTACGGCGCCGCGATGAACACGAGCGCCACGAACGACAGGAGCGCCACCCCGGCCCAGGCCCACAGCAGGGCGACGAAAAAGGCCGCTTCGGTCATGCCCATGGTGAAGGCCTCCAACCCGGCTCGAGCCAACCCATCGCGCCGAACCACTCGAAAGTGTCGCGAATCGTCTCGTCAATCGGACGGGGCCGGTAGTCGAGATCGCGCTCCGCTTTGGCGCAACTCAGGAGCGGATTCCAGCGCAGCGCCCGGATCGACTCCGGCGTAAAGCGCGGGTCCTTGCCCCTGAGCCGCGCCCAGGCGAGCGCGCAAGGTGCCGCTGCGCGTGCGAGCCACATGGGCGTCACAAGACGCGGCCTCTTTATACCCGTCACCTCCTCCACGAGCGAAACCAGCTCGGACACCATGAGATACTCGCCGGACAGGAGGTAGGTGTCACCCTTGCGGCCACAGTCCTCCGCCGCGAGGGCACCGGCCACGACGTCGCGCACATCCACCCAGTGAAAGCCGCCGGCCGTGACCGCGGGCAAGCGCCGGTGGTAGAGATCCAACAGCACACGACCCATGCGCGACGGCTTGTAGTCGTGGGGGCCGAGTACCGCCGTCGGCAGCACCGTGACGGCGTCAAGCCCCTGCGCCACCGCTTCCGCGACAACACAGACCCCTTCGGCTTTAGAACGATCATAGGCGCCTGCGGCCCCGGACTCGTTGGGCCCGTTCGACTCGCAGATCGGCTCACCGCGACGGCCCTGCTCAAGCCCATGGACCGAGCCAAAGTGGACGAGCCTGCGGACACCCAACTCGAGGCAGGCTCGCGTCACGTTCGCGGTGCCTTGCACATTCGTGGCCGAAACGAGCCCGGACTCACCACCCACAATCGAGATGCGCGAGGCCAGGTGAAAGACCGTATCGGCGCCCTCGCACACCCGGCGCACGCTGTCGTAGTCACGAATGCCGGCCTCCGCGTGCTCCACCGCGAGGCCCTCGAGTGCGCGCCGATCTCGGTAGACCATCGCGCGCACGCTCCGGCCCGCGCAGGCGAGCGCGCGCACCAGGTTGGCGCCCACGTGCCCCGCGGCCCCAGTAACAACCGTCGTCATCGTCGCCTCCCATCGTCACGAAGGGCTCTCGCGCCGTCAATCGCGACGGCACGCTATCATTCACACTCCAACCGGAAAAACAACGACACCCTCCCCTAATCCCCCACCTGCACCGGCATTCGCGCGCGGATTCAGGCCCAACTGCGGCGTCACCTGCACCGAATCGGTGCTCAACGTAGCGCTGCTACGCCTGCGCCCGATTCGGTTTGTTTC
>PWKZ01000228.1 GCA_003559575.1 Bradymonadales bacterium | reverse complement strand
CCTTCACCAAATCGATGCTCGACGTAGGCGCTGCGTTTGCCTCCGCTCGATTTGGCTTGTTTCCTTGCACTTGCACCCGCCTCACTCCCCTCGGTCCACGGACGCGGTGGAGGATTGAGGTTCGCGGACGGATTTACACACATCTGTGACGTCACCTGCACCCAATTAGTGCAACAGCTCAGGATCCGTGAATCCAGTAGCTTGGCTGATTGTTGGCAGCTAATGGCTGACGGCTTAGCGGCGCAGGTCTTCCACCGCGCCATTCTCCAAGTCTCGATCACGCACAAGCCGCCAAATCTCGCGCGCGGCCACCTCCGGCGACCTTATGATCCCTGAGCGGTGGTACTCCCGAAAGTCGTCCACATCCGGAAAGTCAGTGGTGGCGGTGGCGCGAATCTCCTCCTGCATGGCGGTCTCGACCAACCCGGGCGCCACCGCCAGCACCCGGCAGTGGTCGCCGCGGCTCTTCTGCTCGCGACCGGCCGTCCGCACCCACTGGTCGATGGCCGCTTTGCCGGCGCCGTATGCGGTCCACCCTTCATACGGGTTGGTCGCCGCGCCGGAAGTGAGCATCACGATTAGACCGCGCACGCCGCGCCCGCGGACCTTGCGCAGAGCCGCCAAGAACGCGCTGCCCAGGACCTGTGGCGCCGCCGACCCCAGCAGGACGGCGCGCGTGTAGCTGTCGGCCGGGACCTCGCCGGCGAAACCGATGGGAGAGAGCGTCCCCGCCGAGTGGACGAACACCGCCAATTCCCCGTCGAACGAGGCGACCTCGCGCTCGAAGGAGCGCGCCACAACTTCCCAGCTCGTCGGATTCACGAGATCAAGCTCGAGGTTCTCGATCCCCGCGACCGGCCGGCGGCTGATGTTGATGATTCGCGCCTCCGGCCATGGGATGGTGTCGACGAGCGCGCGCCCGATGCCACTCGACGCGCCGGAGATCCAAATCAGTTGTCCCATTCACTCCCTCCTCAAGGTCCATAATCGTCGGCCCATCCTGGGATTCGCGCGCGGATCCGCGCACATCTGCGGCGTCACCTGCACCGAATTAGTGCTCGACTTAAGCGCTGCTACGCCTCCGCCTAATTCGGCTTGTTTCCTTGCACATGCACGCGACTCCACTTAGCGGGGCTCCTCAGAACGAACCGACGATTATGGTCGTCCCGGGGTGACGTTGCCCACAAGAACCCGATCGCGTAAGATCACACTTCGTCTGCTCGCGGTGGGCTTGGACCAAGCGGAGCGAGAGTGATGGATCGGCAACGCAGGCGCTTTTTGCAAGCCGGCGCCGCCGTCGCCGCGGGGGCCGGTTCGGCGGTGTTGAGCGGGCCTTCGTCGGCCCACCCCCGGGTGGAGTGGTCGCGCCCGGCGGCTTCTCCCTGGGACCGTGTCTGGGCGCGCGTTTTTCGCGGATCGCTCCCCGAGGCCACCCAGGGGATCCTCGCGGTGTATCGCGACGACAGTCGGCGCACCGAGCTTATCGCCTCACAAACAATCCGCCTGGATGAACCGCGCCTCGCGCTACCGTTTGAGCTCGAGTATCCCTATGACGAGCTGCGCGATATCGAACTCCGCTACACGCTGTCGCTGCGCCCCCGCGGGGGCGCAGAGGTGATCTCAGCCCCACTCTTGGTCCAGGTGTTTCGCTATCGGTTTGGGAGTTAGTCGTGAGGATGCCACGATCCTCCCTTGGCCGTCCGCTCCGTTGGTTGACGCTCGCCGTCGTCGTGAGCGTAGTCGGCCTCTCGCTGCCCACGAGCGCCTATCGTTTCTCGCACCCTCAGGCCAAGATCGACTGGATCGACACCTCCGAAGCCCCTCGCATCCGGCTCTATGTGAGCTTCCTCGACACCCGCCTGCGACCGGTGCCGCTCAATTTGATTGATCGGATCGAGGTGTTGGAGCATGAAGGCGGGCGAGGCCGCGGAGAGCTGGTCCAGGCGTTCAACGACGCCATCCCGGAGGGGTATGGCGACGCCGAGCTGCTTGTCTTTTCGCGCGCCGAGGAACCTCGCGACACCCTCTTGGTCCTCCCAGGACACCAGGGTCACTCGCTGCTGAGCGGCGAGCTTGGGCGCAACCAACGCGCCGGCGTCGATCTGTTCTTCAACAAGCTCCAGCCGACCGACCGATTGAACGTCATCTGGTACTATGATCGGCTCCTCACCTATGTGAACCTCACCGGTCGGACCAACGAGCTGAGCGATCTGGCCCACTCGCTCTCGTTTTGTCGCGAGGAGACTCTCAAAGCCTATGAGAGTTGGGGCCGGCCGGCGCCGCCAACGGACGAGCCGGCGATGGCGACCGCGCCACCCTGCGGCCTGCTAAGCGACCACGGTCGGCTACAACGCGTTTTGCGCGCGGTCCCATACCGCGGCTTTTATCCCCGGCTGTTGGGGTTCGACTCCCTCGACCCGTGCATCCCGCCGGCGCACCCTCGGATGGATCGCAGCGGCCCGCTGGGCGACACCGGGCCACGCGAGGAGTACGGCGGCGCCATCGACGAAGCGCTGCGCATGCTCGTCACCCGCGGCGCGCCGAGGCGCCCAAAACGGCTCGTGATCCTCTCTGACGGGCGCGACGGTTACCTGGAGGCCCAAGAGGACTGCCGGCTGCGCTATGCCCATGAGGTCACCGAGAACGTCAACCGGCTGCTCGAGTCGTGCGACGAGCTTCACGGTGGGCGCGCGGTCCGGGAGTGCCGCCGTCAAGCCCGCATCTCCGAGCGCGGCACCAAGATGCGCAGCGAGATGGAGAAAAAACTTCAGGATCGCTTGACCGCCGATCAGCAGCGCTTTCGCGACCAACGGCTCGGGCAGTGGTTGGCGCTGGCACGGGCCGCCAACATCAAGATCTACGCCATCGGCTACCCCGACGCCATGCCCCACGAGCGGCAGCGCCTCGAGGTGCTGGCGCTGCGCAGCGGCGGCACCTACCGAGAGGTCGAGGACCCCGGCGCGCTCCCGATCTTGGTGGGCGATCTGCTCGATGAGTTGGCCGGCCAGTATCTGATCGAGTTTGACGCCGACCTCGAGCCGAATGAGGAGCGCAGCTTCTCGGTCCGACTACGGATCGCCGGTCACGGGACAGTCGCCACCGCGCCCTACACGGTGTTGGTGCCGGACATGCGCGACGGCGCGGTGCGCCTCGCCAAACACCAACTCCGCCGGCTCGAGGCCAAGGTGGGCGCCCCATGGCACATCGTGGCGGTGATGATCGCGGGCCTCATCGCGTTGTTGATCGTCTATTCGTTTCTAAAGCTCCTCACCGGCCTGTTGAAAAAACTGTTTGGAAAATCATGAGCTGACCGCTGAAAATGGAGAGACGGACGAGATGATTGGCCAACAGCGACGACGCGCCGGCATCTGGATCTGCGGCGAGTGGCACCCCCTCGCGGGCAATGTCCGCGTGGTGACCTTCAGAGACGATCCCTACTGGGACTACCGCAATGTCCAGGCGCCACCGGGAGTCGAGCGGGAGCGCTACCTCTTGCCGCGCCGCGCCCGGGTCGAGGGGGTGGGCACCGTGCCGGTGGGGACCAACCTCGAATACGCGCGGCAGGCGACCGAGGTGGCGATCCTGCACACCGACGGGCTCCGCACGGCCCGGTTGACCCAACAAGTGCTGATTGCCAAGGGGCTGTCGACCCACTTCATCATCGATTGGGACGGCACGCTCTATCAGTGCGCCGATCCCGGCACTTACGTCGCGCTGCACGCCGCCGAACAAAACCGCCGCTCGGTGGGGATCGATCTCAACAACGATCTCCCCGAGCTACACGGCCGGCACAAAGGGCAGGCGTACCGCCACCCTGAGGAGGCCGATCCAAAGCTTCATCGTCGCCCGGTGAGCGAGGTGATGCGAATCAACGGCGCTCGGGTCCAGAGCTACGGCTACACCGATCCGCAGTACATAACCCTGATCGAGCTAATCAAGGTGGTCTGCTCGGTGCTCGACATCCCAATGGAGCACCCGGTCGACGAGCGAGGTGAGGTGATCGCCTCGATGCTCGATGATCCCTTTGGGTTCAGAGGGATCGCCGCCCACTGGCACACCTCGGCCAACCGCTGGGATCCCGGCCCCGGGTTCGATTGGCAGCGCCTCTACCATGCGCTGCGAGGCGAGCACAACAGCTTCCCGATGCTCACCCGCGCCGGCCAAAACGTGGCCGACCTGCTTGCGCCGGAGCTGGTGCACGAGGCGGCCAACGAGCTTTATCGCAACAACGAGAGGGGCGGCGGCGGCTACTACCCCATCGGGATCAACCAGAACTGGCACGGCGGCATTCACCTGCACGGACCGCGAGGCCGTGAGGTGCACGCCATGGTCGACGGCGTCCTCGTGGCGGCGCGATTCGGGCAGGGCCGCACCGGCTCCGAGCACAACACCCCGCTCGGCAGTAACAACTTCGTCCTCTTGCGCCACGACATCCCCATGCCCCGCACCGAGACGCTGAGAGTCTTCTCGCTCTTCATGCACCTGGAGAACCTGGACACGGAGCACAACACCCCCCCGGTCGAGTGGCTGCGCAAAGTCGTTCGGCTCCACGAGGGGGAGGAGCGTGAGCGTGAAGAAGCGCTCGACCTCAGCGCGCTGCGGGAGGATGATCCGCTCGCGGACATCGGCCTGCAGGACTACGACGATCCCCTCGGAATGCAATCCGCGGAACCCTATCTCGAGGTGGGCCGCCGCCTGGCCGCGCTCAGACGGGGCCAAGTGGCGCTCTTCGATCTCGAACCGGAAGACCGCCGCATCCTGGTGCCGGCCGGGGAGACCATCGGACAGCTCGGGATGTTCGACGACGGCGACGGCATGAAACCGATGGTTCACGTCGAGGTGTTCGCCGACGGCTCCTGGCAAAAAGCCATCGATATGGGCACTCACGCGCGCTTCTGGGTCGAGATCGAGGAGGACGTGGGCCGGAGTCTCAGAATCGAGACCGACGACATTCTCGGCCTCTTTACCGGCACCTCACGACGCCGGCATAGCCGGAGCTTCTTTCAGCGCAAAAACCGCGAGGTGCTGCCGACGACCATCGAGGACTTTTTCGCCGTCCCCGGCGAGAACGAGACCGCCCGGGAGTGGTTGCGCAAAGCCATTACGCGCCATGTGAGCGAGTGGAGCGATCAGGTCAACTGGGTGAAGGCCCTGGCCGACGCCCAGACCTGGGCCGAGAAGACCCAGCAGTTCGACAGGCTCTTTCGGGACCGCACCGCGCGCCGGCGCGACGGGGTGTTCACCCGCGAGATCCGACGTTTTCTGCCGTTCGTGTGGCTGAATAGCGAGGTGGCCGAACACATCGGGCTGCGCTTCGGTGGTGAGTGGAACGGGCTGCTTTACCACTTTCACCCGCTCTACTTCATGCTCTGGCTGACCTTCAACTCGTCGAGCCGCGTTCAAGCGCTCTCGCGCGGGATGAGCGCCAGGCGGCTCAGGCAAGAGCGTGAGCGACGCCGCAGAGAGGATGAGCGGCGCCGGATCGAAGGGGCGTCGCCCGACGAGGCGGAGGACTTCCCCACCGACGACGAGACATGGGTCACCGAGCTGGAGGAAGACTCGCCGGAGGAGGTCTTGCGGGATTTCTGGGGCCGCCCCGCGCCCGACGAATGGCGCCCTCCCGACTAGCAGCCGGAGACGGCGGGCAGCGGTCATCACGGGGACTAAGCTGATAGCCACCCGCGGGATCCACGGGTTTTCTGGAGAGCGCTAGATAAAGAGGTCCATATCCGGCCGCAGCTTCGGGCGCGCGCCCGTCGCCCGCAAGTCCTGGAGCGCCGCCAGCACCGCGCGGTTCAACGGATCGTACATACAATGGAAGTTGCAGTCGTCCACCGGCCGAATCTTGTCGCGGACCCGGCCAAGCTCGGCGGAGCGCCACAGATCCTTGAGCGCGCTCGTGTGAGGATCGCCGTAGCTCACAGCGTGCGCGCTGTGATAAGGGCACAGGAACGCGCCATAGGGGGTCACCAGCGTGCTCAAGCGCACTGCGGGACAGCGCGCATAAGGCTTGTGGTGCGAGGGACGGCCGCCCCCTTCGAGCAACGCGCTTACAAACGCACCCTCAGTGACCCGGAAGCCTTCGCGCGCGAGCGCGCGGGCTTCGTCCAACTGAGCCGCCAACTGTCTCCGCAGCGCGGGGGTGGTGGCGGCCAATTGGAGCCGCGCGTCAAACGCGAGCTGCACCTCGAAGCTGTCGCAGCCGAGCTCCCGCGCCAGCTTGGCCGCCGCCGCAAGCTCGCCGACGTTGCTCCAGGCCGCTCGTCCAGCCCGCGCCGGCGAGTGATAGACCACGAACGAGAACTCACACTCGCAGCCCCCGCGAGCCGTCAAGCGCTCGATGTTGCCCAGCAGATCGTCAAAAACCCTCTCGCCGGCACCGGCGGCGGGGCGCACCCGGCGATGGGTGGCGGCGGTGGCGGCGTCGATCGAGAGGCGGACAAACCGGCAGCTCTCGGCCAACACCGCCTCGTGGCGACCGAGCAGGAGCCCGTTGGTGACCACGCCCAGAAGCACGTCGTTGCGCGCCAGGTGCGCGGCGACCTCCGCCACCCCGGAGTGGCACAAGGGCTCCCCGCCCCCCGACAGCACCACCGCCCGCACCCCGAGGTCGGACATCTCCCGGGCCAAAGCGCGGGCGCGCTCCCGGCTGAACGACGGGCCATTCAACAGATCGCGGCTGACACAGCGCGGGCAACGCTGATTACAAGCCGAGGTGAGGTGCCACTCCACCGTCAGCGGCGCGGGCAAGGCGCGCCCGCGAGAGAGCAACTCGACACTGGTCCAGACACTCTCCTGGCACAAGAAGCGGTCAAAGCGCGGATCGCGGCTCATCCCGCCTCCGGCTTGGGCGAAAGGTTGGCGCGCCGTACCTCCAAGCGCCGGATGGTGTTGGCCAGATCCTCAAACAAGCAAAGCGCGCCCGTGAACCCCAGAAACGGGCGCGAGTGCAGCCTGTGGCGATAGTAGCTCGGGAAGCCCAGCTCAACTATCCCGACCCCCTCGAAGAGGGCGCCGTAGCTGTTGGTGACGAGGAGATCCAAGCCCTCCTCGGCCACCAGGCGCCGGACGCAATCCCTGAGCGTGCGCGCCTTGGGAAACCACAACAGCTCATCGGGCTCACTTGGGGGAGCGCCACAGGCCAGGGTCTCGGGCACCGCCGCCTCGACCCGGGAGGGCTCGCGCGGCAGCGTGTCGCGCCCGTGGAGGCGCTCGTTGGTGACGGCGGCAAAGACCATGCGGAGGCCCACCAACGCCGCCGTCTCACGCAAGCCGGCATAGATGTGCGGATCGCCGATGTATCCGATGCGCCGGTGGACGAACGCAAACGGCACGAGCCACTCGATCGCGGCCAGCGCGCGGCCAAGCTCGGAGGCGACGAAGCTCTCGGCCCGCGCCCGGCTACCAAAGGCCGCCGCCAGGGAGTAGATGAACCGCAGCGTGGCGGGGAGCCCGAGCGGCAGCTCCAACTCGATCAAGGGCCGCCCGATCCTCTCGGCCAGCACCCGCGCCGCCCGCCGCCCGTAGGGCAGAGACACGACGGCGTCGGCGGCACCGGCCCGCGCGAGATCCCGCAGCGGGGCGCCGGACAACCACGGCGGCAGCAGCGTCAAGCCGAGGGCCTCGAAGATCCGCTTGAACTCTTCGAGGTTGCCGCGGTGATCGCCCTCGTTGCGATCAAACAGGTGCCCCACCAGCGCCACTCGGGGTTTTTTGCCGGCGCGTCGTCGCGGCGCGAGCGGCAATGCGGAGGCGAGGGCTTCTTGCACCTCTTGGTAGGCCGCCAGCCAATCGGACGTGAGCGAGCGATGCGGCAAGGAGAGGATCGGTTTGGCACACTTCGCGCCCACCCGCCGGCAGAGACGTTGATAGTCGGTGGCGGTCACGACGGCCATCGAGAGGCCGTCGACCAGCACCCCCCCGACCTCGGGACGACTCGCCAGAACGGCAATCTCGCGTTCGAGTTGAGGCTCACGGTTCCGCACGCCCTTCAGGGGATCGAGATCGGTGTTGGTGACGCGCGGCAAACCCGGATGCAGCGCGAGCGTCGCACCCCAATCGTGGTTGCCTTGCACGTAGACAAGGCGCCTGAAGGCGCAGTGCGGGCCATCGAGCAGCAGGTACGCGTCGGGGATGGCGTTCAACGCGACGCTCAACCCGGCCGAGCGGGGCAAGCAGGCCCGCAGCGACATATCGCCGGCCCCTTTGCCGGCCCCTTTGGGGGCGCTCATCGCTCCTCCAAGGCGCGCGCGGCGCGCGGCGGAGAGTCTCCGGGGCGCGGAGTCTCCGGCAAGAATTCGCGAAACCGCCGGTAGAGCGGCGTGCGGCAAATCGTCAAGAGCCGCTCGACCGTCGCGAGGGCGCCCTCGAGCCCCATCTCGAACTCGAGGGTCGAAAACGGCATCTTGCCGGCCCGGCTCACCCGCCAGTCGAAGACGAAGTTGGAGAAGAGCGCCTCGCACTCGCTCTCCCTGAGCGCGGCCATCATCTCGGGCAGCGAGTGGAAGGTGTGCAGCGCCACCCGCGCCCGCGCGCCGTCGGGGAGCTGGCCGGCCAACCGGTCGGCGGCGGCGGTCGCGGCCGCGGCGTCGGCCGCGCCCACGAAGAGGTCCAGCCCGAACCCCATCTCGTAAGTCGTCTCGAGCAGCGGGAGCCCCCACGAATGGGCCGAGTCGAGCAGCCAGTGGACCCCGTGCGCCGGCACTGCGAACCCCAGACGATGCTCAGCCGCCTGGCGACAGCGCGCGCCCCAGGGCGCTGTCAACGCGCGCGCGGCAGACTCGAAGCGCGCCTCGAGGGCGGCTTCAGCGCGGCGCTCGCCCTCGAGCGCCGCCAGCACCGCGCGCAGGAAGCGTTTGGTCCCCTGGAGCCCGAACGGGCCGTCCGGCATCAGACCGGGGCGCGGGCTCTCGTCGCCGAGAAAGCCATACTCCCGCTCCCAGTAGACGTTCGGGCAATAGACATCGAGGGCCGCCCGCGGCAAACGCGCGATCGCCTTGAGCTGCAACCCGGGGAGCACGTGGGTGTTGACCTCGACGCCAAACTCGGCCAGCAGCGCGGTGAGCCGGGCGGTCCCCTGGTTGTCCGGAAACCCGATTAGGTTGATGGCGCGTGGATTGGGCGCGGCGGCGTACTCAGAGTCCAGCCGCTTGCGTCTCGTTTTGAGCAGATCGTGGGCCAGCCAATTCCAGGAGCGGGGCGCGGGGGGGACGAAGAGCAAGGGTTTCGAGGGGCTCTCGGGGTGGCGCGCCACCACCGACTCGAGATCGGCGCCGATGACGTCCGGCAGGCAGAGCCCGACACACATGAGCTGATCTTTCTCGCCGTGCGCGGCGGCGTGATCGAGCACGCGCGCGACCCCGCCGAACTCGCCGAGGATCACGTCGGTCTCATTGATATCGGTCGAGAACGTGTCGGTCACCGAGGCCGACTCTTGAAACCGCCCGCGCGCGTGGCGCGGGCGCCCCACGTCGCGCACGCTCTCCTGCACCCCCAGCCGCAGGAAGTGATAGCGCGGGGCGGGGACGGTGACGGCGCAATAGGAGCACTCGAAGTCCCCATGGGCGATGAGCGTGTTGTCCGAGTAGATGTCGACGGTGTCGCACCCCGAAGCGCGGCGCACCTCCTGGGCGGCAAAGAAGTCGGCGTAAATGGCCGGCGCCGTCAAGGCGTGGCAGCCGGTGGACGGCACCGAGCAGCTCTCCAGCTCGTGAAGCGCCGGGCCGGAGCCGACCGTTTCGCGCTCGTCGACCCCGGCGCTCGCCGCGCGCTCCTCGAGCGCGCTTGTGTGCTCGGGGTCGGCACGCAGGGCCGCCAGCAAGTCCTCGAAGCGCAGGCGGGCGAGCGCCGGCCCGGTGCGCCGCGCGAGACCCGCCTTGAGCCCGGCGGGCAGAACCGCGCCGTGATGCCATAGGGTCAGGTGCGCGCCACTCAGGAGCCCGCGCCGATCCGGCCGGCGAGCCTCAAAGAAGAAATCGTAAGTGGCGGGAGCGGGACCCGACTCCGTCTCGGAGAGTTGGGTGAGGCGCACGTGGACGACGCGGCCCCGGCCGGAGACCTCGGTCACTCGATAGGGATCGCCGGCGGCGAGCCCGAGCAGGCGGGCGAAGCGCGCCCGGCTCAGTCTCCCGCCAAGGATCTCTTCACCGGGGCGAGTTCGTTCTGTCTCGTCGCTTGCAATGCTCAAAGAAGTCACCGCCCCAAGCCTGGTTCGAACTCACTCCTCGGCGACCCGCCGGTCGGCCCGCGCAAGACAGCGCGCGAGCCACTCGCGAAGCCGCCGCCCGTAGCTCTCCCCCGCCACCCAGGCCACGTCGTTGTGATCGCCGGCGGGCACCAGATAAAGCTCCTTCGGCTCGCGCGCGGCCTCAAACAGCGAGTGCGCGTGGGCCACGGGGATCAATGAGTCGCGCTCGCCGTGGACCACCAAGACCGGGCAGCGCACCGCCGCCAGATGCTCGACCGTGGCGAAGCGGTCGGGCATCATCTTCTCCCACGAGCGGGTCCCCAAAATCGGCAAGAAGCGCCCAAAAAGGTTCTCCGCCACCCCCGGGATCGACGTGAACGTGGACTCCAAAATCAGCCCCAGCACGTCGTGCGTGGCCGCCAACCGACCGGCGACGCCACCGCCGAGCGATTTGCCGTGGAGCACGACCCGCTCTGCGGCCACTCCGGCCTCGTCGCCGAGCCACCGCAAAGCCGCCTCTCCGTCGGCATGAAGCGCCGCCTCACTCGGCTTGCCGGCGCTCTTGCCATAGCCGTGATAGTCGATTATCAGCAGCCCGGAGTCGAGCGCGGCGAGATCGTGGCGCACCAGGGCCCACTGGTAGACCTCCCCCGCGTTGCCGTGGAAAAAGAGCACCACCGGGCGGCCTGGGGGCGGCGCCCAGTAGAGCCCGTGGATGCGCACGCCGTCCGCCGCCTCCAACCACACCTCGCGCGCCCCACGTGCGTGGGGCGGCAGCGGAGCGTCCACCGGGAGCCGCTCCGGGAAGTACAAAAAACGCCGCAAGCTTGCCAAACCCATCACTCAACCCTGTCGTGCCCGCGCTCTCACCGCGCCCAAGTCGAGCACATCTTCGCCGAACTGGAGGTAACTGGCAAACCCGGCCTCAATCCTCCACCGCGTCCGTGGACCGAGGGGAGTGAGGCGGGCGCAAGTGCAAGGAAACAAGCCAAATCGAGCGGAGGCGTAGCAACGCTACGTCGAGCATCGATTTGGTGAAGGTGACGCCGCAAATGTACGTGAATCCGTCCGCGAATCCCTGGATGGGCCGACGATTATGGTCCGTGCTCTCACGGCTGGCGTTGTGGGAGGCGCTTGTGATTGCCGCGGCCGACTCTGCCGCTTGCGCGTACCTCGTCACAGAAGACCTCCAAGACGAGCAACTCATCCGTGGGGTGCGAGTGAAGAACCCCTCCGACGGTGTGCCCTGAGAGCTGCCCCAAGCGTCGCGGGTCAGAGCTTTGCCACGATGAAATCCACCAGGTCACCGACCTCGAGGGCGATTATCTCGTCCAGCTCCTTGTCCGAGAGCCACCCCACAAAGTCCACCTGCGCGCCGTAGTGCTCTTGTAACCGCTCGGCCAACGCCACGAACTCAATACTCTCAAGCTCCAGATCGTCGGCAAACGAGGTGTCCAGTTCGATGGGGGTCTCATCAGCCCACTCCTCACCAATCACCTCCACCAAAATCCGAGCCACCGTCGCCAAGACCGCCTCTTGTGTCGCGCTCATGCTTCTCTCATCCTCAGGTTCCATCCGACCACCCGATCACATGCTCGCCGTAATCGCGCAAGGTCACCCACTCGTCCTTGATCCGGACTCTCATCGCGCCCGGCGACGCCTCGACGGCGGTCACCGGGAGGCGCTTGGGTGCGGCCGCGAGCCCCGTCCCAAGTCTCTTGCCGATAACCTCCTTGGCACAAAAGACCCTCGTCAGCCACGCCTCTCTCTCTTGTGTAGGCAGCCGCCGCAGCTCCTCGGGGGCACAGATCAACTCCCCAAACTCCGCGGAGCGGGGCTCGTAGCGCTCCACATCGACCCCCACCTCGCGCCCCTCTCCCACAAAAGCCACCGCGATGGTCTCCTTGTGGGCGATGGAGAGCCGCAGGTCCGGCAGCTGAGGGCCGGCGACACGCGGACGGCCCGTCTCGTCATTCTCGACCGCGATTTCGGCCGGAAAGAGAAATCCCCGCGCGCGAGCCATGAGCCAATGACGAACGGCGTCCTTGGCGGCGATCCGTCCGTAGAGCCACGGCGTGCGGCGCCGCGGCGCGAGCGTCTCGGCCCAGGTGCGCCGCTCCTCTTCATTCAAGAACCGGCGCGCCAGGTAATCGCGGCTCGCCGCGCTGCGCTCCGGCTCGAAGACGACGGCGAGCCCCTCCGGGGTCATTTCAGCAAACAGGTGCCGCTCGGCGCGACGCATGATGCGCCACAGTCGCTCGTCGGTCTCGAACCGCCAGTCGGTCCACCCTTCGAGCCGGGCCCACGGGTGCCCGTCGCGATCCGTAATCATCATCTCGGCGCGCACCTCGCGGCGGCCCAGGTGCCGGCACCAGGCCGTACACACGAGCTCCTCCCCCTCCCGCGGCTCGGGGCCGAAGAGGCGCAGAGCGCCCAACTTGATAGGCATCGCCAGGCGATCTCGCTCGACGCTCTGCATCACCCAGTAGCCAAAGAGCTGACCCGCGCCGTCCAGCAGCGCCCCCTCGGCCGGCAAGGGGCGGATCCGACCGCGGATCCCATCTTCCCCGAACTCCAGGATCTCGGTCACTGAACGATAGGCCGGGCCGTGGAACATCCAGCGATCCTCATACAGCGCCGCACCGCTCACCTCGGAGGGGCGCGGGTTGGTGAGGCCGACCACCGGCGCCGCCGGCGGTTGGGGGTAGCGCTCGGCCAGGACCACCACCGCCTCAGCAGAGCCCTCGATCACCACCCGCACACGGTCGGGCGCCACCAGAGTCGTGCGGATCGCCACCTCCACCGGCGGCTCGACGGCCAGCCAGGTGTGTGCCAGCAGATCTTCAACGGCAATCGGGACGCGATCCGGGACGAGCGCCACGGCGGCGTCCATCATCATCCGAATCATCATGGTCATCGGGACCACCGGGTTGCGATCGGCGACACTCGGCCACCCGGGCCGCTGCGGGATCAGGCAGTGATCGAGAAGATGCGGATCCGTCTTGACCGAGAGCCGCCGGCGGACAACCTTCTCGCGCGGCGCCGAGGGGGGCGCAGGGCCGGCGGTCCACGCGCGGCGCACCGCCTCCTGCGAGTCGACGAGCTCCTGCATCACGGCCTCGAAGCCGCGCTGCACCGGGCTGTCGGCGCCGCGCTCAGGAGCGCGCACGTCATGAGGAATGCGCGCTCCCTCGAGGGACCGCTCGAGCCGCACGAGCGGCACCCCGAGCTCTAGCCTGATGCGGGCGCCCGCGCCTCGCGACGAGGGAAACAGCCGGGTCCAGTCCACCGGCGCCCCCTCGACGAAGAGCGCCGCCGCCACTCGACGAAGCTGCTCGAGACCGCTGCGCTGCGGCGCGCCGGCGGAGAGCGCCACGTGCTCCCGCCCCCGCAGCGTGTCGTCCACGAACCCCACAAGGCTCCCGAAGCCGAGCTGAACGAAAGCCCGCACCCCATGCTCGTAGAGCGCCAAAATCAACTCGCGGAAACGCACCGGGCGGACGAGATGGTCGAGCGCCAACCGCTCGATAGCCTTGGGATCACTCGGATACGGGCGACAGGTGGTGGCCGACCACAGGGGGATCTTTGAAGCCCCAAGCGCAAGACGCGCGAAGCGCTCCCGGTGCGGGGCGAGGTAGTCGGCAAAGACCGGTGAGTGGAAGCCTGAGCGAAAGGGCAGCTTCTGCCCCAGGAAGCGCGCGTCGCGCAACCGAACGAGGGCGGTGTCGAGCTGGGCCTCCGGGCCGCAGAGGATCACCTGGTGCGGGCAGTTGTCGTGGGTGACGACCACCCCGTCGAGGTCGGTCACGAGCGGCCGCACCGCCTCGGCCGAGGCGCCGACCGCGGCGAAGACGACCCCCGGCACCTCGAGCGAGCCGGGGGTCAGGGTGGCCCAGAACTCCTCGAAAACGTCCGCGGGGATGATCCCGGCGGCGATCATGCCGGTCCACTCCCCGATACTGTGGCCGGCGAGCAGCGAAGGCTTAATCCCCACTTCCCCCAGAACATCGAAGAGCAGCCGCCCGGCAAAGACCGTCATCGCCCCCTGGTATTCGAGCGCCTTGGTCCCGGCGACGGTGCCCGGCGGGGTCGGGGGCGACGGGCGGTTGAAGTGCCGCGCAATATCCGAGATCCGATCCTCGAAGGCCGCCTCGATCCCCGGAAACAGAAACGCCACCTGGCCGCCCGCGGTCAAAAGCCCCTCGGTGTTGAACCACAGCCCGTCCCGCCCGCGGCGCGGCTTGCCGGCGCGCACTACCTCGAGCGCCTTGGTCCGACGCGCGGGCGTCGGATCGACGAGCGCCAGGCGGCACGCACCCTCACCGACCTCCGTCCGCCCGGACTCGAGCGCCTCACGAAGCGCGCCCGGTGAATCAGCCGCCAGCACCAAGATCTCTTCCGGCGCGAGGCCCCCCGGGCGGTGTCGCCGGCGGACTGCGCGCGCTCCGTGCGACTCCAACACCACGTGGGCGTTGATCCCGCCGAAGCCGAAGGCGTTGACCCCGGCCAACCGCCGGCGCTCCTCCCAGGGCTCGCTCGCCGCGAGCGGCCGGAAGCGCGTCCCCGCCATCGCCGGGTGCGGCTCATCACAATGTAGCGTCGGCGGCAACACGCCGTGGTAGACGGCGAGCGCCGTCTTGATGAGCGACGCAGCGCCGGCGGCGGGCATGGCGTGGCCGATCATCGACTTCACCGAACCGATCACGGCGCGCGGAGGGCCATCGGATTCCGCTTTGCCAAAAAACCGCGCCAGAGTCTCGAGTTCGGCCGCGTCCCCCACCGGCGTGGCGGTGCCGTGGGCCTCGATGAGGCCCACCTCCTCGGGAGCGTGGCGCGCCTCGGACCAGGCCCGCTCGAGCGCCAGGAGCTGGCCTTCGATCCGGGGGACCATCAGGCCGGCCCCGCGACCGTCGCTCGCCACCCCCGCTCCGCGCAGCACGGCGTAGATCCGATCCCCGTCCCGCTCGGCGTCGGCGAGGCGCTTGAGCACCAGCATTCCGCCGCCCTCGCCCGGCAACAACCCATCGGCCAGGCGGTCGAGCGGCCGAATGCAGCCGCTGTGCGAGAGTGCTTGAAGCTGCGCGAAGACGCTCCAGAACGCCACGTCGTGAGTGAGGTGGACCCCGCCCGCGAGCGCCACCGCCGCGCGCCCCATGAGAAGCTCGCGGAGTGCCAGATCGGTGGCCACGAGCGCGCTGGCGCAAGCGGCATCCAGGGTGTAGGCCGGCCCGCGGAGATTGAGCCGGTTGGCGAGACGCGAGGCGGTCAGATTGGGCACCAGCCCGATCGCCGTGTCTCCACCGTAAGCGCCGAGTTTACTTTGAAACTCCGCCTTGACGGCCGCCAACGTTTTCTCGGTAATCCCGGGCACCAGGGTCCGCAGGCAGGTCACGAGTTGGGCGCTCGTGCGCACATGCTGTTCGAGCCGAGTCATCCCGGCGCCGATGTAGTTGCCCCGCCCGAGCATCACCGCCGTCGCCCCGCGATCGAACTCTCGCAGCCCCTCTCCGTAGCCTGCGTCAGCCAACGCGCGGACTCCGAGGTCGAGCATCACGAGCTGATCGGGCTCGGCTCCCTTGGCCGCCACCGGCATGATGCCGTGGGCGAGCGCGTCGAACAGCGGCTCCGGGACGACCCCGCCGCGCCGCACCGGGAAGCGGTCGACCGCCGTGCTCTGCGGGTCGAAGAACTCGCTCTCCCAGCGGTGCTCCGGGATCTCACTGATCGAGTCCACCCCGGCTGTGATGTTGCGCCAGTAGGTGGCGAGATCCGGCGCCCCGGGAAAGAGCGCCGCCATTCCCACGATGGCCACGCCGTTGTCGCCCGACTTACTCATCCTCCAAGACTCTCGGGATCGGCGCGCATGAGGATCACCTGGGATTCTTGCGGCGCGCCGCGGCTTATCTCGTCCAACAAAGCGTCCACGCCCTCGTCGGTCTCGATGAGGCCGACGCCGCGGCGCGCCCACTCTTGCGCCAACTCGGTGCCAACCATCCCGGTGCCGCCCCACGGGCCCCAGTCGACGGCCACCACGCGACGTGCAAGGCGGCCGCTAAGGGCGTGGGCGAGGCGATCCAAGGCGTCGTTGGCGGCGGCGTAATCCACCTGCCCTCGATTGCCGAAGAAGCCCGCGACGCTCGCGAAGAAGACCACGAAGTCGAGGCCCGGCCTCAATTTGTGGGCCAGCACGCGGGCGGCCCTGACCTTCGTATCGTAGACTCGCGCGAAAGATGCCTCCGATTTGTCCTCGATGAGCCGGTCCTCGAGAACTCCGGCGCCATGAATGACACCATCCAACCGTCCGTAGCGCGCATAGATGTCGTCGATGAGCGCCCCGAACGCCTCCTCATCGCGCACGTCGAGCGCGCACAGCTCGGCTTCGGAGCCGGCGGCGGCGATACCACCGAGGGTCGCGCGGATCTCCCGCTCTCGCAGCAGGCGCGCCACGACGGCGTCTATTTCCCGCGGCCCCCCGAGATCGCCCTGTTGCGCGAGGTGCCGACGCAACGCCACCGCGTCGGGCAGCGCGGCCAGCTCGGCGGGCTCCTCCTCCTGCGGCGCAGGCGAGCGCCCTACCAGCACGAGGCGGCAGCCGAAACGCTTGGCCAACTCCACCGCCACGCGCGCCGTAATCCCACGCGCCCCGCCGGTGATGAGCACCACGGCATCGGAGCCGAGTGGTTGAACCATCTCGCGGCCCAGCGGGCGCGCGCGAAGATCAGAGACGACCCGCTCGTCGCCCAAGCGGCCGACCTCGCGCTCCGGGCCTTCCGCCAACAGCTCTTCAACCAGGAAGGCCGCGTTGGCCTCGGCGCGGGCGGCCGGATTGAGATCCACCACCCGCAGCGCGATCTCGGGGCGCTCCTTGGCCACGGTCTTGACGAGTCCTCCAAGACCACCGTGGCCGAGCCGCTCATCGCTCGCCGCGGCGTAGCCGAGGCGCCCCCCAAGGGCCGACGCGACCACGATCCGCTCGGTCCCGCTCTGGATCGCATGTCGCACCTGCTTGAAGACGCCCTTGACCGGATCGGCGCCCCCGTTGCCGAGGGCCGTCAGATCCACCAGCGCGTGGCACCCCTTCGTCTCACCGTTAGTCACGACAACGGCTTTCAGCCCCCGTCCGGCAAACGCTTTGACGAGCGCGCGAGCCAACTCGGGGCTGCCGTCCGTGACCGCCACTTGGCGCCCCTCGAGCGTCCCGTTCATTCGCCCGACAGGGGCACCCCGGAGCCCCACCACGAAGCGTTGGAGATCCGGTGGGCGGACAGCGGGCTCATCAGCGCCGGGCACGGCGGCGCCATCCTTTGCACTCGCCGCCTCGCGCGCCGCCGTGGGCTCCTCGTCGGAGGTCGCCCGGAGGCGCTCATCGAGCCAGGCCACGATCCCACGGATCGTCTTCTGTTTGGCGAGCTCCTCAAAGACTTGATCGCGCTCGCCGGTCTCCTCGTCAATCCCGATGAGACGCCCGAGAGCACCCAGGATCTCGATGCGCTTGATGGAGTCGATGCTCAGATCGGCCTCGAGATCCAAATCGAGATCCAGCATCTCGAGCGGATAGCCGGTGCGCTCGCTTATCAGATCCAACAGCAAGGCCGAAAGCCGGGCCGCGTCCAGCAGAGCCGGCGCCTCCTCCTCGGCCGGCGCCTCCCCCTCGGCCGGCCCCGGCGCGATCTGCTCCTCGGAGGCAGTGACCTCAGGCGCGCCCGGCGCGACGGCGCGCGCCGGGGTCGGCTCTGACGGCGGCGTCCCAAGATAGCTGAGCATCACCTCGCGTTGAGTCGCGACAAGCTCCTTGACCATCGCGAGGTAGTTCATCACCACCGCCTCGCGGCCCTCGCCGGGCGCTTCCGAGGTCGCCGGCGCGATCCCGAGCGGCGGGCCCATCGGTTGCAACGCCCCCTTCGGCACCTCTCCGGTCAAGGGCCGCGCGAGGTGGCCGTCCACAAGCCAGGCCGACTGGGGCAGGGCCAGTGAGGGAGCGGACTCGAGATCATATTTGCGCGAGTCTCGGCCCGCGTGCAGCGCCTCACTGTCGACGGCCACCCCGTGGACTGCCAGCGCCGCCAACGCCGTCTGAAGCGCCACGAGCCCATGCTGACCGGGCGAGTCGGTGGCGACGACGGTGTGGGGCCGCTCACCCAAGATTTGCCCCACGAGGCCGCTCAAGACCTTCCCTGGACCGACCTCGACGAACACCCGCGCGCCCGCCTGGTACATCGCCTCGATCTGCTCGACGAAGCGCACCGGGCGCTCCACCTGCTCGGCCAACAACGCACGAATCGCGGCGGGCCGAGCTTCATGGGGAGAGGCCGTGGTATTGGACCAAACCGGGAAGCGCGGCACACTCACTTTGGCGCGCGCCAGATGGCCGGCAAACTTCTCCCCGGCGCCGGCCACGAGCGGGCTATGGAAAGCGCAAGCGACGGGGATCCGACGCCCCCGGTGGCCATCTTCGGCCAGCGAACTCAGCATCCGCTCGAGAGTGGCGCTCGGCCCCGACAACACACACTGCTCCGGCGCATTGTGGTTGGCCAGGACGACCCCGTCCGCGTGCCCCCCGGCGAGCGCCGGGAAGATCTCCTCGAGGCGCGCCCGCGAAATCTTGACCGCCGCCATGCAACCCGGATCGTCCTCTCGTGCCAGGGCCGTCTCGAGGATGGCGGCGCCGCGCGCGCCGCTCAGCTCCGGCAACTCGTCGGCCGCGAGCGCCCCCGCCGCCGCCAGGGCCACGATCTCGCCGTAACTGTGCCCCGCCGCCATGTCGGCGCGGACTCCGAAGCGCAGCAGCAAATCGGCCATCGCGAGGCCCACCATCCCGAGCGCCGTCTGCGCCACGCGGGTGTCGGTGAGCGCCTCCTGCTGGGCCTTTTCCCCCTCCGGGCCGAAGGTCTTGGGCGGAAACATTTGAGCGACATGGCGCGCACCGGCTTGGAGGTGGCGTCTCAGCGCCGGGAAGGTCACGAACAGATCGGCCGCCATCCCGGGCCGCTGGCTCCCCTGGCCGGGGAAGAGGAACGCCACCTGCCCGGATTGCGCGAGGGGTCGCTCAGGGGCGACAAACACGCCGCGCGGGTCGGACTCGAACGAGCGGGCCCGCTCGAGTTTGGCGCGCAAATCGGGAATATCACGCGCCAACACTGCCGCGCGCACCGGCCCCTCGCCACCGCTGGAGGTCGTGCGCGCAAGATCCCGAAGCCGCCAGGTGGTCCGCCCCTCGAGCAGAGCGGCGAGCCTCTCCATGCGGCGCCGCGCATGATCCTGGTCCGGCCCGCGAAAGAGTAGAAGCTCGGCGGGCCACTCGTCACGGGTGCAGAGCAACTCGTCGGCCGGCGCCGGAGGAGAAGAGACAATGGCATGAAAGTTGGTCCCGCCGAACCCGAACGCGCTCACCCCGGCGCTGCGCTCTTCAGCGCTCCAGGGCTGGGTTTGGGGCATAAAGACGAAGGGACTTCGCTCGCCCCGCCAGGCGGGGTTCGGCTGCTCCACATTCGGAGTCACCGGGCGCACGCCGCGCTCCACCGACAGCGCGGCCTTGATGACCCCGGCCAGCCCGGCGGCACACTTCGTGTGACCGATCTGGGACTTCACCGAGCCCAGGACGCACCCCCCGGCGCTCGCCCCCGCGGCCTCGAACTGCTCCCTCAGAGCCTCGAGTTCCGTCTTGTCGCCCACCACCGTTCCGGTCCCGTGCGCCTCAACGAGGCCCAGCGCGCGGGGCGAGATCCCGGCCTGGCGGAGCGCCGCCTGAACGGCGCGCGACTGCCCCTCGCGCCGGGGCGCCGTGAGCCCCAGGCTCTTGCCGTCGCTGGCGGCGCCGAGGCCGCGCACGACGGCGTAGATCCGATCACCGTCCCGCTGGGCGTCGCGTAACCGCTTGAGCACCAACACCGCCACCCCTTCACTGATGGTGGTTCCGTCGGCCGAGGCATCGAAAGTACGCGGGGTGCCGGTGGGGGACAGCGCGTGAACGCTCGAGAAGAGCTGATAGTCGTTGATGCTGTTGTGCACGTCGGCGCCACCGCACAGCACCATGTCGCTCGTCCCGGCCAGTAGCTCCCGAATCGCCACCTGGAGGGCCGCCAGCGAGGACGCGCAAGCCGCATCCACCGTGTAGTTGGTCCCCCCGAGATCCAGGCGGTTGGCGATGCGGCCTGAGATGACGTTGCCGAGCACCCCGGGGAAAGAGTCCTCGGTGAGCTCCGGCAGACGCTCCGCGAGCGCCTCCGGCAGCGGGCCCACGAGCTGCGGGTAGAGCGCCCGGAAGCCGTGGGCGCCTGCCAGATCGGCCCCCGGCTGGGCGCCGAAGATCACCGCCGTCCGCTCTCGATCAAACCACCGCCCGAGCGCGCCGTCGCCGTAGCCGGCATCTTCGAGGGCTCGCCGGGCCATCTCGAGACTCAGCAGTTGGACCGGATCGATGGCTGCCAGAGAGCGCGGCGGGATCCCATAGGCCAACGGATCAATGGCGATCTGGGGTAAGAAGCCGCCCCACTTGGAGTAGGTATGCCCATCGCCGCGAGAGTCGCCGTCGTAGTAAATCTCCTTGCTCCACCGCTCGTCCGGGACCTCGGTAATACAATCGACGCCATCGAGAATATTGGCCCAGTAGCGAGCCAGATCGGGCGCGTCGGGGAACGCGCAGGCGATCCCGACAATGGCCACATCGGCCGGCGCCGCGCCGGCCGCTGCCTCATCGGCCGAAGTCGCTGCCGCGGTGGTTCTGAAGCGAGCCCTCTCGGCCAAGAGACGGGCGCTTCCCTCGCTCACGTCCTCGTGAAGCTCACCGATGGTCACCACCTCCGTGCGGAGCGCCGAGAGTTCTCCCAGCATATACATCCCCTCGCGCCGTTGAGTGCGCTCGTCGCAAGGCACCCCTTCAGCTCCCCGCTGGTCGAGCCCCTTGGCGGCCAGCGCCAGCCGGCCCAAATTGAAGCGCTCCAGCGCCTCCCAGATCTCGTCCGGCGAGCGCTCTTCGGCCACCAGGCGGGCATGCTCGGCCTCGAACGCCGCCACATAGTCAGTGTCGGCGCAGCGGCTCTCGTGACCGGGCGCCGAGCGCAGTACCCGCGTGCGCCTGCAATCCAGCGCCGCCCGCTGAAACCCGGGCAGCAGGGCGCCCGTGGCCACCACCTCCTCGGTGAACAGATAGCCGGTGCCGAGCAAGACCCCGAGCCGCGCCCCGCGCGCGGCCAGCGGTGCCGCCAGGGCGGCCACCATCGCCGCCGAGCGCCGATCATGGATCCCGCCGGCGAACAGAACATGCAGCTCCTCAGGCGCCTCGAAGCACATCAGCCGCTCGATCTGCGCCTCCCACAGAGCGAAGCTGCCACGCGGGCCCACATGCCCGCCACACTCACGTCCCTCGAAGATGAACCGCCGCGCTCCGTCCTCAAGATACAAGTCGAGCAGCCCCGGCGAGGGCACATGCAGCCAGGTCTGAATCCCGCGCTCTTCGAAGAGCCGCGCTTGTGACGGGCGGCCGCCGGCGATGATTGCCGCGCGCGGGCGGGCGGCCAGCACCAGCGCGCTTTGCTCCTCCCACAGCGCGGGCGGCGCGAAGCCGAGCAGCCCCACTCCAAAAGGACGTCCCGCGAGATGCGTCGCCGTCTCACGCAGCAAGTCGGACAGCGCGGGACCGCTCTTGAGCCCCACGGCCAGGAAAGGCAATCCACCGGCTTGAGCGACAGCGAGGGCAAAAGCCGGCGAGTCACTGACGCGCGACATCGGCCCCTGCACGATGGGGTAGCGGCAACCGAGCGCCTCGGCCAGCGGGCTCTGGGGGGCCAACGGGTTTGCGGCCTGCGCCAGGCGGAGGCTGGTCGCGACGTTGTCGCTCAACGCGCTCAGTAGTCCGGCCACGGTGCGATAGCGGTCGGCATAGCGCGCCGCGAGCCCGATCCCCTGGCCCATGGGCAGGAGATTCGTGCTCGGATCGGTGCCGCCAATGAGCGCCTCGACCTCCGCCGCGGTGGGATCACTCTGATCGGCCGCCAGATCGGCCGCCAGAAAGCCCGGCCGAAGGAACACGCGGTGGCCACCGAGGACGGTGGTCTCGCTGCCGTCGAGCCCGCTGATGAGCTTCCTGGCCGCCTGATCCAGCCGGGACTCCCGCAGCAACGCGAGCGCGTCGTCGAGGACGACCCCGCTGGCCCCGCCCGCGAAGGCCGCGGCGGCGGCGTGGAGGCCGATGGCGCCTTGGAGAAAGACCGGCCGCCCACCCAACAGCGAGTCGGCCGCCAGCAGCGCTTGCGCCAGCACGAAGGTCGAGCACTCCCCGACTCGGCCGGCGCTCTCGGACCCCTTGGCAATGAGACCGTCGGCGCCGGCCTCGATCGCGGCGCGGGCCTCTTCGATGGAGGTCACCTGAACCAACCGCTCGCGGCCGGCCCAGGGGGCGGCCGGCACGTCCGCCGGCAGCACCACGACGCGGACCTCGCGGGGGAGGGACGCGGGCTCCACCGCCGTCCCCGAGGTGACACGCACGCCGAATCCGGCCGGCACCTGGCGGGCCACGGTCGAGAGCGCCGCGCGCGCCGCGGCGGGGTCGCGGCCCAACTCCAGCACACCCAGGGCCCCCGCCCGGCACAGCGCGATTGTCAACCGATCATCCGGGATCAAAAAAGGCGAGAGGCCCAAAAAACTAAAATCGCGAATCACTACTCAACTCACTCACCACCGGCGCCAAGCGTGGGAGCGCGAAGCGCCGGATCGAATGCAACAAAAAAACAAGCGCGCTTCCCGCGGCACCGTGGAGGTAACACCCGACACGGACGACAGTGGAATATCACCCATGACGCGAGGTGGAGGCACCGGCTGGCCTCCTCGGGCTTTTCGTGTCAAGACAGGGGGGAGGGAGGGGCCTTTGAGAACCGTCAACGCCAACGGAATCGACTTGAACGTCACGGAGATCGGCCACGGACCGCCGCTCGTGATGCTCCACGGGCTGCTGATCGGCAACATCGCGACCTGGTACTTCACTTGCGCCCGCGCGCTCGCCGGGCGCCACCGGGTCGTTCTCTATGATCTGCGCGGCCACGGTCGCAGCGCGCGCCCCACGGAGGGCTACGACGTGAGCACGATGGCCGATGATCTCGCGGCGCTGGCCGAGGCCCTCGAGCTCGAATCGTTCGATCTGGTGGGGCATAGCTGGGGCGGTCTCATTGCGCTCGACTACGCTCGCCGCTACGCGCGCGTGCGTCGCCTCGCGACGGTGGAGGCGCCGCTCGCGATCTCCGAGAGCGACGCGCTGTGGTCGATCCTCTCGCTCGACTCCGAGGAGATGGCGACCGAGCTGCTGGCCGCACTGCCCGAGACGCTGCGGCGCGACTTCGACCCTCAGCGCCGGCGAGGGCGGCTGCGGCTGGAGGCGCTCGCCGCGCTCGCCGGCGAGACCTCGCTGCTCGATGATCTGGCTGAACGCCGTCCACCCACTGATGAGGCGCTCGGCGCCATCCGCTGCCCGGTGCTGAGTGTCTACGGCGCCCATTCCCCCTGTCTGGGCTCGGCTGACCGGCTGGCCCGCGCGCTGCCGGCGGTCCGCACAGTAACTCTCGATGGGGGCCATTTCCTGCCGCTCGAAGCGCCGGAGGCGCTCGGTAAAGTCCTCATGGAGTTCTTCGATGGCTGACGTCGTGGTGCGCGGAGTTCGCTTCCATGTCCAGCAGCTCGGGCCGCCGGAGAGAGAAAAAAAAGCACCAGAGGCGCGCCCGACGGTCATCTTTCTCCACGGGCTGGTCATGGACAACCTGTCGAGCTACTACTTCACGGTGGCCAATCGGGTGGCGGAGTTCGCCGAGGTGCTCCTCTACGATCTTCGCGGCCACGGGCGCAGCGAGCGGCCGCGCGAGGGCTATGGGTTGGGCGAGATGGTGGCCGATTTGGCCGATCTGCTCGCGAGCTGCGGCGTCAAGGGGCCGCTGCACCTCGTCGGCAACAGCTTCGGCGGGCTTTTGGCGCTGGCGTTCGCCATCGCCCACCCGGAGCGGGTGGCCGGCCTGGTGCTCATCGACGCGCACGTCTCGAACGACCGCTGGGGCGCCGAGATGGCCGCCACCCTGGGAGTCCAAGGGCAAGCGCGAGACGAGATGATAGTCAAGCATTTCAGCAACTGGCTTGGGCGCCACAGCGCCCGCAAACGCACCCGCCTCGCCGAGCGCGCCGAGGCGCTCGTCTACGGCACCTCGCTCTTGGCCGATCTCGAAACTTCACCGCCCATCAGCGAGGAGGCGCTCGCGGCTCTCAAAGCGCCGGTGCTTTGCCTCTACGGAGAGCACTCCGATGTGCTCGAGCGCGGTGAGTGGGTGGCCGCGAGGCTCCCCAACGTGGAGCTGCGGGTACTGCCGGGCTGCTCCCATTCGGTGCTCTGGGAGGCCACCACAACCGTGCGTGACGCCATCATCGAGTGGGTGCGGCGAGATACGGAGAGGTCAGACAGATGAGCCGCGTGCTGTTCATAGTCCCCCCATTGACCGGCCACATCAACCCCACCCTGGCGGTGGCCGCCGAGCTTACCGCGCGCGGCCACGAGGTGGCCTGGGTGGGGCACGAGACGGTCCTCTCCCGGCTGCTGCCGGAGGGCGCAGAGCGGCTGCCGCTCGACGACCGAATCCCGCAGGCGCTGCACGACGCGATGATGGCGAAAGCGATGGGGGCACGCGGCCTCGTGGCGCTCAAGTTTCTGTGGCAGGAATTCCTGGTCCCGCTCGGGCGCGCGATGGTCCCGGGACTCGAGGCCGCCGTGCAAGCCTACGCGCCCGATTGTCTGGCGGTGGATCAACAAGCGCTCGCCGGCGGCATCGTGGCGCGGCGCTTCGAGCTTCCCTGGGCGACACTGGCCACCACCTCCGCCGCCGTCACCGACTCGCTCGCGGCGCTGCCGCGAGTCGCCGCATGGGTCGACGAACAACTGGCGCTACTGCAGCGTGAGCACGGGCTCACCCCCCTGCCGGGCCATAACATCTCCCCGCATGCGGTGATCGTCTTCTCGACCGACGCCCTGGTCGGGCCCCTCGACCGGTTCCAAGCTCACTACCACTTTGTCGGACCATCCCTGCGGCAGCGCGAGGAGCGGGACGATTTCCCCTGGCAACAGCTCGCGCCCGAGCGATCTCGTGTGCTCGTCTCGCTCGGTACCGTCAACGCCGAACGCGGCCGGCGCTTCTACCGCGCCGTTGTCGACGGCTTGCGAGATGAGCCGCTGCAAGTGATCTTCGCCGCGCCGCCGGAGCTGATAGGCGAGCTACCGCCCCACATGTTGGTGCGCGCTCATGTGCCTCAGCTCCGGCTCCTCTCACATGTGCAGGCGGTCATCAGCCACGGCGGTCACAACACGGTCTGTGAGACGCTGTCGCACGGACTACCGCTCGTGGTGGCGCCGATCCGCGATGATCAACCGGTGATCGCCGAGCAGGTGGTGACGGCCAACGCCGGAGTGCGGGTGCGCTTCGCGCGCGTTGGGCCGGCCGGCATTCGCCGCGCCGTGCGCCGCGTGCTGGACGATCCCACGTTCGCGGCAGGCGCCCGGCGCGTCCAGGCTTCGTTTCGCACCGCCGGCGGAGCAGCGGCGGCGGCGCGGGTGATCGAGGGGCTCCGATGAGCGGGTGGCTTTGCCTCGCGGTGGCCGCGGCGGTGGCGGCGCTTGTCGCAGTGGCCCTATGCTCAATCGCCCGGCGCGCGCGCCGGGCGAGCGCGGAGTACGAGCGCCGCCTCTCGCCGGTGGAGCGGTTGTGGCTCGTGGCTGATCGGTTGCACGGACCGTTCGTCAATCAGCTCGTGCTGGAGGGCGAGGGGACCCTCGACCCCGACATCTGGCGGGCGGCGGTGGCCGCGGCGGCGGTCGCCAACCCCGGCGCGCGCCTCGTGCTCCGGGGCCACCTCACCGCGAGCCGCCTTCGCGCGACAGTGACGCCGCCGCCGATCCGAGTGGTCAACGGCGCCGCCTGGGACGGGCGCTGCGAGGCCGGGGCGCCGTTCATGGAGACACCGCTTGCGCCACGCACCGGCCCAACAGTGGAGGTGCTGCTGGTCGAGGGGACCCCGCCGCGGGTGATCGTGCGCACCCACCACGCCGTCATGGACGGCCGCGGAACGCTCTCTTTCGTCGAGGATCTCTTCCGCGCGCTCAACGGAGCGCCACCGATTGGCGCCACCTCGCCCCTAACCGACGTGGCGCTCGCGCGCTCCCTTCAGGCGGCGCGGGCCGAACGACGCATTGAAGACTGCCTGGCGCCCACCGGGCGGGCTGTGACGACAGAGACACGGGGCACTCGGTGGCGCCGGGTGACCGTGCCGGGGAAGCACTCGCGGCTGCTGCCGCGGGTCGCGCTGGCGGTGGCGGAGCAGGCCCGCCTGCAGGCGGGCGAGGATGGTGCTGACGGGCGGGTGCGCTTCGATCTGCCGGTGGACTTGCGGCCGCGGGCGCCAGGACTACGCTCCACGGCCAACTTGACCGGCATGTTGCACCTGGAGGTTCCGCCGGAGGCGACGGCCCTCGAGATCGCGCAAAAAATCGAGACAATGCGCCGCGACGGCCTGGAGACCGCCTTCGGGCCCGGGCTCGGCGTGCTGCGCGCGCTGCCGCTCGGGCTCATGGCGCGCGTCGGGCGCGCCGCCATAGCCAGGGTGCATCGCCGCGGCCGTTATTTGGCAAGCGGGGTGCTCTCCAACATTGGGCGACTGCCGCTCGAACAGTTCCGGGGAGGCGGGTTTCGTGCGACCGCGGGCTTTTTCGTGCCGCCGGGGGTGGAGTCGACCCCGCTCTTCCTGGCCCTCACCGGGAGCAAGACGGAGGTTCAGCTGGTGGCGACGATGCCCCGGCCTCTGGCCGACTCCGGGCGGCTCGAGGAGCTACTCGCGGCGATCGCCGGCAAGTTGGCGGAGGGACACTAATGCGCTGCCATATCGTCCCCTCGGGGGTGTTGATCACACCGTTCCTCGATCCCATCGGGGAGACACTGATCGCCAATCGAACCCTCCGCGCGTGGCAAGAGGAGGCGATGGGCCGGAGCGGGCTTGTGCTCGCCGAGGAGGGGCTCCCGCCCGAGGGCCCGTGTGTGGTCTTGCAAGACAACCTCTTCCTCTCCGCACCCCTGTTGCGCGCGTTCGTGGCGGCCTCGAGGCGTGCGCCACCCAACGCGCCGGCGGCGCTCGAGCTGAGCGACTCGGCGATGGTCGCCGAGTATCACCACTTGCAGGGGATCGCGCCGCACCCGGATCGTGAGGGGACCGCGCGGGCTCGCTACCCGCTCTTTTATCTGCCACCGGGGGTTCGGTTTGAAGACGCGCGCGAGACTCCCACGGGGCAGTGGGCGACACTGCCCATCAAGCCGCGGGAGCGGGTCTTCGAGTTCGATGTGCCGGAACACTACTTCGGCAAGCAGAAGCTGCGTTATCCCTTGACGGCGATGAGCGCGATGGTGTTGCGCCACTGGGTCCACATCCTCCGCGCCAACCTGATGGCCCAGGCGGTGGACGCGCTGGATCAGCCCCGGTGGCGACGCACGCTACGCACGCTGTGGGCGCTCCTCACGGCGCTGCCCCCGTCACGGGCCCGTTTGATGCGGCGGATGTCCCGGATTGGCCGCGACTGTCGCATCCACCCGACCGCGATCATCGAGGCCTCGACCATCGAGGACGGCGTCACCATCGGACCGCACGCGGTGGTGAGCTTCTCGAGGATCGGGGCGCGCTCCTGGATTCAGGAGCTCGCCAAGGTGAGCCTCTCGGTGCTGGGGGAGAAGAGTTTTGTCTCCTCCGGCACCATGCTCAACAGCTCCGTGCTCTACCCACAGGCCGCCGCCTCGCAGCGCTTGATGCAAATGAGCGTCCTTGGCCGGCGGTCGATCACCACTGGGGGCGCTTTCCTCATGGATATGCGCTTCGACGACGATGTCCGGGTGCCCCTGGATGGACGGCTGCAATCGCTCGGGACACGGTTCCTGGGCAGCGCCATCGGCCACGAGGCGCGCCTCGGGACCGGGTTCTGGATCGCCCCGGGCCGCGAGATCCCAAACGGGGTAACGGTAGTGCGCGATCCGGCGCATGTGGTCCGCCGAGTGCCGCGCGACGCGGCCCCCGGCACGGTGTTGGTGGTGCGAGGTGAGCGACTGGTGCCCTTGACCGACGATCCGACGGGTTGACGGATCACAAGAAATTGACCGGATCGACGTCGATGACAATCTGCAGGCCATCGGCCCGGCGGGTGCGGAGGTGAGGCTCGAGATCGCTCAGCGCCGCATGCAGACCCCTCCGCGAGGCGCCGCGCAGCAGAACGTGCCAGCGGGTGCGCCCCTTGAGGCGCTCGATGGGGGCCGGAGTCGGCCCCAACACCTCGAGGTGCCGCGCGCGCGCCCCCTCGAGCACCACTCGCGCCACCAGCTCCGCCTCGGCGGTGGCCAGCGCGGGCCCCACCGCGGTCACCCGCACGAGCGCCAGATGCCTGAATGGCGGATAGGCGCGCTCACGGCGGTGGCGCAGCTCGGTCTCGGCAAACCCGTCAAAGTCCTGGTCGCGCGCGTGGCGCAGGCTGTAGTGCCGCGGATCGTAAGTCTGGACCAGCACCCGCCCGGGGATCTCACCGCGCCCCGCGCGCCCGGCCACCTGGGTCAACAGTTGAAATGTCCGCTCGGAGGAGCGGAAGTCGGGGAACTTGAGCCCCTGATCGGCGAGCAACACCCCCACCAGAGTGACGTTCGGGAAATCGTGGCCCTTGGTCACCATCTGGGTGCCCACCAAGATGTCGACCTCGTGGGCGCGCACCGCGCGCAGTAGTTTCCCAAGCTCCTCGCCGCGGGTGGTGTCGCGATCCATGCGCGCGACTCGAGCGCCCGGCACCAGATCGGCCAGGCGCGCTTCTACCTTCTCGGTGCCGGTGCCGATGTTTTGCAGCAGAGTCCCGTGGCACTTGGGGCAGCTTGTCGGCACCGCGCGCCGCTCGTCGCAGTAGTGGCACAAGAGCCGTTGCTCTTTTTGGTGAAACGTAAAGCTGATGCTGCAATGGGGACACTCGTGGATGAACCCGCAAGTACGGCACAGGAGAAAGTTGGCATACCCGCGCCGGTTCAAGAACACGAGACTCTGCTGCCCGGCCTCGAAGGTCTCCCGCAGGGCGACCACGAGCGGCTCGCTCAGCGCACGCTCCTCATCGACGAACTGCGCGCGCCGCAGATCGACCAGAGTCACCTCGGGCATCGGCCGCTCGTTGATACGTGAACGCATGGTGCAAAGCCGCAGCTTGCCGCGGCGCACGTTGTAGGCACTCTCGAGCGAGGGAGTCGCCGAGCCCAGCACCACGGTCGCGCCGCTCAACCGGCCGCGCACGAGGGCCAGGTCGCGCGCGTTGTAGCGCAGCTTGTCCTCTTGTTTGTAAGTCGTCTCGTGCTCCTCGTCGACGACCAACAACCCGAGCTTCGGGAGCGGCGCGAACAGCGCCGAACGCGCGCCGATGACCACCGGAAACCGGCCCGCCCTCACCTGCTCCCACTGGTCGAGTCGCTCGCCGCTCGTCAACCCGCTGTGCAAGAGCGCCACCTGATCGCCGAACCGCGCACGAAAGCGACCAACAAGCTGTGGGGTCAACGCTATCTCCGGCACCAAGACGATCGCGCCGCGCCCCTTGCGCAAGAAGCGCGTGATGAGCCGCAGATAGACCTCGGTCTTGCCGCTGCTGGTGACCCCATGAAGCAGCACCGCCTGATAGCCCTTCTCGTGGCCATGCCAGATCTCCTCGAGCGCCGTCCGCTGCTCGGGCATGAGGACCGGCGGATCGGACAATCCCGGCTCCCCCATGTCGACGAAAGCGCCATGGGGAGTACGAAACACGCGCCGTTCTTCGAGCCTGAGCGCGCCCCGAGCTTCCAATGTGCGCAAAACCGCCGAGACCTCGCCAAGCTCGGCGCGCAGCGCCGAGACCCGGATCTCGCCGGCCTGGGCCACCCGCGCCAGCACCTCGCGCGAACGCACGGCGTTCGCGTTGAGCGGAGGCCGCATCACGAAGACGGCGACCCGCTCGGTGAGCGGGCGGCCACACCCCCCCTTCGGCTCGCGGAGTCTCTTGAGATACCCGGCACGCTCGGCGGCCAGAATCCGCGCCATGGGGGCGCCGCACTCGCGCAGCAGCCACCGCTCGGACAAATTCTCGCGCGCGCTCTTGGCCAACAAGGCGAGGAGCGGCTCGGCGCCGGGCATCGCCGCCGCCGAGCGCCCGAGCGGAGTCAGCACGACGCGCGGCGCCTCACGCTTGCCGAGCGCCTGCGGCAGCGCGGTGCGAATCACCTCGCTCAGAGGAGCGTGGTAATAGCGCGCAGTCCAGCGCAGCAACGCCAGCAGCATCTCGTCGAAAGCAGGCTTGTCGTCGAGAATATCGAAGAGTTCGCGAGGCTCGTCGATGCCGGGACGCGCCTCTTCGGCCAGGACATAAGCCACCGCGCGGCGCCCCCCAAACGGAACCAACACTCGCGCGCCCACGGGCGGCGGGGAGAGTTCGGACGGCACCCGGTAGGTGAAGCTACCCGGAACGGGCAACATCACCGCCACCTCCACGAACCGCTCTCCGGTGAGCTGTGCGCAATCCTCCTTCATGGCCCGAGCCTAGCACACCGCGGTTCGTCCTGGCATCTGGACAACGGCGCCTCACTCCCCTCGATCCACGGACGCGGTGGAGGAGTGAGGGGCGAGGGTCAGTGGCGCAGCGCGACCGCCAGCACCTCGGACATCTCCTTGCAGTAGATGAACTCCAGTTGGTCGCGGATCTCTTCCGGGATCTCGGGCACATCCTTGCGGTTGCGCTCGGGCAGAATCACCTTGTTGACCCCGCCGCGCAGCGCCGCCAGCGCCTTGTCCTTGATCCCACCGACCGGCAGGATCTGGCCGCGCAGCGTGATCTCACCGGTCATCGCGATGTCGTCGTAGACACAGGTGTCGCCCAACAAGCTCACCAGGGCGGTGAGCAACGTGACCCCCGCCGACGGTCCGTCCTTGGGCACCGCGCCGGCCGGCACATGGACGTGGATGTCGGTCTTCTCGAACGTGTCGCCGTCGATTTCGAGTTCGGCGGCCTGCGCGCGAATGTACGACAGCGCCAGCTCGGCGCTCTCCTTCATGACGTCGCCAAGCTGGCCCGTGAGCTTCAGCTTACCGCTGCCGGCCATCTTGGTGGCCTCGATGAACAGAATCTCGCCCCCGGCGGCGGTCTTGGCGAGCCCCACCGCGATCCCCGGCTGCTCGGTGCGATGGGCCATCTCCGACTCGAACTGCTCGGGGCCCAGGAAAGCGTTGAGATCGTTGATGGTCAGCTCATGGCTCTCCCAGCGTTTCTCCACCACGCCGACGGCAATGGCGCGGCAGCAGTCGGCGAGCCGCCGCTCGAGGTTGCGCACACCCGCTTCCCGCGTGTAGCGCTCAATGATGTGGTTGATTATCTCATCGCTCATCGTCACCTGCGCGGGCTTCAACCCGTTTTCGCCCACCTGCTTGGGCAAGAGATGCCGCTTGGCGATATTGAGCTTCTCGTCTTGGGTGTAGCCCGGCAGCTCGAGGACCTCCATGCGATCCAAGAGAGGCGGGGGGATCGTGTCGGTGACGTTGGCGGTGGCGATGAACAACACCTTCGACAGATCGAACGGAACATCGAGGTAATGATCCATGAACCCGAAGTTCTGTTCGGGATCGAGCACCTCGAGGAGCGCCGAGGTGGGATCGCCGCGCCAGTCGCGACCAAGCTTGTCGACCTCGTCCAACATGAAGACCGGGTTGCGGCTCTCGGCGCGTTTGATCGACTGGAGGATGCGCCCCGGCAGCGCACCGATGTAGGTCCGTCGGTGGCCGCGGATCTCGGCTTCGTCGCGCACTCCCCCTAGAGACATGCGGGTGAACTTGCGCCCCAGCGCCGAGGCGATGCTCTGTCCGAGGCTGGTCTTACCGACGCCCGGCGGACCCACGAGACAGAGGATCGGGCCCTTCATATCGGGTTTGAGCTGCTTGACTGCCAGGTACTCAAGGATCCTTTTCTTGACCTTGTCGAGGTCATAGTGATCGCGATCGAGTACCTCCCGCGCGTTGCCGATGTCCAGATCGTCCTCGGTCTCGATCCGCCACGGCATGTCCGCGATCCAGTCGAGATAGTTGCGGACCACCGTATATTCGGGTGAGGCCGGCTGAATGGCCCTCAGACGACGTAGCTCCTTCTCGGCGACCTTCTCGACCTCTTCGGGCAGACCGGCCTTGTCGAGCTTCTCGCGCAGCTCTTCCAACACCTCGCCTTCCGGCTCGACCTCGCCAAGCTCCTCCTGGATCGCCTTCAACTGTTGGCGCAGCACATACTCTTTCTGGCTGCGATCCATCTTGCCCTTGACGTCGGACTTGATCTTCTGAGTGATCTGCACCACCTCGAGCTGATGCTGCAACAGCTCGTGGGTCCGCTCGATGGCCTCCTTGACGGAGGAGAACCCCAGGACCTCGACCTTCTGCTCCACCGACACCGGCAGGTAGGCCATGATGACGTACACGAGCTGCACCGGAGAGTCGATCTGCTCGATCATCTCGGTCGCGCTGTTGGGCAGCTCGGGGATCGCCGCGATGAGTTGGGTCGCCTGCTTGCGCAGGGTGACCATCATCGCCTGCACTTCCCCCTCCTCGGGCTCCTGCTCCGAGACGGTCTCGACCACTCCCTTCAGATAGGGATCCGAAGATTTGATCTCGAGGAGGTTGAACCGCGACACCCCCTGGACGACCACATAAATCCCTTTGGTGCCTTTACGCAGAGTTTGCAACACCCGCGCCATGGTACCGACACGGTAGAGATCGTCCTCGCCGGGATCTTCGACGTCCTTATCCCTCTGGCTGACCATACCGATGAGCTCATCGGACTCGGCGTAGTCTTCCATCAGCTTGAGCGAAGCGGCTCTCCCGATCGTGAGCGGCAACACCGCGCCGGGAAAAAGCACTGTGTCGCGAAGCGGCAAAATGGGGATCGTCCGCTGCTTGCCACCTTTCGCTTTATCTTGCTCCACCGTCACGAAACCTCCTCGTGTGACTCGTTCTCGCTTGCGCCCTTTTAAAAAACTCCGGGCGCCCAAGGTAATATGTTACCCGGTTTGCAATTGGCAAGGGTGACGAACGTCAAATCGCCGGCGCCGGGGAGTGGAGCGTCGTGCATCACTGGCCGCCCTCCAAGCGCTCAATCGCGGCCTCGGTCTCGAGGCGCAACCGTTTCACTTCCTCGCGCGCCAGATGACTTCGGAGCAACTCCAACGCGCGTCTATCGCCGGTCAACCCCAGCGCCCGGATAGCGCCGCTGCGCGCCACATCGTCGGAGTCCCCCAAGAAATCCCTGAACTCATTGGTCATGCGCGCGCCGAACGCGCGGGCCAACGCCAACATCGCCACGGCTTTCTCGTGAGCATCATAGCGTCGATCATGGAGCCGACCGACCAACACGGCCTCACTGCGCCGCGACGGAAACCACGCGAGGCTGGCCAGCGCCCGCAGGCGGATCACTCGTTCCAATCTCCCGTCGTTGGCCACATCGACCAGGATCCGGTTTGCGCTCGGCCCTATCCGTAACCAGTCCTCGAGACTCGGAGACTCGGAGCGAGTCCGCAAGAGTTCGAGCACCTGCCGAACCTCTTCGGGAGTGACCTGGCGCGCCTTGAGATCCCCGCTCCCAAAAACGACGAGCAAAACCAGAACGATTGCAAGACTCCAAAGCGAACGCATCGACCCTCCATCAGTCGCGCCGATTCGATCACAACGCGCAAGCGGCAGAGTACCTGTTGCAGTCTCGTCCATGCAACCAGGACTCATGACCTATGACCGTCGCTCCACCCTGGGAGTCGCGCACATCTGCGGCATCAGCTGCACCGATTTGGTGCTCGAGATAGTTCTGCGTTTCCCTCCCACCCAAGGCGGCCCGCTTCCTTGTAGCTCTCCCCGTTTCGACGCGCTCGGTGCTCGGTTTGAAACGGTAATTGGGGGGGATAATCGTTGTCGTGAGCGACCCCAGTCAGGCATGATAGATAGGACGCGGCGTCAACGCCGGGGCCAGACCTCAATCCTCCATCGCGTCCGTGGATTGAGGGGGAGGCCGCGGATTGTCATGAGGGAGGAGTGGTGCTTGAGACTCTGACGCGACTAGAGGCCAGAGTCCGTCGCGTGCGGCGGCGACTCAAAGCCCAAAACGCGCTCTGGGGGCTCTTGACGTCCGCCTTCGGCCTCGGCGTGGTGGCGGCGCCGGCGCTGGCGTTGCCGTGGCTGCTTGGCGACGACATGCTTGGTGCGTTAAGGGGGTTTGTCGCCGTCGCGAGCGCGGGCGTTTTGCTCTTGACCCTCGGGCAGACATTTGTCGTCCGGCGGCGCATTGGCCGCGATCTCTTCAACACGGCTCAATACATCGAATATCAACTGCCGGAGCTACGCGACGGACTCACCACCGCGCTGGAGTTCGCCGACCGCGCCCGCGCCGCCTCAAACAACGAGAGCGACGCCGAGGCATCCTTCTCTCTCGATCTCTACAACCGCGTCCTGGTCCGCGCCGACGAACGTCTGGCGACCGTGACACCCTCCGCGCTCGTGCCCACCGACCGCTTGCGAGGACCCCTCTGGGCGCTGATTGTGCTGGTGCTCGGAGGTCTCACGGCGCACTTGCTGTACGGCGACCTGCTGGCCGCAAACGCTCGGCTGCTGTGGGCCGGCGGCGCTCCGAAGCAGGCGGTGGCGACCCTCCAGCCGAGAGTCAAACCGGTACTCGTCGAGGGCCTCACCGTAATCTACCGCCACCCCGAATACGCCGCCCACGAGAACCGAGTCGAGCCCAACGCCACCGGGGACTTGAGAGCGCTCAACGGCACCCGGGTCGAGATCAGCACCCGGGCCGTCATTGAAGCGCAAGACGCGGCGCTCATCTTCGAGTCGCACCCCGGTGAGCCGCTGTCGCTCGAGATCGACGGTGGCGGGGCAATCTACGGCGCTTTCACAATCACCCGAAACGACAGCTACCGCTTCCGATTGCGCGACAAGGACGGGAGGGTTCTCAAAGAGTCGACCCACCGCCATATCGACGTTCTGCGGGATCACCCACCTGAAGTGCGGCTGCTGATGCCACGCGAAGACCTCGAGGTTGACCACGACCAAGACATTGAACTGCTGTTCGAAGCGCGCGACGACTTTGGATTGAGCGAACTCGCCTTGGCCTACGAGCGCACCCATGGCAACGCCCCGCCGGTACGCCGCGGCCTACCGATCGCGGACCTCGGCCCCGACGGACGCGGCAGCGGCACTCTCGAGCTGGCCCCCTTGGGCCTCGCGCCCGGCGAATCCCTGACTCTATGGATCGAGGCCAGCGACAACGACACCGTCTCGGGCCCGAAGACGAGCCGCTCGGAGCGACGCACCATCAGCATCTACTCGCCCTCCCAAACTCATGAGGCGATCTTGCGCGACGCCCAAGAGATGTTCGAGCGCTTTTTGATGCTGCTCGCAGATCGCCTCGAGGTGCCGTTGGGCAAACCGCCCGATCCGACCACCGCCGAGCAAATCCTCGAAGTCACAACCAACACGGTGACCCACACCCGCCGCGAGCTAGCCAAGCTGGAAGGACTCCTCGGGCGGATGGAGAAGTGCCCTCTGACCCCTGAAGAGATGTTGCGCGATTTTGCCGAGATGCACTCCCAGATGCTGACGCTCCTCGAGCAAGAGACCGGCGAGTTGAGCGGGATCCTGGGGCGCGATCCGCCGGCGCGGTACGATTCGAGTCACTTGAAGGCCCTCGGTCGCCACAACGCGCGTGCAATCGAGACCACCGAGCACGCCGTCCTCACCTTCGATCGCGCGCTCGACCGGCGCCGCCAGGAGCGAGCGCTCGACCGAGGGCGCTCGCTCATCGAGCAGTCGGACCAGCTCCTCGCGCTGTTGGATACGCTCCAGCAGCAAGATAGTGAGGCGGGGCTTGAAGAGATGGCCCGCGAGATCGAGCGCATGCAGCGCTCCCTTCAGGAGGTGGCGCACGATATCCTGAAGCGTTCCAAGAACTTGCCCCTCGACCGAATCAATGTCCCGGCAGTGACACGGCAAACCGCCATGCTCTCGCTCGAGTCCATGCGCGAGGAGCTAGACACCATCCGCGGCCTGGTCGCCCTTGGGCGCCTCTCCGAAGCTCGCGAGCGGATCGAGGCGCTCGCGACGACGTCCCGGGAGATGGTCGCCACTCTCGAGAATGAATCCACCGGCCGGGACTCGAGGCGAATGGCGCGTACCTCGCGACAGCTCCGGCGCGCCCGCCGCCACCTCGACGCAGTTGCAAAGCGCCAGGAGACCATTCACGAGGAGACCGCCAAGCGCGAACAGAGCTATAGCCGACGAGTGCGCGAGAGATTGAGCGAGCGGATCGAGCGGCTACCGCGCCGAGAAGCGGGCCGGCTGGCGCGGATTGAACAGCGATTGCGACAAGTCGAGCGGCGCGTGCTTCACGAGACCGACCGGACTCAACTCGAGCACGCCCTCGGCAAGGTCGATGACATCAGGCGATCACTCGAAGAAGGCGATCTGGGGCTGGCGGTCAAGTTGGCCGAGAGGCTGGAGCGCGGAGTCGAGGCTCTCAAGGACGAGGTTCGCCAGAGCGCGCTGCTCTGCCCGAGAGGCGACCCTGATCGGCAGCTCAGACGGTCGGCGATGGCGCTCGAGCGCGCGCACCCACTGACCGAAGACCTCAAGCGCGATCTCAGCGCGCTGCTGCCCGAGCCAGGCGAGATCATGAGCCGACGCGAGCGCAACCAGACAAGCAGGCTGGGACACCGACAGCGCGCCTTGCGCCAGCGTCTCGAGCGGCTTCGGCGCGGCATGACTCCTCTCGGAGAGGATCACCCGGGGCTCCACGGCCAGCTCGACCGGTCGATGGAAGCGGCGGAGAGGTCGATGAGCGAAGCCGAGGAGGAGCTCGGTCGCCTGAACCCCGGGATGGCCGAGGAGCACCAGCGCTCAGCGCTGGAGAAGCTCGCCGAGGCCGGCCGCCGGCTCGATCGAACGGTCAGGCCGGACGAAGAGCGCGCCGGGGTGGGCCGCGACCAGGATGAGCGTCGGCGGGTCGCGATCCCGCGCGCCGCCGATTACCAGGTGCCGGCCGAGTTTCGGGAGCAAGTCTTGGAAGCCATGAAAGAGGACGCGCCGGCGTCTTTGCGCAAACAATTAGAGGCGTACTATGAGGCAATCGTCCGTTAGACAGGCCCCCGCTCACAGGGTTGTGCGGATCGTATCGGTGACGCTGTCACTGTGGATGTTGCCGCTTGCCGCCACCGCCGGTGAGACGGACGTGGCCGAAAGACTCCACCGGTTGTTGTCGCAGTGGCGGCTGACCGAGGTCGAGGCGGCGTTGGCCGAGCGCCCTCGGCCGGATCCCGAGGCCGACACGCTGCGGGCCGTGAAGATGCGGTTGCGGCATATGCGGCGCGACTACCAAGGCGCGCTTGAAGCGAGCAAAGAGATCTGCCTCCCAGATCCTTCCGTCGACGAGACACCGGGCGCCAACACCTGGGCGCGCTATTGCGAAATCGTCCAGGGCTCCGTGGCCGTCACTCGTCACTTCGACTCCCACGCGACCACAAGCGGCAACTTTATGTTGCACTATTCCCCCGGCCCGGACGAGATCCTGCTGCCCCACGCCGAAGAGGCCCTTGAGGGTGCCCATCAACACTTGAGCAACGTGCTTGGCTACCAACCGTCCGAGCCGGTCCAGGTCGATATTCTCCCGCGCGCCGAGGAGCTGGCTCGCATGACCCCTCTCTCGCGCGAGGCGATTGAGAACTCCGGGACCATCGCGATGTGCAAGTACAACCGCATCATGTTGGTGTCGCCACGCGATCTGGTCTACGGCTACGAATGGCAAAACGCGCTCGCGCACGAGTACGTCCACTTCGTGCTCACCAAGAGCACCTTCAACCGGGTCCCGCTATGGCTCCACGAAGGGCTCGCCAAATACCTGGAGAAGGGGTGGCGCCCAGGCGCCACCCCCCGTCTGCCGCCGGCCTCCGAACTCATGCTGGCCGAGGCCGTGAGACGTCGGCGGCTAATCGGATTCGACAAGATGTACCCCTCATTCGGCTTGTTGCCGAGCCAAGAGGACACCGCGCTGGCCTTCGCCCAGGTTTTCTCGTTGGTGGAGTGGATGAAACACAATGAAGGTATCGCAGGGATCCGCACTTTGCTGCGTGAACTAAAGACCCGGGGCGAGCAGGATCAAGCACTCAGGGAAGTCTACGGCATGGATTTCAGGCAGCTGACCCGCGCCTGGCGCCGATGGCTTCTCAGGCGCCCGGCCCCGACGGAGGTGCACGGACGAAAGATCAAGAAACTGTTTCGCGGCCGTGACACCGGCCTCGACGAGCTAGCCGACATTGCCCAGCAGAGAGCACGTGATCTGACCTACCTCGGAGATCTCCTGCGCGTCCGAGGCCGCTACCAAGCGGCACTCAAACAGTATCAAAAGGCCGACCGCGAGATCGATCCCGCGAGTCCCGTGTTGCAAGCCAAAACAGCCTCCGCGCTAGTGGCACTCGAACGATTCGACGAGGTCTTGCCGGTGGTGGCGCGAGTGCGCGAAGCCCACCCCGGATATGTTCTCTTGCACCTCTTGCAAGGCGAAGCGTTGTTGCGGCTCGGCCAACCCGGCGAAGCGCTCGAAGCGCTTGAAACCGCCATCGGCATCAACCCCTTCGACGAACGGCTACACCTTTTGCTGGCCGAAGCTTACGATGCACTGGGGATGACCGAGAAGGCGACCTTTAGCCGCCGGCAACACACGCTTCTGCGGTGAAGTCATTCTTGCCGGCCGCGGAGCTAAGGACATGATCGATCTCAACCTTTATGAGGTGGTGCTGTTCGATTTCGACGGCACCCTCGTTGACACAATGGGCCGATTTGCCGACCTGGCGGGCTCTCTCATCTCCAATGAGCACGAGCTGACACTCGAGGAAGGTCGTCAGGCCTATCTTCGCACCAGTGGAGTGCCGTTCTTCGCGCAGCTCGCGATCCTCTTTCCGCAATGCCCCAGCAATGATCGCCTGGTGGAAGAGTTCGAGACCCGCAAACTGGCTTATTATTCCGGTCTGGACTTCCTGCCCGATGTCCCACAAGCCATTGAGGCCCTACGCGCCGGGGGGCTCAAAGTTGTTATTTCGTCCAATAACTTCACGGACGTCGTGACCCGTTTCCTTGCAACCTCCGACGTCGAGTTCGACCTGGTGTTGGGGTTTGGAGAGGGACAAGCCAAGGGGGAACCTCATTTCGACTTGGCGCGCCGGCGTTTTGGCACCACTCGTGAGAGGTTGTTGTTCGTGGGCGACTCGGTCAGAGACGCCGAGCTAGCGGAGGAAGGGCAGGTCGCGTTCATAGCGCGCTTGGGGACAGTGCCGCGCGACTCTTTTCTGGCGCGCTTTGGTCCCGATCCATTCCCATTTATCGATGCCTTGACCGACTTGTTGCCTTGCCGCTGACCCCAACCAGGGATCTCGCGCGCAAGCAATCAGCGGTGCCATAGTCGTCGGTTCGTTCTGAGGAGCGAGCGTGTGGAGGCGCGTGCATGTGCAAGGAACCAAGCCGTTCTTAGGCGGAGGCGTAGCAGAGCCTACGTCGAGCACTAATTCGGTGCAGGTGACGCCGCAGATGTGCGTGAATCCGCGCGCGAATCCCAGGATGGGCCGACGATTATGGTGGTGGAGTTGCCCAACTTTCACGTGGGATCCGTAAGAGCAGCTCACCCAAGAACCCTTCTTGGTCATCGAGTTTGGTAAAGGCACGAATCAAAAACAAGGGCTCGGCCGTATCGCCGATTTTGATAACCAGCTTGCTCTCATAGCCTCCCCCCAACCCCAACTCCGCCAGACCCAAGCCGTTGGGATCGATGAGCCGCCATGGGGCCAGAAAACATCGCTGGCCGCTGCGCCAAATCAACGCCTTGTCGGTCACGAGCACCGCGCTTTGCCTCACGAACAGTCGCCAGCGCAGCAGGAGCAGTGTCGCCAGGAGAGTCAGGAAAAGCAGCACCAAGCCAACCACAAAGGTCCCGACTGATAACCCGGCGCCAAAACCCAAAGTGTGAATATAGTAGCCCCAGAGGCTCGAGAGCATGAGCAGAATCACTGTCGTCCAGACGCGAATGGGGCGATAGCGGAACCGCCTCCCCTCGGCCTCATGCCACAACGCCAAAAAATACTTCAGCGGTATCCGGCCATACTCGATGGCGCTGTTTGGATCGAGGCTCAACTCTTCCCTCCCGACTTCAGCCGTCGCACGGAGCCGTTTTCAATCTCCCACCGTGCATATCTCCCATCCGGTTTGACCAATGCCGGATCGGTAGTGGTCACGAAGACCTGCCCACCGGCTTGCTCCACCCTTTCCAAAAAACGTCGCCCACGACCTTGATCGAGTTCACTCGATACATCGTCCAGTAGCAAGATCGGGACGAAGTCGAGTTTGCGTTCGAGATGAACCATCTCCGCCAACTTGAGCGCCAACAGCAAGGTGCGATGTTGCCCCTGGGAGCCATAGCGTCTCAGACCTCGGCCGTCCATCAACGAGAGGAGATCGTCGGTGTGAGGCCCAACCCCGGAGAAGCCCCGTGCCATATCCATTTCCAACGACTCTTCCAGCCTCTCTCGCGCACATTCCATCACCGCGTCTTCGTTGGTCTCGAAGGTCTCTTCGCCCACCACAATCTCCTTACGGAGCAGCGAGCAACGATAGCGAAGCTCGACGCTCTGTCCACTGTCTGTGATCGCGGCGTGGGCTTCCTGAAAATCAGCGGCTATATCAGCCAGATAGTGCAGTCTTCGGACGATCACCCTGCTCGCCAACCTTGCCACAGGTTCGTCAAATGCCTCCAACATGGCGCGAACAGAGGCGTTCGCGCTGCCTCTCTGTTGCAGCTCGCGAAGCAGCGCGTTGCGATTCAGCAGCGCTTCCTCGTACGCGCGCAAGGTCTCCAAATAGCCGGGCGACTGGTTGAACACTGCCCGGTCGAGATAGCGGCGACGCTTACTCGGCTCGCCCTTGCTGACGACCAGCTCATCTGGAGTAAACAGCAACACGTTGAAGCCGCCAAAATACTCCGTCAGCCGTTTGATCCGCTTACCGTCGACCTCCGCCACTCTCCTCCCACCGGACTCCTTGTCGATTTGAATCGAATAGCGCCGGACCACTTCCCGCCGCTCGACAATGGTCGCCGCAGTGGCCTGACTCTCTCCCCAGGCAACGAGTTCACGATTGCGCTGTGTTCGAAAGCTCTTGAGGGTCGCCAACAGATAGACCGACTCAATCAAGTTGGTCTTGCCCTGCGCATTGTCGCCGGAGATGATATTGAATTGCCCGTCGGGCTCCCAGAGGAGCTCACCGAGATTGCGAAAACTGCTCAGCTGCAAACGAATGATGCGCATGGCCGGCCGTGCTACCAACAAGCTCCGCGGGCGAGCTAAAAGGCTCCAGGGAGAAGCCCTCGCGAGAAAAGCTTTCTCTTGATGTCCCGCGAAACTAAAGTCTCATCGGCATGATGACGAAAGTGGCGCCGGGATCCTCTTCGGATTCGATGACTCCCGGAGAGAACTCGTCGTTGATTTTGCACGTGACCTGCGGACCACTGATAACCTGGAGAACATCTTGGAGATAGCGGTGGTTGAAGCCTACCGCGACCGAATCCCCATCGTAGTCCACATCCATCTCGACGTGAGCTTCTCCCTGCTCGGGATTATTCGTGCTCAAGACGACCTTGTCTCGCTCGAGCGCAAAACGGACGACCAACAGCTTCGAAGAAGTCAAAGTCGCTGTTCGGCGAACATTTTCGAGAAACTCGAGTTTGTCTATTTCCACCGATATCTTTGAGTTTTTAGGGATGACCTTCTCATACTCGGGGAACGAGTCCTCGATCTGCCGTATCAACATCACCGCGTTGCCATAGCTAAAAATGATGTTGTTGCCTTGAGTTGAGACATGAACACCGACCTCATCGCTCTCGAGAATACGCTTGAGCTCGTGTATTCCCTTGCGATGCACGATTGCGTCGACAGGCTCCGCGAGTGTCGTGGGGGTCATTACGTCAGTAGTCACCTTCGAGAGACGGTGGCCGTCGGTGCTGACCATCGTGAGCCGCATCGAACCGGGCTCTTCGCTTTGTTCGGCGCGAAAATAAACCCCGTTCAACGTCATCCTGCTCTCATCGCTGGAGACACTGAAGATAGTCCGATCGATGAGCCTCAACAGAGTGGATTTATCCACCTCGAAGCCATCGGTCACATCAGGTTCCTGCTGTTCTGGAAAATCATCGGCCGGAATCCCGGCCAACTTGAACGATGATCGAGCACACTCCACCTTGCTCCAATGGTTGTCCTGAAGCTCCAACGTCACTTGCTCATTCGGCAAGCTCTTGATGACATCAAAGCTGTGCTTGCCATTCAGCGTCATCTTACCGGGCTCGAGGATTTCGGCCTGATAGGTTGCAATCAGCCCGACGTCGTAATCCGTGCAAGAGATTCGGATGGCGTCATTTCCAACGGTCTCGATCAAAAGGTGGGCCAAAACATTGAGCGAGCTCTTCTTGTCGATGATACCCTGGGCCCGCCATAGAGCTTGGAGTAGAACGCGCTGTTCAATCTTTATTTTCATCGTCGTGCTTCCTGGTGAGGGGCTCGAAAGATCGCCTTCAAGAACAGTCGTTTTTTAGCAGGGGCGCCGGTCAAATGCAAACCATAATCGTCGGTCCATCCTGGTATTCGCGCGCGGATTCACGCACATCTGCGGCGTCAACTGCACCGAATTAGTGCTCGACTTAAGCGCTGCTACGCCTCCGCCTAATTCGCTTTGTTTCCTTGCACATGCACGCGACTCCACACGCTCGGTCTTCAGAACGAACCGACGATTATGGTCTCCACCGCGTCGGTCCATCCTGGTATTCGCGCGCGGATTCACGCCCATCTGCGGCGTCACCTGCACCGAATTAGTGCTCGACGTAGGCGCTGCGTTGGACTGCGCCTAATTTAGGAGAGAGGCCCCCGATTCTTGTATCCGCCCCCAACATTCTTCAAGCACTATCACTAAAAAAAGAGATCTATTTTTTTTCTCGTCGTTCTCGTAGGGCCTGGGGAAACTGTGGAAGGATCTGAAAAGGACCGTTGAAACGAAATCTTGGCTGCTTGGAAAGGCGTGATCAAGTTGTTGCTCTGACTGGGTGGCGATTGGGGAGGTAAACGGCGAAAAGCCTCTCCGGCCAGTTTTTACCCAGGCTCTCCCCAGCCGCGATAACAGCTTTTCCCCACCCCTGAGATCCCGTTTCAAACTCACGCACCGAGCGCGTCGAATGAGCGGAGCCCTAATCCCCCCCTGCACCGGCATTCGCGCACGGATTCAGGCCCAACTGCGGCGTCACCTGCACCGAATCGGTGAAGATTTGGCTTGTTTACTTGCACCCGTCTCACTCCCCTCGGTCCACGGACGCGGTGGATGATTGAGGAAACTCGTTGTCTTTGACGAAGGAGCGGCTGCGTTGTACTTTGAAAGTTGGTGATGTCCCCCTGGTTTTTGGGGGATGTTCCTCGGAGCCCTTGAGGGCGGCTTTTTTGCACCGGTGAAGACGGCTATGTATTTGAGATTATTTGGAATACCACCAGCGACACGCTCTCATGGCAATGGCTCTCGGTTTTTGTGTGTTCTGGCGCTAGGGGTGTTGACTGTTTGCGGGCTGTTCTCTTGCGCCGCGGCCCGTGCCGGTGTCGGCCCCCAAACCGATGATTTGCGCCTCGAAGCAATGCGTCAGGAGCTCGATCGCAGCTTTCATGGGCTGCGAATGGAGAACTACGAAGAGCCCTACTTCATCTCTTTCCAGCATTGGGACATCGAGGAGGTCTCTATCGTCGCGACTCTTGGCGCCGTGTTTGAAGACTCGTCCAACAGAAGCGCGCGCTACGACGTTGATGTTCGGGTGGGGGACTTCAACCTCGACAATAGCGAAGATCAAGATGCGGACTTCGAGGTGCTCGAGCGTTACCGTCCCTCTCTTCGCGCGCCACTCGATGAGATTCCCGCGGCGCTGCGTCATGCGCTCTGGTTGGCGTCCGATTTTCGCTACAAACAGGCGCTCATGTCGTACAACCGGGTCCGAGGGCGGAGGGTTTTTGACAGCGATCAAACAGTCGAGGTCCCGAGTTTTTCAAGAGAACGACCGGTTTTCGATTTGATGCCCGAGGTGGCGCTCGATTTCGATCGCGCTCGATGGCGTGAAAAAGGGCGCAAGTTGTCGCTCATCTTCAAAGAGGAGCCCTACCTGTTCGATTCACGGGTCACGATCAAAGCGCGTCTGGTGACACGCCGGTTCGTCAACACCGAAGGCAGTGTCCTCAGAACCAGTGCTCGATATTACTCGGTCACCGCCGAGGCGGTCACACGCGCTGACGATGGGATGTTGCTCGATCACACTTACTCCCGTTTTTGGCGCGGCGGCCACCAGGAGCCCACCTTGGCGGAGCTAGAGGCCGGCGCTCGTCGGATGATTGCCGATCTGGTGGCACTGCGCGATGCCCCGGTTCTCGATCCATATTCAGGTCCGGCGCTTCTCGAGCCGGCTGCGGCGGGAGTGTTCTTTCACGAGGCGCTCGGTCATCGGTTGGAGGCCCAACGGCAAAGAAGCGAGGACGAAGGACAGACTTTCAAGGAAAGAGTCGGAGAACGTATCATTCCTGGGTTTTTGTCGGTCGTCGACGATCCCACCCTCGGAAAGCTCAATGGCGTTCCGCTCTACGGCCACTATACCTATGATGAAGAGGGAGTGCCGGCGCGGCGGGTGGAATTGGTCGACGGCGGCATATTGCGGAGCTTCTTGCTCTCTCGCCAACCGATTGAGGGGTTTCATAACTCCACGGGTCACGGACGAGGCGCTCCCGGCCGCCGGCCGTTGGCTCGGATGGGGACTCTCAAGGTCATGGCCGAGGGAGGCCTCTCCGATGAGGAGTTGAAGGAACGCCTGATGGAGGCCGCTCGCCGCCAGGGGAAACCGTTTGGGTTGCGGGTTGGCGAAATTCTGGGAGGCTCGACCAACACCTCGGCGTTTGGGTATCAGGCCTTCAAGGGTGTCCCGCGGATGGTCTACAGGGTTGACGCTGTCACGGGGGAAGAAACGCTGGTGCGAGGAGTCGAATTGGTGGGTACTCCGCTCTCGAGTCTCAACCGTGTCACTTTTGTGGGGAAGGAGCCTGGCGTATTCAACGGCTACTGTGGCGCGGAGTCCGGTTGGGTCCCGGTCTCCGCGGTCGCGCCCGCGACTTTGTTTGATGAATTTGAACTTCAGCGCTCTCCCAAACCGAAGGAACGAAAGCAGTTGTTGCGGGCGCCGTGGGCTTTTGAGCAAAGCCGGTCGGATCGGCCATGAGATCGCCCGTCAAAGTGCGCTCCCACGCTCTGAGCGACATCGGCAAAGAGCGCGAAATCAACGAAGACGACTTTTTGATTCTTGAAGACCAAGGCATCTTCGCGTTGGCCGATGGGATGGGAGGCCACGCCAACGGTGAAATCGCCAGTCGGATTTGTATCGAAGCGTTGCGCGAAGCGCACGGCAACGACGATTTTCGCTCTACGATATGGAATCGTCATCGCCGGTTGCGACAGGAATCCAGGGGCACACGGCCGTTTGGTGAATACGAGCTCAAGAGCGCCATCGAATATGCCAATTATGCCATTTGGCGATCCGCCGAGCGCGACTCGCGTTATGCTGGGATGGGTACGACAGTCGTCGAGTTGCATTTGGTAGGGTGGCGCGCGTACATCGGTTGGGTTGGCGATAGCCGCCTCTACCTCTTGCGTGGTGATAAGTTGCACCAACTCACCGAAGACCACTCGCTCGCCAACGAGTATGTCAAGCTGGATCTGTTGCAACCGAAAGATGTGCCGCGATTTCCATATAGAAATGTGATAGTTCGAGCGCTTGGGCTCGAGTCCGAGGTGACGGTGGACACCATGTGGCGCAATTGCCGTCATGGAGATCGCATTTTGTTATGCACCGACGGACTCTCTGATTTGCTGGAAGCTGGCGAGCTAGCCGCGATACTCAGAAAGGCTGCTTCACCGCAAACGGCAAATGAGACACTGGTCGCGAAGGCGCTCGATCGAGGCGGTCATGACAACGTGACGGCGCTGAGTGTCTGGTTGGACGAGGAACCAGGTTAGTGTCCATAATCGTCGGTTCGTTCTGAGGAGTGTCCATAATCGCCGGTTCGTTCTGAGGAGCGAGCGTGTGGAGGCGCGTGCATGTGCAAGGAAACAAGCCGAATTAGGCGGAGGCGTAGCAGCGCTACGTCGAGCACTAATTCGGTGCAGGTGACGCCGCAGAT
>PWKZ01000037.1 GCA_003559575.1 Bradymonadales bacterium | reverse complement strand
TAGGCCGTACGGGTTGCTCAGGTCCTCATGGCGCGGCATGATCCTTAACGCCAGGCCGTGGCGTCCGCTGGCGCGGCAAGAGATGGTTCCCTCGAAGCGGAAGCGCCCGCCTTCCTCGCGCGCGCGCTCTTCCATCCTCACTGCGTGACCGTCCGCCATCTTGTCGTCGGGGGCTAGTTGTCCGACATAGAGTTCCACGGACACGTCCTCGGGCTCCAGGCCGCCCAGGGTGACTGTCGCCGTCACTTTCATCTCGTCCCCGACGTGAAGGTCCATGTCGCTCGTCACCTCGGTCTTCTCAAAGCCGACCCGCGCCCAGTTGTTGCGCACTCGCTCTTTCCAGAGTGAGAGCGCTCTTGCGCGCGCGAAAGAATCGGCCACCAGTCGCTCGCGGCGCAGATGGGCTGGGCGGTAGGCGCGCTCGAGGTAGTCACCCACCATCCGGTTGGTGCTGAAGTTGGGGCAGATGGCGCTCATGGAGTCCTTGATGAGATGGACCCATTTGCGAGGCAGGTCGTCGGACGGGCGATCATAGAATAAGGGTACGATTTCCTTCTCCAGCATGTCGTAGGCCGCGTTGGACTCCACCTCGTCCTGAAGATGAATGTCCTTGTACTCCTCACCACCTCCGATGGCCCAGCCCACTCGCGGGTCGTATGCCTCGCACCACCAGCCGTCCAGGACACTCATGTTGAGCGCTCCGTTGACCGCGGCTTTCATCCCGCTCGTCCCACTGGCCTCGAGCGGCCGTCGCGGCGTGTTTAGCCACACATCGACTCCCTGGAGCATGTAGCGCGCCATCGCCATGTCATAGTCCTCGAGGAAGACTACGCGCCTCCGCAGGGCACCGTCCCGCACCGCGTGGACTATCTCCCTCAGCAGACTCTTGCCCTCGTTGTCGTGAGGATGAGCTTTGCCGGCGATGATCAATTGCACCGGACGATCCCGGTCTCCGAGGATGCGGATCAGTCGCTCGCGATCACGCAGCAACAGGGTGGCGCGCTTGTATGGCGCGAAGCGCCGCGCGAAGCCGATAGTCAGTGCCTCGGGGTTGAGCACCTCCTCGGCCAGACGCACCTCGCGCCGCGCAGCCCCGCGGGATTCGAGCTGGGCGCGCAGTCGGCGGCGGGCAAATGCCACCAACCGCTCACGGCGTCGCTCGTGAGTGCGCCACAACTCTTCGTCGGGGATCTCGTGGACCTGTTTCCACACGCCGCGCGCCTCGGCCCCTGCGCCCCAACGTGGCCCCAGGTAGCGATCCAGCAGACTCGCCATGTCCTCGGAGATCCAGGTCTTGGTGTGGACTCCATTGGTGATGGCCTGGATGGGGATCTCGTCCTGCGGTAGCTCCGGCCAGAGTCCCTGCCACATTCTGCGCGAGACATGGCCATGGAGCTTGCTTACGCCGTTGAAGCGCTCGGCCATTTTGATGGCCAAGACGGTCATGCAGTAGCTCTCGCCCGAGTCCTCTGGATTCTCGCGGCCGAGGGCCAAGAAATCCTCGCGCTCGAGATGGAGCGTCGCCGCGTAGTCTTTGAAGTGGTGCATCACGAGGTCGGCGGGGAAGCGATCATTGCCGGCCGGGACCGGTGTGTGAGTGGTGAAGACGTTGCCGGGCGCGGTGGCCTCGCGGGCAGCCAGGAAATCGAGCCCATGACGTTCCATTGCCAGCCTTGCCCGCTCCAGTGCCAGGAAGGCGGAGTGCCCCTCGTTCATGTGGCACACGGTGGGCTCGATCCCAAGATTGACTAGCGCGCGATAGCCGCCGATCCCGAGCAGGATCTCCTGTCGGATGCGCATGTCCAGATCGCCGCCGTACAGGCGGGCGGTCAGCTCGCGGTCCACAGGGGCATTGTCTTTGTGGTTGGTGTCGAGAAGGTACAGCGGGACTCGACCCACCTGGGCCAACCAAATCCGCGCCACCACGTCCCGCCCGCCGATTTTGACGCAGGTCGTCCATGGCGTGCCGTCGGGTTGGCGCAATTTTTCGATTGGACAATTGTAGAAATCGAAGTCGGGATAACGCTCTTGCTGCCAACCGTCGGCGTTCAGGTATTGGCGGAAATACCCTTGGCGATAGAGCAACCCGACCGCCACTAACGGCAACCCGAGATCCGAGGCCGCTTTCAGGTGGTCTCCGGCCAGGACTCCCAGTCCGCCGGAGTAAATTGGGAGCGCCGTGGCGAGCCCGTACTCGGCCGAGAAGTAACCGATCCGAATCTCTTGCGCCGAATCTTGGGTCTTCTCAAACCACGGGAGATCGCTCATGTAGACTTCGAGGGCGCGCGCGACGCGCTCCATGTGAAAGATGAAGCTCTCGTCCTCGGCGCACCACTGGAGCCGGGCTTGATCCACGAGCCCCAGCATACGGACGGGGTTGTGTTCGGTTCGGGCCCAGAGTTCGCGATCCAGCCGGCGAAACAGCGCGATGGCGTCGTGCGACCACGACCACCAGAGGTTGAAGGCGATAAGGCGGAGTGGTTCGAGCTCGGGGGGGAGAGTCGGAACGATCGTGAATTCGCGAATGGTCCTCATGAAATGCTCCTCGCTTTCGCTCGGGCGTCGGTTCGTCTCGAGTCGGGTGCTCCCATCACGAGCGCGACAGACCGACGCACCGGGGCTCAATGGAAGCTCCTAGCAGCCCGAGCATCCCGATGTCAAAGCCGGGGACCGGAGGATTCTTGACCAGGCCAAGGGGGGACGGCTACCCTTGGGGCGCCTGAACCGGTTCCGTCGATCTCGGCTCACACCGGGGCGGTGGTTTTCGGCCCAAGGGCCTGGAGAGAAGAAGCGATGCTGACAGAGAGGTGCTCAACTTTTTCCAGGCTGGCGACCGGGCTCGTACTGTGTGCCGTTTTGTTGGGCGCCTCATCGGCTCAAGCCGGGCTGAGCGTCGCCGCCAGCCTTGGCGGAGGGATGAAATTTGATCCGCTCGAGCGGACCCCCGTCAATCTCGAGGTGACCCCGAGCTACGGGGTAAGTATCGTCAAATTCGACTTCGGGGTACTATTTCACCTCGAGGGAGCGGTCAGGTTGCTGGTCAGACCCGGGGTGCGAGTCAACATCCTTGTGCTTTATGCTCGAGGTGCGCTCCCGCTCAAGGTGACGGGCGATTTTGACTGGGGGTTCCTGGTCGGGCTCGGTGGTAATCTGGTCAACTTGGGGCCGGTCAAGCTGTTCGCCGAAGCCAACGCCTCTTTCTTCCAAGAGCATGACTTCAAAGAATTTCCTGTGGAGGCACGTCTTGGCCTCGAACTCGGATTCTGAGCTATTGCCGAACCAGACGATGGGATCAGGCGCCACGCGCCACGCGTCGCGCTCCTCCCTGTCTTTGTCAACCATGAGCCTGCCCGTGGTCGTCGCCACGCCCTGGTTCGTGTTCGTCGCGGCGTTGGCCGTCATCAACGTCGTTCCGTTGTGGCTGGTCGAATACCTGCCGTTCATGGATCTGCCGCAGCACCTCGCGACCATCGCCGTGATGCACCACTACGACGATCCCGCTTTCGGGTTCAGCGCTTTTTTTGATCTCGATCTGCTCTCGACGCCCTATCTCGGTTACTATTTACTGGTGGATCTCCTGGCCCATCTGGTCCCCCTGGAGACCGCCAATCGTCTCGTCCTGAGCCTCTGCGGAGTCCTCTTGCCGATAGCCGCGTGGCGCTATCTCGCAGCCTGCGGGCGAGAGCCGTTGATCGCCTTGCTCGCACTGCCCGTCTTTTACAACACCTTCCTTTTCATGGGGTTTCTCAATTTCGCAATGGCCCTGCCATTTATGCTCTTCGCCCTCGGGGCGCTTCTGCGCTATCTTGCCTCGCGACGTCGGATCGAGTTTGTGTGGCTCACCATTCACGCGCTGCTGATTTTCTTTGCTCATCCCCAGGTGTATCTCCTGTATCTCGGATCGGCGAGTCTCTACCTTATCCTGTCATGGCCCGGCTTCAAACGGATGCTCTTGGCGGCCTCGCACATTGGACCGAGCTTGGTGATCTTCACGCTGTGGGTGCTGCGCTCTCGGATCCTTGGGAGCGCAGAGGTCTGGAGCGAATCGCGCGGGGGACGCAACGTGTCACCGGCCGGCGGCCAGTGGGAGCCGCTCGGCGTCAGTTTGCGTGAGCTCCCCGTGCGGTTGAGCGACGCCTACCGTGACAACTCCGACAACTTGCTGCTCGTGTTGCTCCTCTTTGTGATCATGGCTCTGTTGTTGGTGCGGCGCCCACGACCGGACGAGAGCGGTGGCTCAGGGATCCGCGAGTTCTTGCGGACTAACGCTCTGGAGCTCGTCTCAATGGCGCTGTTGGGGCTCTATTTCGCGCTCCCCGTCAGCTACAAGTGGATCTGGCCACTCAACGCGCGCCTCGTGCCGGTGGCGTTCCTGGTGGGGTTGGTCTGGTTTCGCTTGCCGCCCCTCGCGCTGCGTGGGCGGCTCATGCTGGCGGTCCCGTTGGCCGCGCTCGCGCTGGCCGGCACGGCCAACCACACGCGCCAGTTCCTCGCGTTTGAGCGCGAGGTCGGGCCACTAGAGCGGGTGCTCGAGGCCGCCGAGCCACGGCGCCGGCTCATGGGGTTGATTTTCGACCGAGGGAGTGAGGTCATGACGCCCTCGCTTTCGCCCTACATTCATTTCGCGCAGTACTATCAACTACGCCGTGGGGGCGTGGCCGACTTCTCGTTTGCCAACTTCCCCCAGTCTCCGATTCGCTTCAACGAGCGCACCGCCCCCCCGCAATTGCCGTTACGCTGGGAGTGGACCCCCGATCGACTCCGCCATCCTCGCTACCCGCCGGGAGTCGCCGACTACTACGACTATTACCTCGTGCGTGGCGATTGGGGAGCGCGATCACCGTTCGGCGCGCACCTGGGGGCGGGTGTTCGCGAGGTGAAGGCGGCTGGTCGCTGGCGGTTGTTCGAGCGAGTCCGCGATTAGATCCGCGGGGTCGTCAGGTGAGCTCTTTTCGCATGATCCGGTGTGGCAGCCCGACCTCCATGAACGGCTCCCCCTGCGCGCGATAGCCGAGCCCCTCGTAGAACGTAATCGCGTAGTGGCGGGCGTGTAACTTGAGCGAGGTGACTCCGTCGCGGGCCAGCCGGGCCTCCATCTCTCTCAGGAGGGCGCGTCCCAGTCCACTTCGCTGCCATGGAGCCGCCACGGCCATTTGAAATAAACGCCCCTCGCCCGACTCCTCGCGCCTGAAGAGCAGGCAGGCGACCACCTCTTCTTGCAGCACGGCCACCAGGTGGAGCGCCGACTCCTCGCCGGCCACATACTCTTCACCAAACGCCATGCCAAGCGGAAGCCGAAGCTCCCGGAATCTCAGCCGGCGCTCTCCGGCGTAGTACGGGGCGTCTGCCGGCGCCGTGGGAGAGACAGTCCGAAACAGCGGCCGCGCTTCGCCTCGGGTGGCCCATGACAACTCCAAGGTCGCCAGGAGCTGGCGGTCCTCGATCCCCTCGAGCAGATGATGGAACTCCGAGAGTGTCGCCCCTCCGCCCTCCTCGCGGTAGCGGAGCGCTTGCAGCACACAGTCCAGTCGATCCGCTCGAGCCACCAGGCGCGCCTCCTCGGAGCTCTGATCGCGGTAACGCTCCCAGTCGCGACGCCAGCGTCGCGCCGAGTCGGGCGGCAGAGCGGTGAAGATGGCCTCCAGCGACCGATCCTCGGCGTCGCGTTGACGCCCCTTGGCTTGCGCCTCATCGGGGCCGAACAGTGCTCGCCGGCGGCGAGGAGTCAAGTCGCCCGTCATTGCTTCGGCGAGATCGTGGATGAGCGCCATCCTCACTGCCGCGGCCACCTCGATAGAGCTGCCGGAGTCGCGCGCGTCCTCCGCCAGCAACAAGGTCAACAGAGCGACACCGTAAGAGTGCGCCGCGACGCTCTCGGGGTCAGGCACCCCACGCTCTCGCCAACCGCCGCGCGGCAGGCGCTTGAGGGCGGCGATCAGCTCATGGATTTCGAAAAGCGCTCTCATTAATTCTTCCGCCGAGTCGGCTGCGCCGCGAAAGGGTATCCAAACTCCAGGCGATCAGCCCGGCCAACAATAGCACAGCCGTCGCAGGGAGCCATCCTCGTCGGCTAGGGTGATGCCTCAATCCTCCACTCCATCCGGGACGCGGTGGCGGATTGGCTTGCATGGTCCCGGTGATCCGGGCACAATGGTCCATATGAAAAGCAAGGTTTCACCCGGGTTGCTCTTGGCTTCCCCGCATCTTCTCGATCCCAACTTCTACCAAACCGTGGTCCTCATGTTCGAGCACCAGGACGACGGCGCTCTTGGGATTGTCATCAATCGTCAACTCGAGATCCGGCTGCAAGAGGTGCTCGCCGACCTCGAGATCGAGCCTCGGGCGCCCCTCGATCAGCTCGTTCAATTCGGCGGGCCCGTCTCCAACGAGATTGGGTGGGTGGTTCACAGCAGCGACTACGAGGAGCCGACTACCCGCCAGGTGGCCGATGGGGTCTCCATCAGCACCTCCCGTGAGGTCTTGAAAGCCGTGGGAGAGGGCACCGGGCCGCGCCACCACATGCTCTGCCTCGGCTATGCCGGTTGGGGGCCCAAGCAACTCGAGTACGAGATCGAGCAGGGCGCCTGGCTTTCGGCCCCACTCGATCCGGCGATCCTCTTCGACGTTCCGCTGACCGAACGCTGGCAGCGGGGCTATGACAGCCTCGGGATCAACCCCCGCCAGTTCGCACCCACTGTCGGCAATGCCTGACCGAGACGGCCCCACCGGGGTGTCCGAAGGCCGGCGAGTGACCGCTCCCCGCTTCCTCCTCCTGCATTTGCGGCCCCATGCCGAGATCAGGCTGCCCGACCTCTCCCTGTGCATTGTGGCCGGGTGGTTACGCGCGATGGGCCATGCGACGTTGTTGGTCCACGCCGAGCTGCCCGACGCGGACGCGGACACCACGGCGCGCGAACTCGAGCTTGGCGCCTGGCTCACCGGGCGCGTCTCCGCCGCGCCCATCATCATAGTCGAGCGTCTTTGGCCGATGGCCACATTGGAGAGGTTGCGAGAGAGACTTGGAGCCCGCCTGTGGTGGCTCTCGCAAGAGGTGGATCATGATCCCGGGAGGGCGGTCGACTTTGCGCTCGGGCTCGAGCATGGCGCGGTGTGCGCGTTCGCCGGGCTCCTGGCCTCAGAAGAGACCGGCTATGAGAATGTGCCGGGGCTCGCGTGGCGTGGGGCCGACGACCGCCTGCGCGTCCCCGGAGGAGCACCGCCCCGGAGTCCGCGCGCGGCGCTGATGGCGAGCTGGTGCCCGGTCTTTGAGGGGCTCCGTTTCCCGCACGGCGATGAGCTAGAGCCCACCGAGCAACTCTTGCTTGGGAGGCCCGGAGGCTGTCCGTATCGGGCCGACGCACGAGACAACCCGCTGTTTGCCGACCTCGACCTCGATCCGGCCAAATGCTCGGTCAACGGGTGTACATTTTGCTTGACCCCGCGCTCATCAGACCGGGTTTTCGAGGAGCATGATGAGAAGGGGGTGGTCGATTTCCTGGTGCGGCAAATTGCCCATCTCGCGAGAGCGGCGCCGAAGGCGCGGCGGTTGGTGCTGGCCGATGACCGCCCGCTGCCGTTGCTCGCGCCGTTGTTCGAGTCGCTCGCCCCGCACACCCTCGGGCCGCGCACTCTACTGCTCAAGCTCAGGGCCGACGACCTGGTGCGTCACGAGCGCATGCTGCAGAAGGCCGGCGAGCGAGCGGCAGCGCTCGGTTGGCGCCTGGCGCTGTACTGTATCGGTTTCGAGTCCTTCTCCGATCACCTGCTTCGGCTGTTCAACAAGGGCGTGAGCGCGCGCACGGTCGAGCGGGCCGTCGCTCTGGCCCTCGCGCTCGATGGCGCGCCGGGGATCTCAATCGAGTCATCGCGCGCTCATGGGTTTTTGCTGTGGACACCCTGGACCCGGTTGGAGGATCTCGTCACCTGCGCCAGGGTTGCGCGACGCTGTGGTTTTGAAGCTCTTCGCGAGGACTGGACCGAGACACGGCTGCGTCTCGATCCCCGCTTGCCGCTTTTCGTGCGCGCCGCCGAGGACGGGTTGTTGGCGGATGACTGGGAGGCCCCGGACGCCAATCGGGCCCCGGCGTCGCAGGCCCTGGGAGTGAGATCAAATCAGCGTTTGGGATATGAAGGCGCGCGGGTTGATCGCGGTTTGAAGCAGGGCTATGAGCGATCAGCCCCGTGGCGGTTCGCCGATCCCCGCGCCGCGTTGGCCGACCGGCTCTTGTCTCGAGGCTTGGCCGAGCGGAGCTTCGCGCTTTCCCCTGACGAAGACGGAGCGGGTGAGTGCGCCGCCGACAGGCTCGAGCGGGTGGCGTTGGAGGTCCGTCGGTTGAACGCCGCGACAGTCCGGCGGGTTCTCTCCGACCCCGTCGAGGAAGAGCGCCTGGCTGAGAATCTGCGGAGCTTTTGGTGTCTTGGGAGCGTCGAGCCGTATCATGTGGCGGCGGTGCAAGCCGCCGGACTGCCGCCGCCGGCCTGGGACTTCGACGTGGCGGTCGAGACGGTGCGCGCCGGGCGGCGCCGCGCCGGGATTCTCGAGGCGGTCGAGTCCGCGACGGCCACTCCTCTGGCGGCGCACCTCCGCAATCTCGCGGTTTCCACGCCGGATTCGGGCGGGCTCGAGGTCTCGCTTGTGAGATCGGCGAGGGCGCTCCGTGGCGATCAGGATGCCTTTGATCTGCTGGTTACCTGTGATCCGGCAGTGCTGCAAGAGCTTGAAGAGGCGCACCTGAAGCTCTGTGGCCGCGAGCAGGCTTCGGTGGCGCTCCTGGAGACAGGCCGGCTCCTCGGCTATCCGCCGTGTTGCACCACGGCCTTCGCCGCGCTTCCCGATCGTAGCGACGACGTGGCCAACCTGGTGGCGACCCTGGAGCGGACGGGAGCGCGGGGCGACCCTCGACTCAATCCTTTTGCGCCGCTGCCGTTTATCTCTTTCCACCCATGTCGCTTCGACTGCCCGGCGGCCATCGAGGTGGCGGCGGCTTCAGAGTCGCTGATGGATGAGCTGCTTGGGGTCGAGGCGCGCAAGGCGGCTCTGAGAGCGGCCGCCATGCCGCAGCTGATTTTCGGCCGCCGACTTCGCTACGTCCTGCTGGGCACACGCTTTCAAGGCGCCAAGCTTGGCTATCAGAAGGTCGCCGGGCCGCCCGGCCCCCTCCTCGGGCTTCTCTCTCACGCGCGGGCTCTCGCGCCCTCGGACGATGGCCTGCGGCTTGAGACCGGAGGTGGCGGGGGGGCTCTGTTGGCGCCGCGGCTCACACCCGTGGGCGACACCCCTCTGGCGGGCGTGGTGCTCACCGCCTGGCAGCGGGCGCCGAAGGGTACTTGGGCCCACTGGTCGCCACCCGCTGCCCAGAGCGGCGAGTCGGCGATGCCGCCTTCTCCTCTACGCGCTTTTGCGGCCGGGGTCGTCTCGCTCGCCGCGGAGGAGGGCTTCGCGCCGGCCGGGCGGGAGCGCCGCGCCGGGGGCGCCATCGTCCTTCGGTTCATGGGCCACGGGGTGCAAGTGCGCCTGGAGCTTGCGCCGCCTGAGAGCGGCACGCCGGCTTACGCCAAAGGGGCTCACGGGCGGCTCTCATACAAGGTGTCCGACACCGACGGACGAGTCGTGGCGCTCAACGTTGCCCCGACTTCGGCGCGACGATTGGTGGAGCGCGCGGCGAGTCAATTGACATAGTTTCCATAATCGTTGGATGAGGATCGGTGAGAGTGAGGCGCTGCCAAGCGTCGCATCCCGCTCCCCGGCGGAGCACGAATGTGTATTGAAAACAGTGGCATGTGAGACGGCTGGGGCACTGACGAGGCAAACACTGTTACGTTTGTCGGGAAGAGGGCGGGTTCTCCCGCGTGCTCTCAGGCGAAAAGCCTCGAGACAAGAGGAGGGGCCATGTCAATCACGAAAAAAATTCGCTCAGTGTTGTTTGTCACTTCGGCGGATCGAAACCTCGGGCTACTGTTGCTCCGTGTGTTCATCGGCGCCGGGATGGCGAGTCACGGTATCCCCAAATTGCAGGCCGGGCCGGCTTTGTGGGAGAGGCTTGGCGGGGTCATGAATAACCTCGGGGTCCCCGGGCCGGCCGTCTTCTGGGGGTTCATGGCGGCGCTGGCCGAAGGCGTCGGCGGGATCCTGTTGGCCCTGGGGGCTTTTACTACGCTGGCGTCATTCATGATGATTTTCACCATGTCGATCGCCGTGTTCGTCGTGCACGCCTCCGATCCGTTCTCCGACAAGGAGAAGGCGCTGTTGTACCTGTTCGGTGCGCTGCCGTTTCTCTTCAAAGGGGCCGGGAGGTACTCCGTCGACACGCTGCTACGACGGTAAAGATCGAGAGGCGAGACCCGCCAGGCGTTTGGTCAGCTCTTTTTTGTTGGTGGTCTTGGCCATTGCCTCCTTCTCCGTGATGACTCCCGCTGTTGAGAGCTGCGCCAGCTCTTCATAGAGAAGCTGGTTGCCGTCCGCTTTGCCGGTTTGCATCAAGCTCTCGATCTGATGGGTCTTGGATTCACGGATGAGGTTTGAGACCGCCGGGTTCACCACCAGCACCTCATAGACCCCGACTCGTCCGCCGCCGATTTTTCGGCACAGGGTCTGGGAGATCACCCCTCGCAGGGAATCGGCCAGAATCGCGCGCACCATCGCTCGTTGATCCTGGGGGAACATGTCGATGATTCGTGCGATTGATCCGATCGCGGTGGTCGTGTGCAGGGTTGCGAAGACGAGGTGGCCGGTGTTGGCGGTCTCGAGGGCCAGCGAGACGGTCTCGAGGTCCCGCAATTCGCCCACCAAGACGATGTCCGGATCTTCGCGCAGCGCCGCTCGTAGCCCTTTGTGGAAGCCTTCGGTGTGACATCCGATTTCGCGCTGGTTGATGAGGCATGACTTGCTGCGGTGGACAAACTCGATCGGGTCTTCGAGAGTGATGATATGGCCGTCGAATTTGTCGTTGATCTCATCGATCATCGCCGCGAGCGTGGTGGATTTGCCGCAGCCGGTGGGTCCGGTGACGAGCACCATCCCGCGTGGGTTGTCAAGTAACCGCCGGGCCACCGGCGGCAGCCCGAGCTGGTCCATTTTCAGAACTTTCACAGGGATCGCTCGCAACACGGCGCCAATGCCCCCGGCGTCACGAAAAAGATTGACTCGAAAACGGCCCTCGCCGGGCAGCTCCAGCGAGAAGTCGCAGTCGTTGGTTTGTTCGAAGGTCGTAAGATGATCCGGGGTCATCGCATCCCGGATCAACTCGAGCACTGCATCCTCGCTCAACACCGCGGCGTCGGTTAGCTCCATGATGGATCCGTCAACTCGCCACCGCGGGCGATGTCCACCGGAGAGATGAAGGTCGGAGGCGCCTTCCGCCAGCATTCGCCGGAGAAGCTCGTCGAGCCGGGGGTCAGCGCCGGAGCGGCCCTCGGGTTCGGCCGGCTCACAAGGTGTGTGCCGCTCTCGGTCTTGCCATTCCTCGATCCCGACCCGCTCGCGTAGCACACGGTCGAAGTCCTCGGGCCGCAGACCGACAGGGTGGATCTCGAGCGCGCGAGTGAAGTGCCTGACTGCACCAACCGTAGCCGGTGTGGGAGGGTCGACACACCCGAGCGAGAGCACATTTTTCTCCAGTGAGAGCGGGAGAACCCGGTAGCGCTGGATGAACGCGAGAGGCAGCAGGTCGAACAGCGACTCGTCGGCCGGAGTCTCCGCCAGCGGAGCCGCTGTTCTCATGAGATTCTGGTTGGTCAGAGAGATCTTTTCGGCCAGCGCCCTGCAAATTGAGCGCCCAAACTCCGGGATTTTCTCGAAGAGGGCCTCGAAGATCGGAGCCCGCATTCTTATCAGAATGGAGGCCTTGGTCGCGCGGACGGTGGCGAAGCGAGGCTGATTGAGTAGCAGCCCCAGCTCGCCGAAGCTGTCACCGGCACTCAGGCGAGCGAGCTCGACCAGCTCGTTGCGTCTATCGTGGTGCGCGAGCACCGCCAGCTCGCCGCTCAGCACGATGAAGAAGGCGTCGGAAGGGGTTGCCTCCTCGACCACTGTGCTCATCTCCGGGTAGTGGAAAAGCTCCACGGCGTCGGCGATACGTTTGATCTGCTTGTCATTCAGTCCTTTGAACAGGTCGGCGGCCGCCATTGCCCGAACGACTTTCTCGGTGGCTTTGCCTTCCAGTTGAACTTTTTTTCCGAGCTCCATCAGCAGCACCTCCCGATCCAGGCGAGGCTAGCATAGAGGGTAACTCTGTCCAAAAATCCCCTGGATTAGTCCTTTGTACTTGCCGTTTGGGTCGAGATCGGATAGAGTCCTGGGCGTGTTCGTTCAAATGCCGTGGTGAGCTTATTGCTCGCCCAAGGGCAACAAGTAACAAGGAGGAGACACTATGCGACTGGGACGATTGGTTTTGACGCTCGCTACGGCGTCAATGTTCATGTTGGCGGCCTGCGAGCTTGAAGATGGGGAAGAAAACGGCATCGAGAACGGTGATCCCACCGACCCGACCGACCCGACCGACCCGACCGACCCCACGCCGGAGGGGCCCGAGGGTGCTTGGCTTGCGACCTTCACGAACCCGATCATCGGCGCCGATCAGAAAGATTCCACCGCGCTCCTGATGGAGATCGACGAGGAGCAGGCGTCGGCGGTTTTCTTTTACAACACCGATCAGGTGTCGGGGTTCCGCGGGACCTATCAGTTCACCGCTGATGATCCCGACGCGTTCACGGTCACCAGGCTGGAGTCGTGGTCGCAAGGCGAATTCAAGTGGTACGCAAGAGATCCCTTCGACCTACCGCAGGTCTTCGAGTTTACGGAGACGACCATGACCAAGGTGACACCGGCGCCGCAGTCGGCCACGATTACGGCGCAGCGCGTCCAGTTCTCTCGGCCCGCGGAGCTGGCCGGCGACTGGATCTTCGAGGAGGGCGACGACACGATGGAGCTCTCCATCGCCGGTGCAGGCACTTATGTGTTCAGCCAGGAAGGCCCCAACCTCGGCGAATACGCAGAGCAAGGAAATTGGAGAGTGGCGGGCGACTACCTCCACACCCATGCCACCGACATCGACGCGACGCCGGTTCACTTTGAAGCCTTGACGCGCCATGAGTTCGACGCCGCCGACGACACCCTGACCCTCTACTGGGTGGTCGACCTCAATGAGGAAGGTTTCACCTTCTCCCGCCAGGAGAACTAACAAACCCGCGCTCACGGAGACCCCGTCGTGGGGTCTCCTCTTCTCCGGCCATTGTTTGAGTTTTGGGTCCTCAAGCCCCGCAGGTCCGGGCTAGCTCCGGCCTCCGCGGCAATATGGCATCAAAGACCTTGAGGGATGACGTTGCATCTTCTTTGTAAGGTTTGGGGGAGGAGTCACACGGCGAGCGGAAAAAAACCCGGCATGACCGGGTTTTCCAAGAGAGAGCGGGAGAGGGGATTTGAACCCCCGACGTCAACCTTGGCAAGGTTGCACTCTACCACTGAGTTACTCCCGCAGCTTGTCAAAGCGCCTCGCGCCTCAGCGTCGAAGCGCGTCGAATCCTAGTGGGTCGGAGAGCGGCTGTCAATTACTTTTGGGCTCCCGCTCCATGTTCACCACTCGGATAGTTTCACCCTTCTCCTTCACCGTGATCCGAACTCGCTCCGAGAGATCGCCGCGCCTGAACACCAATACGTGATCGCCCACCGGCAGCCGCCCCTCGTAGGGTGTGCGGCCGAGCTTACGGCCTTGAAAGAAGATGTCGGCCCATGGCCGCGCGTTGAGGCGCACCACGCCGCGGGCCTGGCGAGGGCGAGGGGCCACCCGTATCGGCTTGAGAGTCAGCTCGATCAGATCGTCGTGGGGTAGCTCGACCGAGACGCGCTCACGGCGGTGGCGTGGCGCCGTGGCTTCGATCACCACCGAGTCGCCTTCTCCGAACTCGCCAATCGCGTATTCCCCGGACTCGCTCGGCGGGAGGACTCGGTCGTTCAGGGACACCTCGGCTGCGGCGGGAGTCACTTTGAGCTCGAGCGGCGCGCGTCTTTGCAGCTGAAGACTGATGGGGTGGTCTCGCTCGATGGTGACCGTCTCGGCATGGGGGAGATAGCCCTCGGCGACGGCTTCGATATGGACCATCTGGCCGGGCTCACCTTCAATCTGGACCGGGCTCGAACCCCGCGCGCGCCCGTCGATGGTTAGCGCGACCGGCACCGGCGCCGGCGCCTTGACGGTCACGCTCCCTTTGAGCTGCTCCTCCACAATGTCCGGCGTAATGGCCGGCGTAATGGCCGGCGTAATGGCCGGCGTAATGGCCGGCGTAATGGCCGGCGTAATGACCGGCGTGGGGACGAGATCGGGCTCGCTCGCGTGCTCGGCGGGTTTGAAAGCGGGCACGGGCTCCGGCGGGGCGGCGCTCTCGCGCACCGACCGGGCAATGAAAAACGCGGTCAAGCCCACTCCGAGAGCCAGCAGCCCCATGAGCGGGACGAGGATTCTGTTACTCGTGCGCCGGACACCGGAATATTCGGGCCGTGTCTCGCTGCCGGGTCGGTGTTCGGGGAGCGAGTCCGAAATAGCCGCCATCGCCGCCGTGGCCGGGGGGCCGTCCTCGTCCTTTTGGACGTGGCTCGTCGTCGCCGGGGGTGATCCTTTCTCCGGCGGCCCCGGCTCAGGGTCCACCTCGTCGCTCTCCTCGAGACGCTCTTTGAGCTGGCGTTGCAAGTCGGCGAGAGGGATGGTGCTCGCCGCCGAGTCGGAGTCCTCCCGAGGGAGGATGGCGCCCAAGGAACCGGCCGGCTGAGAGCCTCCCGCGGTTCCCGTCGGCGCCGGGGTAATCGGTGTCGGCGGTACATGAGTGCCTGTCGCCACCGCCGGTTTGAACCCAGACCAGTCCTGGGGATGGACGCCCTGCGCCTCGAGCGCCGCCAGGTGCTCTTGGAAAAGCTGTCGCTCTTCGGCGAGTTCTGTTTGGAGCGCCTGTATGCTCGCGGTAAATAGGGTTTGCATGAAATCCTGCACCGAGACCTCGTGGGCTCCCGCCTCGGTATAGAAGAATCGCTGCAGCTCGCGTTGGAACTCGGCCACACTACAATGGCGAGCGTCGCGTTCGCCTTGCAACGCCTTGAGCAGGATACGCTCTAGCTCCTCGGGCACCTCGGGATTAATGGAGCGCGGGGGCGGCACCTCGGCCTTGATCACGTTGGTGAGCGTCACATAGTCGGTGTCGCCGGCGAACAGACGCTTGCGCGTCAGCAACTCCCACATGACCACCGCCAATGAAAAAAGGTCGGATCGGCCGTCGAGGTCGCCCCCGCGCACCTGCTCGGGCGACATGTAGGCGCACTTTCCCTTCACCATCCCCGCCTGGGTCTGAGTGAAGCGCTGTCGCGCCTTGGCGATCCCAAAGTCCATCAACTTGGCTTCGCCGTTGAAGGAGAGCATCACGTTGTGTGGGCTGACGTCGCGATGGACGATATTGAGCGGTTGGCCCCGGTCGGTCTTGGTGTGTGCATAGTGCAGACCGCTGCAAATGTCGATGATCACCTTGGTGATGAGCAGCGGCGAGAGTGGAGTGCCGGAGCGGAGGAGCTGATCTGCTATCTGTTTCAAATCTTTGCCTTCGACGAACTCCATGGCGATATAGTAAGTCCCGCCGTGGAGATCGAAGTCGAAGATTTGGACGATATTGGCGTGGGTGAGTTTGGCGGCGATGTTGGCCTCGTCCTTGAACATCTGGACGAAGGACTCGTCGGCTGTGTAGCTTGGGACGATCCGCTTGATCGCGATGTCCCTCTCGAACCCCTCGGCCCCGATCGCTTTGGCGCGGAATATCTCGGCCATCCCCCCGACCGCGATTCGTCGAAGGAGAACGTATTTGCCATAGCGCTCGGGGAGGACGTCGGCCATGGGGCATATCTCCAGCGTGGCGGCCAATTGAACGCACACGTCACGACAGCTTTATCCCGGCAGAATCGGCACTTACCCCGCCGACTGCAAGGATAGGCCAAAGGCTAGCACATTCGCGTTGATTCGCAATATTGTCAGCCGTCTGTCCCCAATCCCCCACCGCGCCCGTGGACCGAGGGGAGTGAGGCGGGTGCAAGTGCAAGGAAACAAGCCAAATCGAGCGCAGTCCAACGCAGCGCCTACGTCGAGCATCGATTTGGTGAAGGTGACGCCGCAAAATCACCCG
>PWKZ01000033.1 GCA_003559575.1 Bradymonadales bacterium | reverse complement strand
GAAGCAAGCCGATTTGAGCGCAGTCGTAGCAGCGCTACGTCGAGCATCAAATCGGTGAAGCTGACGCCGCAGATGGCCCCGTAGCGACGCGCGAATGCCGGTGCAGGTGGGGAATTAGGGGCCCCTGGGCCGGCTTGATGGATAGCGGGGGATCGGCCATAATCGCCGCCGCGGACGGGACATTTCCGGGGCCGGCGGCTCGCCATGCCGGACCCACCGTGACCTAACACCTAATGAGGCCCCCAATGCACGGACTCTCCCTCACACGAGCGCCCACTCCACCCCGGTTCCGGGGCAAGGGGCTCTGCGCTCTGACGGTTGCATTCATGCTCGGCGCGCTCGCCGCCGGGTGTGGGGGCGACTCGGCTACGCCACCGCCGGCCCCCATCGAGGACACAGACTCGCCCGACACGAGAGCCGATGATGTCGCGACCGATACGCCACCGCCGGCCCCCATCGAGGACACAGCCTCGCCCGACACGAGAGCCGATGATGTCGCGACCGACATCACTCCGCCGCATGAGACCGGGGATGAGCCACAATGCGTCGATGGAGAGTGGCGCTGCTCCGAGGACGCTCACCTCCTCACCCGCTGTGTTGACGGTGTTTGGACGGAGAGTTCCTGCATCGATGACGAAGGTCGGTTATGCGAGGAGGGCACCTGCAAGTTACCGTGGCACTACGGCGCTCCCCAGTGGAGCGACTGCCCCGACGAACCGCTGGCGACCCCCGAGAGCCTGGCCGAGAAAGCGGCCTACTACGACGAGATCGCGATGCGACTGCACGTCCACCCCGATCTCAAGTGGCTCAGCAGCGTCAGGACCGCGCGCGTCGAGGTGGATTGCCCGGAGGGACGCGAGCCCCCCTGTTTCGACGCCATTAGACCGGAGACGGAGCTCACCTGGGCCGATGTCGAGGTCTGGATTGGATCGGGCAATGACGGCCTCTGGAGCGCTCTCTACCTGGCATCCCAGGCTTACCGCTACGCGGTGACACGAGAGCCGGAGGCGCTCGCCAACCTTCGGCTTCTCATGGAAGGGACGGAAGAGCGGCACCGGATAACCGGTTCACCGGGTATCTTCGCGCGCCGCATAATCCCCCCGGGAGTCCAGGGGCTCAGTTGCCCCACGGCCGACTCCTCTTTCACGACCTCGGAAGACAAGGACCGCAACAAGTGGGTCAGGATCGGCGAAGACGGCTGCGCCTGGGTCATTCCCCACGAGACCGGTGAGTGGACCCAAACGGACAACTGCGGCCTTGACGACTTCGTCGACTGGTGCTTCCTCGACAACGTCTCGCAAGACGAGTACGCGGGGCACATGTACGCGCTCGGCACCGTCGTCAAGCTCGTCGACGATCCCGACTTGCGGGAGACGGCGACTCGCATCCTGGAGCAAGTCGCCGAACACCTCATGGAAAACGACATGGTGTTCGTCGACTGGGACGGGCGCCCGACCGAATACGGGAAGATGTACCCGACCTCGTTCGTCGAGGCGCCCGGGTTCGCCGCGGTCCTCGGCTACACCTATGTGCAGATGGGGGCATATCTCTCGGGCCGCGACGACCTCGATCGCTATCGCCGCGAGTGCCTGCTGCGCTCCAACGACTCCGGGCCCTGCATGCCGTGGCCGTTTGATCCCGGCGCTTATCCGGATCATCTGGCCTTCCCACTACTTTATGTGGGCCCAAATGACTGCATGGCGAACTTCAACAACTTCTCAATGCTGCTCTCCGGCTACTACACCGCGATCGGGTTCGAGGAGGACCCCGCGCTGCGCGCTGTCTTCCAAGACGCCCTGGACCAATATGTGATGCGCGACCCCGACGCGCGAATTCCAGCCATCACTCAACAGAACGCGTGGTTCAATTTCATCTGGGCCTCCCGCAAAGCCCTCGGCCCGCAAAGCGACGGCCCGGCTTACGACGCCGTTCACGACGCGATCTGTTCACTGCGTCAGTTCCCCGCCTCGCAGGCCCAGCCCGAAAAAACTCCGAGCGCGACTCATGAGGAGTTCTGCATCGGGAGGCTTGAAACGTCGATGAGTGAGGATGTCATCCCGGTCGCCGAACGCTGTCCGCGCCGAATCCTGTGGTGGCGCAACCCCTATCAGCGCCGCGACTGCGAGGCCGAGCCGTGGATGATAACCTCGCCGGGCGACTACTTGCTCGCCTACTGGATGGGGCGCTATTACGGTTTCTTGGGATCCGAACTTTGAAAGATTGAGTGACATCTCGCCAATGAGCAGATAGCACCGTTTGCGCTCGCCGCCTCACAAGGACCGCTTACGCCCCGGGGCCGGAGCGCCTGACCGGACGAGAAGAAAATGGACGAAACGAGCCGACAAAACAACGTCTACGAAGTGCTCCGAGATCGCGGCTTTCTATATCAAAGCACGGACGACGAGGGGCTGAGCGCGCGGCTCACCACCGCCCCCCGCACTTGCTACATCGGCTTCGATCCCACGGCCGACAGCCTCCATATCGGCAGTCTGGTGCCAATCATGGCGCTCAAGCACATGCAACGCCACGGCCACCGAGTGATCGCGCTCGTGGGGGGCGGGACCGCGCTCGTGGGCGATCCGAGCGGCAAGAGTGAGCTGCGACAGGTCCTCGACCCCGACTCCATCGCACACAACACGCGCCAAATCGGTGCCCAGCTTGCGCGCTATCTCCAGTTCGATCATCCCAACGAGAGCGTCACCCCGGCCGGCCGGCAGATCATCCCCGCCACCCTGCTTGACAATGCCACCTGGCTCACCGACCTCTCCTACATCGGCTTTTTGCGCGACATCGGGCGTCATTTCAGCGTCAACCGAATGCTCACCGCCGAGTCGTATCGCGCGCGACTCGAGACCGGGCTCACCTTCCTCGAGTTCAACTACATGCTGTTGCAGGCGTATGACTTCATGGTCCTGCTGCGCGACTACGACTGCGAAATTCAAATGGGCGGGCAGGACCAATGGGGTAACATCGTCGCCGGCAGTGACCTCTGTCGGCGAGTGCTTGGGCGGCAGGCCTTCGGCTGCACTTTCCCGCTGTTGCTCAACCCGAGCGGCGAAAAGTTCGGTAAAACTGCCGCCGGCACCGGCGTCTGGCTCGCCCCCGAGCGCACGAGCCCCTTTGAGTTCTATCAGTTCTGGCGCAATGTGGAGGACGCGGAGGTGGAGCGCCTCCTCGGCCTCTTCACCCTGCTCCCGATGGAAGAGGTCCGACGGCTCGCCGGAACCGCCGCGCCCCCCGCGGAGCCGGTCAATCTAAACCGCGCCAAGGAGATCCTGGCCTTTGAGGCCACTCGACTGTGTCACGGTCGGCAAGAGGCGCGCGAGGCCTTCTTGGCGGCGACTGAGACCTTCGGCGCCGCCGATCCGAGCGGCCTTATCGACACCTCCTCGACGGTCCCCACCGCGCCGCTCCCGAGCGAGGCGCGCCTCCCGACCACCGAGATACCACTCTCACGCCTGGACGACGGACTGACCGTGGCCGCCGCGTTTGTGCTGGCGGGGCTCGCGGCCTCCAACGGGCAAGCCAAAAAGCTCGCGAAACAGGGTGGCGCCCACCTGAACGACCAGCGAGTCCAGGATGCCGTCAGGGCCTTGACCCGGGCCGACTTCCCGGACGGTAGCGCCACCTTGCGCGCCGGCAAGAAACGCTACCACCGGCTGGTGCTCGTAGGAGAGCCGGCATGAGCCCAATCGAGAGCCGAATAGATCCCGCGAGCGCCGAATTCAAGGCCAACTACAGCGCCATGGAGGCGCTCGTAGTCGACCTCCGCCACGAGCTTCAAAGGGCGCGCGAGGAACGCGCGGACAAAGCGCGGGCGCGGGCCGCCGGCCTCGGCAAACTCTCGGTGCAGCAGAGGATTGACTTTGTCCTCGATCCCAACACCCCCTGGCTCGACTTGGCCCCCCTGGCGGCCCGCGGACTCTATGACGGGACTATCCACGGCGCCGGCATCCGCGCCGGGATCGGAGTAGTCAGTGGTCACGAGGTGCTGGTGGTCGCCAACGACCCCACGATCAAGGGCGGCGCGCTCTTCCCGTTGGGGGTCAAAAAGTTCTTGCGCTGCCAGACAATCGCCATGGAGAACCGGTTACCGATCCTGATGCTGGTCGACTCGGGGGGCGCTTTTTTGCCCCTGCAAAGCGAGGTCTTCCCTGATCACGACGGTTTTGGGCGGGTCTTTTGCAACCAGGCGCGCATGTCAAAGATGAACATCCCCCAGGTGACCGCCGTGATGGGGCACTGCACGGCCGGTGGGGCCTACCTCCCGGCCATGTCCGACCACGTGGTTCAGGTCAGGTCCACCGGCGCTATCTTCCTCGGCGGCCCACCGTTGGTCCGCGCCGCCACCGGGGAGGAGGTGACGGCCGATGAGCTTGGCGGCGCCGAGGTCCACTGTCGCGAGTCCGGGGTCTCGGACTACATGGCCCAAGACGACGCCCATGCCTGCGAGGTGATCCGCGACATCTTCGCGCTGCTGCCCCGCGAGCGGCCGCCGGGTCCCGCGCGCGACCCGCGCCCGCCGCTGTTCGATCCCGCCGAACTCTGGGGGATCATACCGGCGCGGTTGTCCACCCCGCGCGATGTCCGCGAGCTGCTCGCGCGCATCCTCGACGCCTCCGAGATGCTCGAATTCAAGGCTCTCTATGGGTCAACCCTCGTCACCGGCTTTGGCCATATTCACGGCTACGAGGTGGGAGTCATCGGCAACAACGGCGTTCTGGTCAGCGAGAGCGCGCGCAAGGCGACGCAGTTCATCCAGCTCTGCGACCGGCAAGGGATCCCGCTCGTGTTCTTGCAAAACGTCTCCGGCTATATGGTCGGGCGTGACTATGAGCGAGCGGGGATAATCAAGGACGGCCAAAAAATGGTCAACGCCGTCGCCACCTCAACTGTCGCCAAGCTGACGGTAGTGGTGGGAGCCAGTTTCGGCGCGGGCAACTACGGAATGTGCGGGCGCGCCTATGACCCGCGCTTCCTTTGGATGTGGCCCAACGCCCAAATCGGGGTGATGGGTGGAGAGCAGGCGGCCCAGGTTCTCGCCACCGTCAAAAACGAGCAACGCGCGCGAGAAGGTCACGCGCCGCTCGACGCCGCCGAGCTGGAGGCGCTCAGAAGGCCAATCTTGGAGAGCACCGCTCGCGAGGGGAGCGCCTATCACAGCACGAGCCACCTGTGGGACGACGGAATCCTCGATCCCGCCGACACCCGTGACGTGCTTGGGCTCGCGCTGGCGTTGGTGCAGCGGTCGCCCCGCTCCGACCACGGGCAGGGTTACGGCACTTTCAGGATGTGACGGGGACCGGCGGCGGCCGCAAAGCGCCACGCTCGAAAACTATGGGGGACTGCCAGGGATGTTCAACCGGGTTCTCGTGGCCAACCGCGGAGAGGTCGCGGTGCGCGTCTTGCGCACGCTGCGGGAGATGGGGATCTCCTCCGTGGCCGTTTACTCCGACGCCGACCGAGACGCCCCGCACGTACGCATGGCCGACTCGGCCTACCGGCTCGGGCCGTCTCCACCGCGCGAGAGCTACCTGAATGTGGCGCGCGTCCTGGCCGCCGCCCGCGAGAGCGGCGCCGATGCGGTGCATCCCGGCTACGGCTTTCTCGCCGAGAACCACCATTTCGCCCGGGCGCTCCTGGAAGCCGGGATCACGTTCATCGGCCCTCCGGCGGCGGTCATCGAGCGCCTCCGGCGCAAGACCACGGCGCGGGAGATCTTTGCGCAGAGCGGCGTGCCGATCCTCCCCGGCACGCTGGACAGCCCAACTTCCCTCGCCGAGTTCGCGAGCGCGGCCGAGAGAATTGGCTACCCCGTAATCATCAAACCTGCCGTCGGTGGCGGAGGGAAGGGGTTGCAGGTCGTCAGTTCGCCCGCCCAGCTCGCCGCCGGCGTTCAAGCATGCGCCCGCGAAGCGCAGAGCGCCTTTGGTGAATCGGCGATCTACCTCGAAAAATATCTGGAGCACGCCAGGCACCTGGAGATCCAGGTGTTGGCCGACCGGCACGGCGAGATGCTGCAGCTCTTCGAGCGCGAGTGCTCCATCCAACGGCGCCACCAGAAGATAGTCGAGGAGACCCCCTCCCCTGCCCTCACTCCCACGCAGCGCGCGGAGCTGGGCGCGGCGGCGCTCCGCGCCATGTCGGCGGCCGGGTATGTCAACGCCGGGACGGTGGAGTTTTTGTTAGACGAGCGCGGCCGTTTCTATTTTCTGGAGGTCAACAGCCGCCTGCAGATGGAACACGCCATTACCGAATTGACCCTCGGGGTCGATCTCGTCCGCAAGCAAATTGAGATCGCCGCCGGCCGTCCGCTCGGGCTGACCCAAGATTCTCTGGCGCCTCGCGGGCATGCCATCGAGTGTCGCCTCTACGCCGAGACGCCCGCGCGGAGTTTTTTGCCGTCACCGGGCACCATCACCCACTTTGCCCCGGCCGAAGGCCCGTTCGTGCGCTTCGAGCACGCCCTTCGCGTCGGGGCTCATCTCCCGCGGGATTACGATCCGATCCTGGGCAAGCTCGTGGTCTGGGCCGAGAATCGACCGGCCGCCATCGCCAGGATGATCCGCGCTCTCGAGGAGAACGTCCTCTTGGGGGTCGAGACCTCCACCGAGCTACTCATCGCGATAGTCGGCCATGACCGTTTTCGAGCCGGCGCGGTTCACACCCAATTCATCGAAGACGAGCTGACCCCTTTTCGCTCCGACGAGCTATATTCCGAGCTGGCGGGAGCAGCTTATCTCGTGGCGCGCGGGCTCGAGCGGCCGGGCTCGGGCGCACCCCGCGCGTCTCTCGAACCTCACGCCTCAGCCGTCCCTCCGAGCGTGGCGCGGCGCGAATCGCGCCAGAGTTCCCCCCGCGGCGGCCCGCCCGGTAAAAAACCGCCGCGGCGCTGCGCGGGCGGCGAGGAGAGCGCCGGACGACCGGCGCCCTCCGCCTGGGGCCTTGATGCCACGCCCAAACCCGGAGCCGGAGTTTCCCCCGGCCCCTGGCAGACTCTCGCGCGCTTCGGGCGGACCCACAAAAGCGGCAAGCGGCTGAGGAGGTCCCAGTGAGCCCGACCGTGCGGGTCGATGGCAAAGACCACGCCCTCGACCTCACAAAGGAGGGCGACCGATTCGTCCTCCGCCGGCCCGGACGCGGCGCCCTGCACATCGCGGTGGCCGCCACCGACCAGAACCGTTTGCAGCTTTGGGTCTCTTCAGAAGGTCGCGCCCCGCGCCTCTTCGACTTTCATCTGGTGAGTGAAGACGGCGCGACTCAAATATGGTGTCGCGGCCGGGCGCGCCACATCTCCCACGCAACCGCCGCTGCCACTTCAAAGGGCTCCGAGCGCGAGCTGACCCCTCCGCTGCCGGCCACCGTGGTTCAGGTGCTCGTGGCGCCCGGTGACCATGTGACCGAAGGCCAACCCGTGCTGGTGCTGACCGCGATGAAGAACGAGATGACCCTCGCGCCCGCCGCAGACGGGATAGTCCAAGCGGTCAACGTGCGGGAGGGAGAGAGGGTCTCGCCGGGGCAGGTTTTGGTGGAAATGACTCCCAACGACTAGCGCCAAGCTTCCGTCGGGGCCGTCCGTCACCTTTGACCACGCGAAGTCACAGGGATCGTTGGCCCCCCCGGCAGTTTACTCGTCACGGCGCTCGCGCCTCAGGACGCGTCACGGCCCAAGGGACCGCCGTCGTCTGGTTCGCAATCGCCCAGGCTGGGTTCACACCCGGAGCCGGTCGCGTTCTTCGAGTGACTCGCCCGACTGCGCTGCTCGCAGCGCGCCCAACGCGCGGATCAGATCGAGGCAGTTCAGCAGGGCGAGATACAGCATGAAGAGATAGGGGATCAACCTCATCACCGGGTAGCCGCGCACGGCGTATGGCGCCAGGATGGCGTCTGCGCCGATGATGGCCCATGACCACAGCACGATGCTCCAGTCGGCGCCGCCATAGGGGCGCCGCAAGACCGTGTTGAGGACATAGCTGCCGCAAATCCGGAAGGTCACGAAGCCAAGCACCAGAAGATAGACCGGGATGTCGAGCCTCCCCAACAGCAGCGGCGCCGTGACCGCCCCGCAAAGCACCACGAACTTGACGTGAGGAGTAAAACAGCCCTTCATCCGCACCCAAAAGAATCTCAAGTCGCTCAGATTGATGAAGAGAATGGCACACCAGGCGATCCCGTGGACCCCCAGAACCACCCTCGGATCGCTCTGCGGGACGTAGTAGAAGAACACGCCGAGTACGGCGAGGAGGCCGACAATGGCCACCAGCGCGTCGATCCCGGAGGTCCCGGGGTGAACGAATCTCCCACTGTGGTGATAGTAGACGAGCTGAGCGTTGTAGTTCATGACGGCGGTGACCGCGCCGACCGCGGCGGTCACCGGCCCAACCCCCAACGTCAACACGACCGCCGCGGTGTAGAGCCCGAGGTTCAAGGCATCGAGCCAATGATCGAGCACTTCGCCCAACTTGCTGCTCTGGCCGGTGCGACGCGCGTGCATCCCGTCGAGACAGTCGAGGCAAATGCAGCCGAAGACGGCCGCGGCGGCCAACAAACGGGCCATGAGCGCGTTGAACGGATCCATCAGGGGCGCCGCGGCGGCGGCCAGAAACGCCATCCACGCGACGAAATGGTTGGCGATCGAGATTGTGTTGGGGTGCAGGCTCGCCGGAATGAATCCGACGATGTGATCGAGGAGGTGGCGTTTGAGCCACCCCTCCATCCCGAAGCGCGAGTGATCTTCGCAGTAGAACCCGGTCGCGGGGTCGCGATACCGAGTCGGCGTTTTATTCATCGGTGCCGCTCCCTGTGCCGCTCCCTGTGCCGCTCGCGCCCTACCGGTGCGAGGCGAGCGACCCGCCGACCATTTTGGTCAACCAATTGTAAGGCTAGCACGCTTTCGAAACCTCGGCAATCGAAGCCCAGCTATCAAGTCTCGCCTTTCAGCTCAGGCCCCGTGATCCCAGTAGCTTGGCTGACAGCCGACAGATCGCAGCCGGGACCTGAGTTTCCGGCTGCGGACTACCTGGGGCGGCGGAGGATTCCGAGGCGGAAGATTTCGAAGCGCTCGAGCACCAGCAGTAAATCGCGGCCGGCCATGGTCAACATGACCGCCAGCAACACGCACGCGACCACCATGTGCCAGTGGGGGGCCGGATCCAGGATCGTCACTATCGCGACCGGCACGGAGAGCAGCAACCCCGAGGCGATGTTGCCACGCGCAAAACTCCCGCCCAACAGCCGGCGCCGGAGCACCCGGCCCGAGAAGACCACGTTGGACAGCGAGATCAGGATGCCGGCGCTGAACCAGCCAATCGAGCCGCCAAGATACCAAAACGACAGGAGCGCCAGGGTCCCGGCTGGTGGGATCAATTCGACCAGATGCGCGCGCACACGCACGAGCGGCGCTATCAGGGTCACCGGCAACCCCACCACACAAACCAAGACGAGCATAGCCCCGAAGTTGAACGCGGACGGCTCGAAACGAACCCACTCGGGACCGAAAAAAAAGTACACCGCGAAGCTCAGGAGCAACAAAAACGCGGCCTCGATACTCCCCACTTTGCCGTGGACCAGGATCCCCCTGTGAAACTGCTCAAAGACGGCGGCGAAAAAGGCCAGGCAGCAAGTGGCCAGGAGCAACACATAGCCCAGCCCGGCGAGCTGAATGACGGCGAAAAAGGTGAGCATCATCAGCGCGCCATTGAACAGATCGAGCCAGTGGTCGAGAAACTCGCCAATCGGGTGGCTCTGACCCGTGCGGCGCGCGTGGGCGCCGTCAATGTTGTCGGCCGTGATGTAGACGAACAGACAGACTCCGGCCGGCAAAAACGCCCAGCGCATCCCGTAAAGCCCCAGCATCACGAACGCCACGGAGACAAACTCCATCAGGCAGCCGAAGATCGTAATGGAGTTGGGGTGAAGACTGCGGGGCAACCTTTCAAGGAGCGGGCGCCAGAGCCACCGCTGAAGATACGGGAGCAGCACGGAGCGATCATCTGTGCTGTAGGAGTACTCGCCCGGCCCCATGGCAAAGCCCTCCGCGATAGTGCGGCGCACCTTTGCGCGGCTCCCGAAGGATCAAAGATCGGATTGCCGGCGCGGCATCCCGGCCGAGGGCGACCACCCATCGCCCGATTGGTCAACCACATTGATAGCACGTTGAGCCAAAACCGGTCAATTAACCATAATGAGCCCATAATCGTCGGCCCATCCTGGGATTCGCGCGCGGATTCACGCACATCTGCGGCGTCACCTGCACCGAATTAGTGCTCGACGTAGCGCTGCTACGACTGCGCCTAATTCGGCTTGCTTCCTTGCACATGCACGCGACTCCACACGCTCGATTCGCGCGCGGATTCACGCACATCTGCGGCGTCACCTGCACCGAATTAGTGCTCGACGTAGCGCTGCTACGACTGCGCCTAATTCGGCTATGCACGCGACTCCACACGCTCGGTCCTCAGAACGAACCGACGATTATGGGTGAACGCTCATCGGCATGTTGAATCGATGGCTCTCTCGAGCTCGCGAAGTTCCTCGCGCTCACGCTCCCCTATTCGCACGCCACGCGCCTCGCCCAGCGCACGCCTTGCGGGGCGGCAGCGGTCGGCGGCCAGAGCCGCGCGCGCCAATGCAAGGTGGTTGGCGAGATCGGCCGGGCCGGCGCGCACCGCCTCGCGAGCCGCCTCAAACGCCGCGCGGTGCTCGCCCAATTCGATCAACACCGCTGAAAGCTCGCGGTGACTCGCAGCGTGGCCAGGGCGCAGCCGGATCGCCTCTCGATAAGCTTGCGCCGCCTCTGTGGCGCGCCTCGCTCCGGCCAGCAGATAGCCGCGCTCGTGATGTACGCGCGCGTTGTCGGGCGCTAATTCCGCCGCTCTCTCGAGCGCCTCGAGCGCCTCCTCCTCCTCACCGGCGCGAGTCAACGCGACCCCCAGCTCGTAATGGGCCTCGGCGCGGTCGGGCTCTCTCGCGACCACCGCGCGCATCACCCGCGCAGCCTCGACATAGCTCCCGAGCGCCAGGCGGACATGGCCTATCCAGAACAACGCCGCGGTGTTGCTCTCGTCCAGACGCCGCGCCTGACAGAAACTCAAAAGCGCTGCGCCGTGCTCACCTCGACGGCTCTGCACGACCCCCACCGCCATATGGGCTCGGAATGACAACGGATCGGCATCGAGGGCGGCGTCCGCCGCGCGCGCCGCGCGCTCCAAGTCGCCATCCCGCAGGGCGCTCCATGTGTCTCTCACCGCCTCCTCGGCAAACTGCCGCGACTCCGGCATCACCACAACCCGTCTCGGCGGCGCCACAGTGACCCCCTGACAAAAATCGAGATCTGCCGCCGTGGCACGCTCCGCGGCGATCTCGGCGCGAGGCACGGAGGCACGCGCCGGGGCCGCCGCGGGTGGTGCGGCGCAACCGATCAAGAGCGCGGACAACCCGATGAACGCCACAACGGTCCCGTCCCTCTGATACCGCCCCGGTCTCATTGCAATCCGCCGCGTGAGTCAGGAGTCATATCATATCCCCCAACCACCAAGTAGCAATCCCAAAGTATATGATGATCCCGCCGATATCGGCGATGGAGGTGACGAGAGGGGCGCTCGAGGTCGCCGGGTCTTGCTTGAAGCGGATGAGCAGGAAGGGCAACCCCATGCCGAGCAAGCTCCCGAACAAAACCATCGCCACCATCGAGATCGTGACCACTACAATTATCTCCGGCGCACGAACGGACGCGACCAACCCCACCGCCAGCGCCATGGTCACCCCCAGCGTCAACGCCACCACAAACTCCCTGCCCAACAGACGCAGCCAGTCGGGGAGCCGCACCTCCCCGGTCGCCAACGCGCGCACCATCAGGGTCGCCGACTGAGCGCCGGCGTTACCCCCCGAGGCGATGAGCAACGGCAAGAAAAAGGCCAGCGAAATAGCAGCCGTCAGCGTGTCCTCGAAGAACGCGATCCCGGCCCCGGAGAAGATGTTCATGAACACCAGCCCCAGCAACCACGGCAAGCGTGCACGGTAGAGCAATAATGTCCCGGCGCCTTTCAGGCTCATGCCCATCTGGCCGATGGACGCCATCTTGTGGAAGTCCTCGGTTGCCTCTTCTTCGGCCACGTCGAGCACGTCGTCGACCGTGACTATCCCGACGAGCTTTTCGCCGCCGTTGATCACCGGCAGAGCCAAGAAGTCATAGTGCTGAATCTTGTCGGCGGCGACGGTCCGAGGCTCCTCGGCGCGCGCGAAAATCACCTGCCGATCCATCAGATTCTCAATGCTCTCGGTCGGATCGCTCAGGACCAGATCCTCCAAGGAGACCACCCCCGCCAACCGTCCGACCTCGTCAATCACGTAGATCGCATAGACCGTCTCTTTGCGGGGAGCCTCACGACGCACGAAGTCCAACGCCTCGCGCACCGTCATCTCCACCGGCACCGCCGCAAAACCGGTGCTCATCACCGCCCCGACAGTGCCCTCGCCGTAGTTGACGAGCCTCTCCGTCTCGAGCCTCTGGCGCACCGAGAGATGCGTCAGCAGAATCTCACTCAAAGACTCATCGAGCCTCTTGAACAGGTCGGCGCGGTCGTCGGCCGGGACATGGTCCAGAAGATCGGCCACCTCCTTGACGTGTCCGCTCGAGGCGAGGCTCACTTGTTTGTCCAGTGGGAAGTGACTGTACACCTTGGCCGCGTCCCAGACATCGGCGATCCTCAAGATCTGCCAAACGCGGTCGTCGAACATGTCTCCCAGGACCGCGGCGGCGTCGGCCGCATGAGCGTCGGCCATCGCCTCGCGAATTGCGCCGGATCGATTTGCCTTGAGCCAGGCCCGCAGACGGCCTGCAGATGGGAAGCGGTTCATGGCTGTCCTCCTGGTGACTTGCTCCCGGCCGGGTGGGAAGGCGAGGTGGCCGGGAGGAGGACAGCCCGTGGTCTAACCGGTGAGAGTTGGTCCGGTTGTGCCGGGGCGGTCGTTTCCACGCACCACGCAGACGACCATCGCCGCCCGTGCCGGGGCCTCCCACAGCTCGCGCGGGAGGCCGGTGCTACTGTGACCGCAGGTTTCCGTTTCCATGGCGAACGTATGCTCCAAACGGTGCGAAAATCTGCCGCGACGACGGAACCCCCCGCCGTCGCAAACGGCTTTTAGCGCCGTTCCATGTGCTTGTCAAGCGCAATCCGATGGTTTATTTTGCATCACGTTCACGACTCCTCCACGCCCCGAAGCCGTCGGGTGGAGAGCAATAGTCACCCTACTATTGGGAGAGGCCGATGGAACCGACCTTTGCCGTGCTGGACTATGTCGTTTTCGCGATCTACGGGCTCGTGATAGTGGGGCTCGGGCTTTTCGTCTCACGCGAGAAGAAGGGGCACACCAAGAACAGCACCGATTATTTCCTGGCAGGCAAGTCCTTGCCGTTCTGGGCCATCGGCGCCTCGCTGATCGCCTCCAACATCTCCGCCGAGCAGTTCATCGGCATGTCCGGCTCGGGCTTCCGCATCGGCCTCGCCATCGCTTCTTACGAGTGGATGGCGGCAGTGACCCTCCTCGTCATCGCCTACTTCTTTCTCCCCATCTACCTCAAGAAGGGGATCTACACCATGCCGCAATTCCTCGAGTTGCGGTATGACAGCCGAGTCCGCAATCTTTTGGCTGTGTTCTGGATCATCGTTTACATTTTCGTCAACCTCACCTCGGTGCTCTACCTGGGCTCGTTGGCGCTCAACGGCATCATGGGTGTCCCCGTCCTGTGGGGCATCGCCGGGCTCGCGGCCTTCGCGACCCTCTACAGCATCTACGGGGGACTCAAAGCCGTGGCCTGGACCGATGTGGTCCAGGTCGTGGTGTTGGTCGGCGGCGGCCTGTTGACAACATATTTCGCGCTCAACGCCTACAGCGACGGCGCCGGCGCCTGGGCCGGGTTCACGAGCCTCCTGAGTGACCACGGTGATCGTTTCAACCTGATCCTCTCGCGTGGCGATATAACCTACGTCGCCGACGGCGAGACGCGAGACGCCTTCGACTTGCTCCCGGGGCTGGCGGTCTTGCTGGGAGGGATGTGGATCGCCAACCTCTTCTACTGGGGCTGCAATCAGTACATCATCCAGCGGGCCTTGGCCGCGAAGTCGCTCAAGGAAGCTCAGCGAGGACTCGTCTTCGCCGCCTACTTGAAGCTGTTGCTGCCGGTCATCGTGGTCCTCCCGGGGATCGTGGCCTACGCCCTACACAACGGGGCCATCGAGCGCCCGGACGAGGCGTACCCGTGGCTACTCGGCCAATACCTCGGGCCGGGGCTCAAGGGGCTCGCCTTCGCCGCGCTGGTGGCGGCCATCGTCTCCTCGTTGGCCTCGATGATGAACTCCACCTCGACAATCTTCACGATGGATCTCCACCGCAACCTGTTTCGCCCCCAGGCCGACGAGCGCGAGTTGGTGCGGGTTGGTCGCATCGTGGGGTTATCGAGTATCTGCGTCGCGGCGGTGATTGCGCCGCAGCTCGGGCGGCTCGACCAGGCGTTCCAGTACATCCAGGAGTACACCGGCTTCATAAGCCCCGGCGTGCTCGCGATCTTCGTCATGGGCCTCTTTTGGCGCAAGGCCACCGCCAACGCGGCCCTGCTCTCAGCGTTGCTCAGCATACCGCTCTCGGCCGGGATCAAGGTCCTCATCCCGGCGATGCCTTTCCTCGACCGAATGATGTGGGTCTTCATCATCTCGGTGGTCCTCATCGTGGTGGTCTCCTACCTCGATGGTCACGGCGAGGACTCGCCCCACGCGGTGCGACGCGGCGAGGTCAAATTCATCAAGGATCCGGTCTTCCTGGTGGCGGCTTTCGGGGTGCTGATGATCACCACGGCGATATACGCCCTCTGGTGGTAACAACGCCGACCCTGGCGGGAAAGATCAAGTCGCCGGACGACAGACGCTGTCGCCATGAAGCCCTAGATAGCCCAGCGGGAGCCCCGGACAGCGATCGCGGAGTCCGCATGAGGCGCATACGGCGGCGTACTCGCCATCGCTCGAGCGCACGAAGCGCAGGTTCTCCAGTGGGGCCAGTTCGGGCTTTAGACACAGGGGGAGGCTCTTGAGCACGAATCGCTCATTTTTGTAGCGCGGGAGTGTCGCGCGCAGGGCCGCCAACGAGTCGTCGAGCGGTGGCACGAACCGTCCCGTCTCCGGGAGAGTGCTCTCGGCCAGAATCAACCTGATGGCCGGGCGCCCCGGTGCCTCCGGCAAACGGGGCACGATTGATTCGATGATCCCATCGAGGTCACCCAACGCCGGCGCGATCAGGAGCACGGAAGTTTTCACCTCCATGCCGAGCCACCGGGCCCCCTCGAGGGTATTCAGCCGCGCCTGGTGAACTCCGGCGACCCCATACAGATCCTCGCCGGTGGCGGCCCCGAACCCGGAGAAGGTAATACTCACTCCATCGAGCCCCGAGTCGTGCAAACTCTCGAGAAACGCTCTCTCCCCAGTGCGAAAACCGTTGGTGACGAGAGTCTGGTGCTTGATCCCGATTCGGCGCGCGTATGCCATCGCCTCGGCCAGCCGAGGGAACGAGGTCGGCTCGTGGTCGAAGCCGGCGCGCGCGCGCCACTCGATCCTGACCTCACCTCGGCGCCGGTGGCGCATCAACTCCTCGCAAAGGCGCCGCCATTCCTCCTCGAGGGGCGCCACCGGGTCCGGTGCCGTGGGATGGCAGTAGGCGCACCTCAGATCACAGCTCCCCGCCACCCCGATTTCCACCGGCGGGACGAAGTGTTCGAGTTCTCCGTCCCAAGCGTCTCCGCCCATCTCGTCCACGATGGGCCGGCAATGACATTCAAGTAGCGCCTCCGGGTGCGAGCTCGCGAGAAGACGCTCGATCACCTTCTCGAGGGCGGCGCAGTCATCCAGTGGTGAAGGCGCAAGCTCTCGCGCGGCACGCAGAACCAGTACCGCCAACGGAACGATGAGCGTCTTCCGGGCGCCGGCGCGATAGCAGATCGCCACCCCCTCGCCCACCGCGTACCATTTCCCTTCGGCGGTCGAAGGAGCGGCCTCGAACACCACCAGTGGCGGCGATCCGTCACCTTTGTTCCGGCGACTAAAGACAATCTCGACTCTGCTCTCGTCTGTCACCGCGTCAACCTCGGAGAAAAGGGCGCCCCGTCCACAAGCCCGCGACCACACCCAATGTTAGGCGAGCGCACCTAAATCCCAAAGCAAAATCAGCCCT
>PWKZ01000073.1 GCA_003559575.1 Bradymonadales bacterium | reverse complement strand
TCACCTTCACCAAATCGATGCTCGACGTAGGCGCTGCGTTTGCCTCCGCTCGATTTGGATTGTTTCCTTGCACTTGCACCCGCCTCACTCCCCTCGGTCCACGGACACGGTGGAGGATTGAGGAATCGTCGGCCCATCCTGGGAAACGCGGACGGATTCACGCACATCTGCGGCGTCACCTGCAGACGAATTAGTGCTCGACGTAGGCGCTGCGTTGGACTGCGCCTAAGAACGGCTTGTTTCCTTGCATATGCACGCGCCTCCACTTAGCGGGTCTCCTCAGAACGATCCGACGATTATGGTCCTGGTGTATAGTAGAGGACTTGGTGCCCGGCTTTCTTTCGCTTCTTGGCCTGGAGAGAGACCGATGAAACAGCCACCCCGCCAATCCATCCCTCTGTTTTGGATTTTCGCGCTCGTGCTCTCGGTCATTCCCATCGCGTGCGATGAAAGCCCCCGAACCTTGACTGTGGTACCCGACGCAGCGCCGCCGCCGGACGCCGGGGCCGAAATCCGCGCCCCCGCAGACACCTCCGGCACAAACGACGACGCCGGAGCCGGCGACGCTCCCGACTCAAGCTTCACCGCCGGCCCCGGCGATGTCTCCGACACCACAGCGGGGCCTGATGTGCCGGTGGAGACCGGGCCCGGGCTGTTCGTCGAGGGCTGTCCTCCCCCGGGCGGGGCCATGGCGCGCCTCATCGAACACCCCGATGCCCGCGCCGAGGGGCCGAGCGCGCTTGGCGGGCCCGGGGACTTTCTGCTCGCCAACGAGCACGCGGTGTTCGTCATCCAAGGAGTCGAGCGCATCCGCACCTACTACGATTACGGTGGCATTCTCGTCGACGCGCTGGCCGTCGGCGGCTGCGCGCCCACCGGCCAAGAGCGGTTCGATGAGCTGGGGTTGGCCGTCGGTCGCGGGACACTCGATCAATTCGAGTTGGCCGATCTGCGACTCTTCAAAGGACTCGAGGTGGAGATAGTCTCCGACGGATCGAACGGTTCTCCGGCCCACGTCCGCGTCCAGGGTACCGACGACCGCTTCTGGCTCATCGAGTACGAGCTCATCAGGACAGCCTATTTGGCCGGCAACCCGCGATCGCCGAGCGATCCGCTGGGCGTCGCGCTCACACTCGACTACAAGTTGTCCCCCGGCAGCCGAGTGCTCGAGATCACCCTGACTGTTGAAAACCTCCTGTCCACCCCCCAGGCGGTCTTCGCCGGGGCCGTCATTTTCCCGGGAGACACGACCGAGCAGTTCTACTTCTCGCGCAACGAGATGCGGGTCGCGGGCTACAACCTTGATCTCGAGGTGCCCTGGCTGGCCGCCGCGGGACCCGACGGCGCCTGGGCACTCGGCATGGTGGGACACACGATAGCCAGCGCCCAAATCTCAGGGGTGCGGATGCTGCTCGACGTGCGGCCCGTGATCAACTCGACTCAGTTGGGCCCCGCCGGCAGCGGCAACGAGGTGCGCACCACCCGGCTCCTGTTCGCGGTCGGTGACGGCGACGCCAACACCGCCGTGCGCCACCTGCACGCCATGCACCCACGCAGCATCTATCCAACCGACCACGGCCAGCTCCGGCTCCAAGGCGAGACTCGCCTGGAGACCGACGGCAGCGCGCTCGAGCGTGTCAACGTCGATGTCCAAATGCGAACCGGTGAGGGTCACTGGCGCACCTTCGACCAACTCGAGAGCGACCATGACGGACAATTCGAAGGGCTCTTGCCCGACCTCCCCGTCGACTACCGCCTGCAAGCGCACAAGCCCGGACACCCACTCCCAGACCCCATCGTGGTTCGGCTGGCGGAAAGCGATGAGCCGGTGGTGATCTCTCTTGGCGACTCCGGAGGCTTGAGTTTCGACATCCGCGACATGCACGACCGCGGGCTGCCGGCCCGGGTGACTCTCTGGCAGGGAGAAAGCCGAGTCGCGCGCTTCTTCGGGATCGGGCAACCGGAGACTCGCCCGGTGCCGCCGGGCGAGTATGACGTCACCGTCACCCGTGGCTACGAGTACTCATTCTTTTCCGGCCCCATCACAATTACGCCGGGTGATCCCGTCGCGCTCGACGTGACGCTCGAGCGACTGCTCGACACAAGCGGGTTCATCTCGGTGGACACCCACGCACACGCCACCCCCAGCCCCGACAGCCGGATCTCACTCGCCAACCGCATCGCCACCGTCGCCGCCGAGGGGCTCGACGTGGTCGTCGCCAGCGATCACGAGGTGATCAAGGGGTGGCAGGCGGGGATCGACGAGACCGGACTGCACGACTGGGTCGCCACTATCAGCGGCCAGGAGATAACGGCCTCGGTGCCCGAACACGTCAACGCCTTCCCGCTCGAGCCGCGCCTCGGCGACGACTACCGCCGCGGCGACTTCGTAGTTTGGTACGGGCTCGACATCGCCGAGATTTACGAAGCAGGCCGGGCCAGGGGGGCCGGGATAATCCAGCTCAACCACCCTCGCGCGGGGTGCCGCTACCTGTGCCTCGTGGATTACAATCGCCTCACAGGCGCCCCCGAGTTGACCGACCCCACCCTGATTGGGCTGCACCCGGACGCCGCGCTGTGGTCATGGGATTTCGACACTTTCGAGCTGATGAACGGCCACCAGGACCCGTTCTTGAACCCAAGCCGCCAACGCCAGACCGGCCTGTTCGACGACTGGATGTCTTTTTTGAACTTCGGCCACAGAGTAACCGCCGTGGCAGTGCGCGACGCTCACGGCGACGACATCGGCAGCCCAATCACATACGTCGAGGTGGCCGACGACCATCCGGCCGACTTCGACCAGGATCAGCTCGTCCAGGGGCTCCTTGCGGGGCGCGCCCTGGTGAGCACCGGCGCTTTCGCGCGTGTCCGGGCCAATGGCATCGCGGGAATGGGCGACACCCTGGTCGCCTCCGAGGGGGTGATTGAGCTGGCGGTCGAGATCCAGGCGTTGCCGGAGATCGACGTGACCCACTTCAAGGTGTTCGTCAACTGCGACGAGGTCTTGACAGTGGCGACCACCGCCCCTGACGAGCTCATCAAGTTCGACGACGTGGTGGAGGTTCCAATTCTCGAGGACTCCCACGTGGTCGTCGCCGGGTTCGGCACGAAGGCACAACCGCGCGGCTTCTACCTCGGCACTGCGAGAAGAGTCCCCCGCTTCGTCACCAACGCCATCTACGTGAGAACCGACGAAGACGGACGGTTCAACCCGCCCGGAGGCAAAACGTGCGACTACAGCCTGTGATTCTGAAGACCATCGCGCTCTGCCTTCTGCTCTCCGTGGCGACATGCGGCGACGAGCCGCCCGCTCGTCATCAGCCCGACATCATCGCCCCCGCTGAAGACGTTGAGACACCCCTGGACCTATCTTCCGAGACCCCACCCCCGGCCGATCTCGGCCCCCCAATCTCGGAGGACGCCTCCCCCGCCGATGCCGACACAGCGTGGGAGACCACCGAAGACACTCGCGACGACTCCGAGGCCGATGGCGGCGACACTGGAGAGGAGGACACGACTCTGATCGATCCTCTTCAGGACTCCGACGGCGACGGCGTCCCTGATCTCGAAGAGATCGAGGCCGGCACCGACCCCCACGATCCATCGAGCGCCCCCGCGTGGCACCCGTACACGCTCATTGAGCACCCCCGGCTGTTCTTCGGGCCCGACGATCTCCCGGAGCTGCGCGCCCGCGCAAAGCGCGACGAGGGGCCGCACAGCACACTCATGGCGCGCCTCGAGTCACGGGCCGGCCAAACTCCTCCCGCACAAGTTGGAGAGATCTTCGACCCCCTGGTCTCGCTCTCAAAGGCCCGAATCTGTCTCGCGAAATCCTTCGTGGCGCTCATGGACGAAGATCCGGGGCCGGCCATCGCCGCCGCCGAGCTTCTCGCCGAGCCGTTCCCGAGTGCCGCCACACTGGACCCGAACTCCAAGTTCAACCTCACCGAAAGCCAGGCGCTCATCGACTACTGTACCGCCTATGACCTCTTGGCCGGCAGCGACCTAGTCGCCCCCGAGCTAATCGCCGCGGCCCGCGCGCGGCTCATCGAGCGCATCGATCAGTATCGCGACGTCACCTACTTCACACCGGCGCACCTCCTGGTGATGACGTTGGCGATGAACAACCACCCGGCCAAGGCGGACTCCACGCTGGGGCTCTGCGCGCTGGCAATCAACGACCGCCCGATGGCCGCCTGGGACATCAACCAGGGGTTGACCGGCATGGTGTACGTGTTCGCCGAGATCCAGGCCGCGGGGGGCGGTTTCGCCGAGGGGTGGAACTACCTCCAATACGGCGCCCACAACTATCTACCGTTCATGGCCGCCTACCACCGCTTCGCGCAAGGGACGAGCCGGGCATACCGCAACCTCGCGACTTTCACCAGGCACAGCGATCCTCGCCACGGGCAAATCATCGAAGTGCTCGATCCGGCGGTGGACCCGCGCTTCCGCGAAGTCTTCGAGACCGCCTTGTGGACCGCCCTGCCCGACGGACGCCTGCCGAACACCGACGACGCCAACTACGTCGCATTACACGGGGGGCTCCTGGCAGGGTTGTTCGACGACCCGCGTTTCTTGTGGAACTGGCAGATGCCGGCTGTCGAGCTTTATGCCGAATACGCCGAAGTGGCCACCTTCGCCCTGCTCGATCCGGAGATGGAGCCGCGCGTACCCGACTGGCCGCTCGACGGTAAGCGGTATGAGGCCGGCTTCGCCGTCTTCCGCTCCGACCTCGGCCCGGACGCCCTGTGGCTGCTCATACAAGGGGAGCACGGCCCGGTGCGCGAGCACGGCTTCGGCCACGAGCACCCCGATGAGGGGAACATTCTCCTGTGGTACCGCGGCGAACCGCTGCTCATCGATCCCGGCTACATCAACTGGTCACACCGCCACCTCGTCAACCAGGCCAAGGACCACAACCTCGTGCTGGTCAACGGGGAGGGCTCGCCCAACCGTCAGTCCCAGATCTCAGTGCACATCGGCGCCGACGCGTTCCTTCAAGACTTTGACGACGACCCGGAGCTCTCCACCGTCACAATGACGACCGAGTACGCGAACACTGAGGTTCACAGGCGGGTGGTGCGCTCGGGGGGCCGCTTCTTCGTGGTCGAGGACCGGCTCGCGCCGAGCGATCCGAGCGACCTCTCGCCTCGCACCTACACCTACCGAATGAATGGGCTCGGGGGCGAGGATGTGCCCGACGGCCAATTCGAGCTACTCGCCGAGGGAGGGCGCTGGATGAGGCCGCGGGCGGAGATCGATGTCCTCGTCATGCCGACCTCGGGCGTTCCGCGCTACCGCGCCGACCGCGAGGAGCACGCCACCGGCTGGGGGACGTTCTCATATCACGCGGCGCTGTCGGTCGACAGCGACATGGCGGGGGCGGCCGGCTTCCTTTCGCTGCTCCTGCCACGCGAGGCCGGCGCGATCCGGCCGGAGGTTCAGATATGGCAAGCGCGCGAAGGGGTCGCGATGGCGCGCGTCGAATTTGACGAGTCGGTCGAGCTGAGCGTGCTCAACCGCCCCTGCCGACACCGCGGCGACCCCGAGCTGTTCGAGTTCAACGAAGGCGGCCGGCAGTTCACGGTCGGCCCCGGCCTGAGCCACTTCGTGTTTGACGGATAAATCCTCGGCGCGTTAGAACCTCGCTGAGTCGGCTTGGGCGCGGGTGCGCCTTTCCGCAGACCAAGCACCAGGAAGGATACAGGAAGGATACGCGATGCGAGAATTGATCATAATTGGCTCGGGGCCGGCGGGGTTGACCGCGGCCGTCTACACCGCCCGCGCCGGACTCGCCCCGCTGGTGCTCGAGGGGCTTCAGCCCGGCGGTCAACTCACGATCACCACCGACGTGGAAAACTTCCCCGGATTCCCGCGCGGGATCGCCGGACCGCAGCTCATGGATCTCATTCGCGAGCAGGCCGAGAGGTTCGGCTCCGAACACGAATACGCCGAGGTGGACAAGGTCGCGCTCGACGAGCGGCCCCTGAAGGTCTTCGTCGAGGGGCGCGTCGAGGAGTGCAAGGCGCTCATAATCGCCACCGGCGCCTCGGCCCGCTACCTCAGGCTGCCGGGGGAGGCCTTGCTGATGGGCCGCGGGGTCTCGGCCTGCGCCACTTGCGACGGTTTTTTTTATCGCGACAAGGAGATCGCGGTGGTCGGCGGCGGCGACACGGCGATGGAGGAGGCCATCTTCCTGACCCGCTTCGCCTCCAAGGTGACGGTAATCCACCGCCGGGGCGAGCTCAGGGCTTCCAGGATCATGCAAGAGCGCGCCCTCGAGCACCCCAAGATCGAGTTCCTGTGGCACACCACGGTCCAGGGGCTCATCCCAAACTCCGAGGGAATGCTGGACTCCGTGGTGCTCGAGGACCCGCGCACCGGCGAGCGACGCGAGCAGGAATTCGCGGGGCTCTTCTATGCCCTCGGCCACACGCCCAACACCGGGTTCCTGGGAAATCAGCTCGAGACCGACGAGGACGGCTACCTCGTGGTCCATGACAACACTCGCACGAGAGTGCCGGGCGTGTTCGTCGCCGGCGACGTGGCCGACAAGCGCTACCGCCAGGCCATCACCGCCGCCGGGATGGGCTGCCAGGCGGCGCTCGACGCCGAGCGCTATCTCTCCGGCGGCAATGGCATCTAGTGCGGCTCCGCCCATTTGGGGAGATGCGAGTGCTCTCGCAACTCAAGTAGAATTCAAGAACCCCGCGTGCAGCGCCCTCACCGCGCAGGCCTCTTGCTCGCAAGCCACCAGGACCGAGATGTGCATCGACGAGTCGACGCTTTGCAGGATGGGCACCCCCGCGCAGGCCAGAAGGCGCGCGATGCGGGCCACAACCCCGGGGACACCATGGATGCCCCCGCCGATGAGGCTCACCTTGGCGCATAGATCGCGGCTCAGCAAGCTGTAACCGGCATTCTCGACTATCGCGCGGGCCTCGGCGCCCCTGTCGGCGGCGAGGGTGAAAATCAGTCGATCCGGGTGCACGTTTATCATGTCCAGGCTCAGGTGGGCTTCGGCCAACGCTTCGAGCAACGCCACCGTGTGGTCGAAGTGCTCGGCGAGTCGCTCGTCGCACACGCTCACCTGCGCCACGGGGGAAAACGAGGTGACGGCGCGCGCCAGCCTGTCCGGGCGGGCGTCGAGCCCCTCCTCGGTGAGACGCTCGGCGGTGGTCAAAAGAGTGCCCGGCGCGCGCGAGAAAGTATTGCAAATGCGCAGATTGAGCGAGTAGCGCTCGGCCAGCTCGGCGGCCCGGGGGTGGAGCACCCGCGCACCACCGTGGGCCATCTCGGCCGCCTCGCGGTACGGCAGCACCGGAATCGGAATCGCCTCGGGCACCATCTTGGGGTCGGCGCTGTAGATCCCGTCAACGTCGGTGTATATCTCCACCAGATCGGCCTTGAGCGCCACCCCGAGGGCCACCGCCGAGGTATCGCTGCCACCGCGCCCCAGTGTGGTTATGTCGCCGTCGGGCGAGACCCCCTGGAAGCCCGTGACCACCACAATCCGGCCCTCATCCAGCCGCCGCTCGATCAGACTGGTCTCGACCTTGGCAATGCGTGCGTTGCCGAATACACCGTCGGTGATGATCCCGGCCTGGTGGCTGCGTAACGAGATCGCCGGCAAATCGCGCGCGATGAGCTCGGAGGCCAACACCGCGGCCGATAAATCCTCGCCGCAAGCCGCGATGGCATCGCGCTCGCGCGGGGCCAGATCACAGCCGCACAGCCCCGTCTCCTCCCTGATGGCCGCCAGCGCGAGCAACGTGTCGGTGGCATAGGGCTGCCCCTTGCGCCCCATTGCCGAGACCACCACCACCACCGAGTCGCCCTGGTAGTGGTGCTCGCTCACCCGCGCCACCGCCTCGGCGCGGGCGTCGTTGGAGGCCATCGAGGTACCGCCGAACTTCATCACGATCCGCCGCGCCATGCCTCCCCCTCGCCGCTTGGTTCAAATCCGCAAGCACCAGGACCCGTGACGCCAGTAGGTTGGCTGATTGCTGACAGCTCGCATCCGGAAACGGAGTTTCCGGATGCGAGCCAGCTAGACCAGCAGCTCGCCAATCTCGACTGCGTTGAGCGCCGCCCCACGCAGGAGTTGATCGCCCACCACATAGAATGAGTAGCAGTGTCCATCGGCCGAGGCCGCGCGCAGCCGACCGACCTCGGTCTCGTCACGGCCGGCAAGCTCCCGCGGAGTCGGCCATCGTGTCATCCCGCAGCCCCCCGCTATGCTGAGCCCGGGCATCCCACCCCACGCCGCCAGAATCCGCTCGCAGTCGGTCGCCTGCCGGGTCTCCACATAGACCGACTCGGCGTGGCAGCGCATGGTCGGCACCCTCACCGTGGTGGGCACCACAGTGAAGCTCGAGTCGCCCAAGATCTTGTGGGTTTCAGTGACTATCTTGCGCTCCTCCTGGCAAAACCCGTCGTCTCCCAATGGTCCGATTTGCGGCAGGAGGTTCAAGTGGATCGGCAGCCCGAAGACCTCGGTCGAGCCGGGCTCTCCCGTGGCGTGCAACTCTATCTGGCGCTCCAACTCGCGTACCCCGGCCTGGCCGGCCCCCGACACCGCCTGGTAGGTGGAAAGGACGACCTTGGACAACCCGAAGCGAGCGTGGAGCGGCGCCAGCGGCATGAGTAGAATCGTCGTCGAGCAGTTGGGGTTGGCGATCAGGCGGTGGCGCTTGTAGGCCACGAGGCGGCCGTTGATGGCCGGCACGACCAACGGCACGTCCGAGTCCATCCGAAATGCGCTGCTGTTATCCACCACAAAGGCGCCGCGCTCGACCAGCCTCGGCGCCAACTCCCGGCTCGCGGCACCGCCGGCGGCCAGAAACGCGATGTCGATCCCCTTTAAGTCGGCGGTGGCGATATCCTCCACCACGACACTCTGCCCTCTAAATGCCATCTCGGTCCCCGCCGAGCGGGCCGTGGCCAGAAGTCGAATGGGACCGGCGGGGAAGTCGCGGGCTTCGAGCACTCGCAGCATCTCACGCCCAACAGCGCCGGTGGCCCCGAAAATTGCAACGGTAGGCATGTTACAAACTCCTCATTTCCATCTCTCAACGAAGCCAGGACGGAGCGCTGACCTGCGACTGATCACTCACTTTGAACTGCCATCGCCCGCACTCGGTCATGATCCAGAGCTGATAAGGGCCGTCACGGTTCGAGGTGAAGGTGACGTGACGCCCGTTGGGGGCCCACGCGGGATCGCGGTTGTTGCCTTGATCCTGGGTCAGCCGGACGATATTCCCCTCCAGATCGACCGTGAAGATGTCGGAGTGTCCGTCATCCATGCCGGCAAACAAGATCTTGTCGCCTACTCCCCACTCCGGGGTCGAGTTGTATCCCCCGGCCATGGTGAGCCGCCGTTGATCGCTCCCGTCGCGGTTCATCACGTAGATCTGCGGGCCGCCGGCGCGGCTCGAAACAAACGCGATTTTGCTCCCGTCGGGTGACCAGGTGGGGCTCACCTCGTCGGCCCAGGAGTTGGTGAGATTTTCAAGCATCTCTCCCTCGGGGCTCATCAGCCATATATCGGACTGGCTCCCCCGGTCGACGCTCACCGCGAGGACCGTCCCGCAGGGTGAGAAGCGCGCCCGCCGATATTGGTGATGATCTCGCGCCAGACGTTTGTTGCCGAGCCAAATACTCGGCACTCCCGTGCGGAAAGAGGTGTACAGCACATTGCCGTCGGGAGCCCAGCTCGGCAGCATATTGATGCTCGAGCCGCCGTGCAGGATGCGCGCGCCATGCCCGTCCATGTCCATCACGCCGATGGCCTTGGTCTGAAGCCCCGTCACCACGGAGTACAGGATCTGGGTGTCGAAGACCCCCGCGGTTCCGCTGATGACCTCCATCACCCCGTTTGAAAACTCGTGCACCACGCGACGCAAGCTGCCTCGCGCGACACCTTCTCGGTCCTGCCTCGCCACCTCATAGGCCTGCTTCTCGACCACGTTGTAGAAACGAAAGGCGAGATCATGGGGATCGTCGCCCTTGACCTCGGCTTTGATGAGATAGGTGGCCCCGACGTTGATCCAGTCGGCCCAACTGGTGTTGGTGAGCGACTCCTTGCTCATGTCGGCGATGTAGGTCTTGGCCGGCAAAACGTCGAAATATCCTGAGAGATACATGTTGTTACGCAGAACCGAGATCACCTCGCGGCAAGCGTCCCCGGCGCCCTCCGCGCACAGCGCCTCCGGGATCGCCACCGGCTCGCGGCGTCTGGCGCTCGGCCCCACCACAACCCGCAGCCCTTCGCCGGGGTCGGGAAGTTCGGCCCGCCGCGGCAACGCCTGGGATCCGGGCGGCAGCATACCCAACCCGAGCGAGGTCGCGTCGGCCGCCTCACCGCTCTCCGACTCGGGGGCCGGCGCTTCATCGCGCGCCTGCTCCTCAGCCAAACTCCGACCGCTCACCGTCAACATGATCACCACAAGTAAGAACTGCCCCAGGGCGCGGGGGCAAATCATAATCCGCACGAATCGCATCGACGCTCCTCCAGTTGGGCTCAAGCAGCGGCCACTCGCCGCACCACGCGGCTCCCCCGCGACTTGCAAGGCAGTGTACCCCATCCATGACGGCTCTCAAAACTACGAGGACCAATACCGGCCGGGGCAATCGTAGCCGACTCCAAGCCATGAACACCCCCTCGAACCGAGCGACGAGGGTGTCAAGGCAGGGATTGAGGAGCGATTGGGGTGGTTTGGGCGATGGGCAGGCCGCGGGCAGCGACGGGCTTTAGAGCGGGCGGAAGCGGACACACTCGGGCCCGGTGCGGTTGCCCTCGAGGGAGAGCGGGACCACTGCGACCGGCATCCCGGGATAGATGTCCTCGGGGTCGTGCCCGTCGAGATCGAGGCGGCCGAAAACACTGCCGTGGATACCGGGCTCGGTGAACTCGACCTGAACCACGTAGACGGGCTCGTCGAGGAGATGCCCGGCACGGTCTTCATAGACCTTGGTGACGGCCATCACCGAACCCAACCCCTCATCGAGCGTTCGTGAGTCGGCGTTGGGATCGAGGGCGTGCATCCCCCGTTCGCAGAAGGCCGCCGGCGGCACAAGGACAGTGTCGCTCTCCTCGCAGTAGGTGCCGGTGAGGACTCCCTTGGCGAGATCCTCGTAGAACTTGCGACCGCCAAGCCCCGCCGTATAGGCGTACGACAGCGGGATCTTCCCGCTGGCCGTCTTGGCGCTGAGGGTGTCGACCTCCACCGGCTTGACCGGCACCGTCGCGATCTCGCCCTTGTCCTCGTCCTTTGCCAGCGGACGAAAGTACTCGAGGTCGGTGACGGTCCCGGTGCGCTCGGCGGCCGGCTTCCAGACCGCCTTGACCCGCATCCCGATGTGAACGTCCTTGGGATCGACCCCGCCGAGGCGGTGTACGAGCCCCATCTGGTCGGCGGCGCCGTCGATTGCGACCACCGCGAAGATGTTCACTTGGCCGTCGGGCAACATCGCGGAAGACCAATCCACATGAGACAGCGTGTAGGTCTCGACGGTCCCGGTGTCGGGCAGATCGTAGTAGCGATCGACGTGCCGCAGATTGCAAAGCTCGCAGAAAGATCGCGCGGGGATCATCATCCGGCCGCACTCGGAGCAACGCGAACCGCGGATCTTGCCCTGCTTGAAGCCGTCGAGATAGGTGGTCAGCGCGTACCCGTCGTCCCAGGCGTAGGTCAAGTTGGGCTCGTAGGTGGTGTGCGGCACCTCCTTGACGTTCTTGATCGCAGTGCCGACCAGATCGTCCTTGGTGCGCTCGGACCAAGGGGTCTTGCGAATCGGGAGCGATCCATCGCCGGACATGACCACCACGGTGCCGACCTGCATCAGATCTCCCCAGGCCTGCGCGATCCCGCGGTGGGCGTGGCGCTTGACCTGGCGCTTGCCGGCCTGCCCGGAGAGCTGGAAGTACAGCTCGGCGATCTTCATCAGGCCGGTGGCGGCGATGGGGTTGCCGACGCCCAGCGCCCCACCCGAAGGACACATCGGATGGCTGCCGTCGCGGGCAAAGGCCCCCGAGTCGAACAGCTCGCGGACCTTGCGCCCGGTCTTGTCCATGAGCAGCCCATTCATGTGGTGCAGCGCCTTGTAGGCGAACGGATCATAGGGCTCCCAGACGTCGATCTCGTCCTCGGGCTTGACTATTCCGGCCATCTTGTAAGCATCCCGCGCCGCCATGGCGACATATTGCGGGTAGGCCAGGTCGCGGGTGCACCAATAGGCCGTGTCGAGCCGATAGCCGACGCCGTCAATGAACACCGGCGCCTTGCAATGATGGCGCGCCACACGCTCGTTGGACAGGACGATGGCCACGGCGCCGTCCGAGGTCGGGCTGATGTCGTAGCGCTTGACCGGCCACGACAACAAGGTCGAGTTCATCACGTCGGCGACGGTCAGATCCTCGGCCACCTGCGCCGCCGGATGATCAATGGCGTTGCGCTTGTTGTTGACCGAGATCTGCGCCAACTCCTCCTCGGTGTAGCCGTACGCGTGCATGAACCTCGCCATCTCGATGGCGAAGATGTGAATCAAGGTGAGAAACAGAGGCTGCTCGGTCGTGTGATCGAAGATTGTCAAAAACGCGCCCGCCGGGTGCGGGACACAGGGCGACATCTTCTCTTCACAAACCACGAGGCAGTTCTTGAACTTGCCGGACGCCACATGCATCCAGCCGTGGATCGGGCTGAACACGCCGGTGCCCCCGCCCACGAAGTGCCGCATATAGGGCTTGCCCGATCCGCCGGAGCCGGCGATCAGGTGCTCTCCTTTCATGTGGACGCCGTCGAAGGCGTCCGGCGCCGTACCCTGAATGACACACTCGATGTCGTCGATGTCGAGGTTGGCATCCTCGAGCGCCATCTCCACCGCGCGCGCCGCCAGCTCGCCGGACGACTCCTCCGCCCGGCGCACGAAGCGGGTCATGCCCGCACCAATTACAGCCACCCGGCTCATGCGTCCCTCCCGTTCAGGCCCCGCGGGCCGCCAGATTCGAGAATTACCACGGCACACGTGTCGGTCGGCAGACCACGCCAGCCGTGCACCAGCGCTCGGTTAGCGCCCGCCATCTGGTGTGCTCCGGCCTCGCCCCTGAGTTGCCGCACCGCATCGAACATTCGGACGCCGCTGGTCGCCTCGAAGAGATCGCCCATCCCCAGCGCCCCGCCGTCGGGATTGATCGCCGGCAAATCCTCGTCGCTGAGCCCAAAGGCGTCCATGTGGACGAGCTGCCGGTGGGCGTAGTGATCCGACAGGTAGAACAAATCGATCTCGCTCGCCGCGTCTTCAATCCCGGCCTCTTTGAACGCCAGCTCCTTGGCGATCAGCGTCCCCTCCGAGAGGGCCAGATCGCGCCGCTCGACGATGGAGGTGGCCGATCCCCAGCCGGTGCCCGTCAACCTCACGAGCGGCCTCCCATTGGCTCGCTCGCGCGCGGTCTCGTCGGCCGCGAGGACCACCACCACGGCGCCGTCGGCGTGACGGGCGATCATCGACTCGGTCACCGGTGTCGCCACCGGGCGGCCATACAAGACATCCTCCAGCGACAGGCGGCCGCCGTAGGGCGCGAGCGGGTTGGCGATGGCCCGCGCGCGATTGCGGGTGACCACCTCGCCGACATCGATGACACTGTGGAGCGACTCGTCGAGGAAGCGCTGCATCTCGATCCCGGCCAGGTAGTGTGGGCTCACGCCCAACCGCCCAAACACGGGGTCGAAGGCAAAGTGCAGCACCTCGTCTTTCTGCAGCACGTTGGAGGCCTTGCTGTACGCCTCGACGACCACGGTCTTGAACTGCCCGGTCTCGATCTGCATCACGGCGGAAGCGATCCCTTGTAGGAAGTCGCCCGTCACCGTGTAGACCGGCTTACGGACCATCCCAAGTTGGTCGGGCACGTACTCATCGGCGATGGAATAGCCGGAGATGAAGTCCTCCTCCACCGAGACCGCCCCATCGACCTCCTCCGGCTCAATCCCGGCGTCCTGATAAGCCATCTCGGCCGCGCGCTTGATAAGCTCGCGATAAGATAACCCAGTCGACGTCGGGAACGCGCCACTGAAACCTACTCCCAGCACGGCGACACCCATGGCTGCTCCTTTCATTCCGAGGCCCGATAGACGGACCTCAGCCTGGAACGACGGAAGAACAGGTCAAAACGACCTTGCGAACTCCGTATGTTTTTTTCACGGCTTCAAAGCGGTGTCAAGGGCCCCAATCCTCCACCCCATCCGGGATTCGGGAAGCGATTCGGGCGATTTTGCGGCGTCACCTGCAGACGAATTAGTGCTCGACTTAAGCTCTGCGTTGGACTGCGCCTAAGAACGGTTTGCTTCCTTGCACATGCACGCGCCTCCACACGCTCGCTCCTCAGAACGGAACGACGATTATGGGTTTCCGGGTCGAGTTCGTGCTACGCTTTTTCTTGGAACGGAAGTTTTTTTTGGCTAAGCAAAATCCACATGCAGCACGATTTATAGATTGCATCGCGGCGCTCGACCGAGTGCTTGGGCCATCGAGCCCCTGGACCGCCGATTCCGCAGGGCTTCGCGACCTCATCCGGCGTTACCCGCTGCGCGTCCCGCGGGATTATCTCGCCGCGGCCGATCCCTTGGACCTGAACGACCCCTTGCTCGGCACCTGCATCCCACGCGCCGCCGAACTCTGTGAGGACGACTCACTCAGCTCCGACCCTCTGGCCGAAGAGCAGCACACCGTGGTGCCGCGACTCATCCACCGTTACCCCGACCGCGTGCTGCTGTTGGCAACCGAGGCCTGCGCGGTCTATTGCCGCTTCTGCACTCGCAAGCGGCTGGTCGGGCAACGCGGCGACAGCGGCATCTCGCCCCCCGAGCTCGAATCCGTCCGCGACTACCTGCGAGCCCACCCCGAGGTTCGCGAGGTCGTCATCTCCGGCGGCGACCCCCTGGTGCTCGACGACGACCAGCTCGGACGAATCCTCGCGACTCTCCGGGAGATCACGACTGTTCGGCTGCTGCGCATCCACACCCGAGTGCCCGTGGTGCTCCCCGCGCGCGTTACGCCTCGGCTGGCGGCCTCGCTCGCGCGCCACGGCCCACTGTTCGTGATGGTACATGCGGCCCACCCCCGCGAGCTCACCGCGCCCGCCGAGCGAGCGCTGGCACGGCTTGCCGACGCAGGTATTCCTCTCGGCAGCCAGACCGTCCTGCTGCGCGGCCTGAACGACGACGAGCGAGTACTGCGCACTCTGTTCGAGCGGCTCCTGACCTTGCGAGTCCGCCCCTATTACCTGCATCAGTGCGATCTCAGCGCCGGCACCGCGCACTTCCGCACCCCGTTACTGCGGGGACCCGAATTGATAGCCGCGCTTCGAGGGACAGTCAGCGGAATGGGGATCCCGACCTTTGTGGTCGATCTGCCGGGAGGACACGGCAAAGCGGCGCTGGCGCCCGAGAACATCGTCGCGCGACGCCGGGAGGGCAACCTGACCGTTTTCAAGCTGGCGAGCCCACGCGGTGTCGAGGTCGATTACCCTGACACCGACCTTGAAACTAGTTGATCGTGACCCGCATGAGCTTGATTGGTGGACTCGGTCGATCACTCGCGTCGGTCGGACAAGCACAGATCCGGTGAATCACGTCGATCCCCTCGATGACCTCGCCGAAGACGGTGTGGCGACCGTCCAGATGAGGCGTCGGGACCTCGGTGATGAAGAACTGTGAGCCGTTGGTATCGGGGCCGGCGTTGGCCATTGAGAGGACGCCCGCCTTGTCGTGGCGCCGATGTTTGACGAACTCGTCGCCGAAGCGATACCCGGGGCCGCCGGTTCCGTTGCCGCGCGGATCGCCGCCTTGGATCATGAAATCCTTGATGACGCGGTGGAAGATGGTCCCATCATACAGCGGGCGACTGACCGGGCCGCCGCCCGAGCCGTCGCTCCAGGGGGCCTCGCCGCGCGCCAAAGCCACGAAGTTGCCGACGGTCATCGGAGCGTCATCCGGGAACAAGCGGCAGACGAACGTCCCCTCCGAGGTCTCGAATCTGGCGGTGACTTCGGCGCCGGTTTCAAACCGGACCCAGTGCGGGGGGGCTTTCTTGGCGGACATCGTTTTTCCTCCTCATCTTTTTGTTGGCCTCAGGGGCGGACCGCTAGTCTCGCGCCCAAGCGCCGCGACCATAGCCCCAGCCCCCATAATCGTCGGCCCATCCTGGTATTCGCGCGCGGATTCACGCACATCTGCGGCGTCACCTGCACCGAATTAGTGCTCGACGTAGGCGCTGCTACGCCTCCGCCTAATTCGGTT
>PWKZ01000250.1 GCA_003559575.1 Bradymonadales bacterium | reverse complement strand
GGACACTGAAGTCAGAAGTCGGCGGATGGCCCGCGCGGCAGGCCCGGATGGGCTGCAAGGAAGAGCGGGGAAACCCGCGGAGTCGTGGCCAAAGTCACGTCGCACAAGGGCTTTCCCGATCTGACGAAGCAGCGCGCCGGGACCGCCCGCGGGACGCCGCCAGGCGGCTGACTCAGTGTCCTATTGGACACAAGCCCTCTCCCCGGCACCATCGCAGCCACTGCTCCGAGGTGTGGAGGTGGCGGCGACCGGTCACGTGGGTGAGGGTCTTAGCCGCTTCTCGGCGCACGCCCGACGAGTCGTCATCCAAGAGCGCGATCAAGTACGGCGCCGCTTCGCGCAGCCGCCAGTCATGGATCAAGCGCAGCGCCACGCGTTTGACATGGATGTTCGAGCGCGAGAGAGCGGAAAAAATCGTCTCGGTCAATCCCCGGTCGTTCAACCAGCGGATCACCGTCAGGGCGGTGAACATCGCGCTGGGCGGGAGGTTTTCCATGAACGCGGGTGTCAGCTTGGCCCGCAATGATTCGAGCGCTTTTTCGTCGCCGAGCCGCGCGAGTAGGTAGTGCCCGGCGAGACGCAATTCGGGGGAATAGAGCGCCTCGTCGCCCATGATGAGCGCGCTCACCGGCTCACGGGCCGCCTCAGAGCGCATGTGGCCGAGCGCAAGGATGACATCCGCTCCGAGCCGCTCGTCGGGATCGCTCAAGCGGTCGAGAAGGAACCGCTCGGCCTCTTCGCCGCCCAGCCGCCCGAGGGTGTCAAGCGCCTGCACGCGCCAGAAGCGATCGTCGCGGCCGTTTTGGGCCGCCGCCGCGATGGCGCCGACGGATTGGCGGCCGAGCCGCACCAGCGCGCGTGCCGGTGGGCAATCGTTGAGCCGGGTGCAGCCGCCGTGGCGGCGCAGCTCAGCCACGAGCGCCTCGCTCCCGGTCACTTGCGCGGTCTCTCTCACGGTGGGCGGGGCAGGAGTGGATTCCGGCTCCGGTGGAGAGGTCGTGGAGTTCGGGCGGGAGGAATCACGGCAACAGAGGGCGCTGAGCGCCAGAAGCAGTAGGATGGGACCACGAGCCCTCGAAGTGGCGGGCAGCGTTCTCACCCCCCGCCTCTTTCGGTCGTTGAGTCTGTGGTCTCCGGGCTGAAAACATCGGCCGTCGGGGGCTCGTCTGCTCGCGGCGGGGGCACATGCAGGTCGCCGAAACCTTCGCCCGCCGGGAAGTTCGGTGACAAGGCGGGATCGCCGAGGCGCCCTTTGCGATCATCGGGAATCAGGTAGAGACAGACCACTTCGTCGGGCGCCAGGGTGTCGGGGTGAGCCCAATCAAGCAGACGGGCTTTCCCGGGGAACTCGCTGCCGCCGGCAACTCCCGAGAGATGGTGCGAGTTGCCGGGGAGGGTCAGGAGAGGTTCGAGCTCCTCGCGCGCCGGCGAGCGCGGCGCGCCGTCGGACTCGGCGAGCCGGCGGCGGAGCTGGTCGCAGACCGCGGCGCCGACCCCGTAGCCGGCCTGGAGATCGACAGGATCGCCTTCATGGTCCTGCAACCAGTAGAGGACTCTAAGCCCTCCCTCGATGGGTACCGCCGCCCCGATGTGGGTCACTCGTGGTGCCACGTTGCGGATCTTGACCGGGGTGGTGCAAGCCGTCGCCAACAAGATCGCGGCGAGCGCCAGAGGCGCCATGTGTCGCGGTGCGCGTAGTCGTTGGGTCGTGTTCATCGTCGGTGCCGAACCTCTTCAACAAAGCGGTCGCTGTGCTTCGCGGGGGTCCCAAAGCGGGGTTTCTCCCAGCGGTCGTCAAAGGTTACCCAAAATGAGAGCACATCGCGAGCATAACGGTCGACAATCGGGTGTTTCTTGCGGATGTCGTTTTTCTCATAGGGATCTCTTTCGAGATCGTAGAGCTGCGCGTTGTTCCCATGTTTGAGGATGTACTTGAAGCGCCCAATGGCCATCGAGCGGGCCGAGGTGCGCTGATCGGCGAACGCCGGGCGCGGGATCTCCGGCCCTTCACCGAAGATGTCGGGCACCAGACTTTGTCCGTGCATCCCTTTGGCGTCCTCGCCGAACCCCATCAGATCGAGCACCGTCGGGGCCATGTCGACTAGTTCGGCGTTGGTGGCGACTCGCTTGCCGCGCGGGATCACTCCCGGCAGGTTCAAGATGAACGGCACGCGCACGAGTACGTCGTGAAGCGACTGACCGTGCCCGATCCCGCCATACTCGAAGAACTCCTCGCCGTGATCCGAGACCACGATCACCAGGGTGTCATCTCGCACCCCGTGGCGCTCGAGCTGCGCCATCAGGCGCCCGAAATACTCGTCGTTGTAGGTGCCGGTGCAGTCGTAGGTGGCGATGATGCGTTGGCGATCACGCTCGTTGAGCTTCACCCGCCCCTGATTGATGCGGTTCAAGAAATGGCCTGAGATATTGCGCGGCACCGGCCCGTTGTAGGGCTCGGGGTCGTACTGTAGGCAGTACTCGTCGCGCCAACGGTAGGTCACGTGCATGTCGATGGTTATCAAATACAGGAAAAACGGGTGCTGATGGTTGCGCTCGAGCCACCGCGAGGCCTCGTTGAACAGTGGCTCGGCCGCCGACGCTTCTCCGTCGCGGATGAAGTTTTTGTAGTGATCCCAGCCGCGGTTGAACCCCCAGCGGGTCGAGACGTACGCGTTGGAGCTGATTAGCGCGGTCCTCAGCCCCCGCTTTTTGAGCAGCTCGGACAGCAAGGGGTAGTTCGGCCGGAGGCGCGTGTCGGGGGAGTTGTGGCCATGGCCGCTCGGGTAGAGACCGGTGATGAGGCTGGCGTGGGTCGGGATCGAGTGTCCGCCCTGCACTGTGAAGTGTTCATACAGCGTGCCTTCGGAGGCGAGCTCTTCGAAGTTCGGCATTTTCACCCGGCTGGCTTCGTTGTAGGCCTTCAAGCGGTCCCAGCGCATGGTGTCCACGAGCCAGATGACGACGTTCTTGGGGCGCCGTGGCGGCGGCTCTACCTTGCGCGGTGGGACCACCACCACGGGCTCGGCCAGCGCCGCGCGCGCTCCCTCGGGAGCTTTGAGCCGAAGCGACAGTCGGATGACTTCGCCGGCGAGAGCGCTCAGATCGATGTCGTGTTCGCGCCAAGCTCCCGGTCGTACAGTCGCGTCGGCGAGCTTGCGAGTCTCCCCCGTGAGCCCGCGCGTGACCGTGACCCCAAAGGCCCCCTCGTCGCCCTCGATGCCGGTGGCGACCAGTAGTCGCGCGCCCTCGGGCACCGTGAGGTGCCAGTCGGCGCCGTCGAAGCCCTTGAGCGCGATGCTCGGCCGACGCTCGCCGCCGATGGTCACGTCGCGTACGAAGTCGCCCCCCGCCTCGGCGTTGAACCGCGGCGCCGAGGTGGGCACGATGGCGATGCTGCGGAAAGCTGCCGCGGTGCGAATCCCCCGATAGTCGCTTGCTCTTCGGTGGTGGAAGCGGATCTGGTTCTCCCCCTCCACCAGGCTGCCTTGACGCAGTCGGAGCCGATATTCCGCAAACTCGCCGCCGATCTCCATCGCGGGGTACTCGTCCTTGTTGACGAAGACAGAGAGGCGCTGCCCCGGATGCAGCGCCTTCGTGACGAACCTGAGCTCGCAGCCGTCACGGCACGCGGCGGGATCGAACGGGAACCGCAAGGTCCCTTGAACCGCGCGGGTCAGCGCGGCGGGAGCGCCATCGACTGTCACCATCGTGTGCCAATCGCTCTTCCAGGTGCCCTGGGTGTACTTCAAGATCCCCGGCGCGTTGCACGGGATGACGAGGCCGCCCTCGCTTCGCAGGTGTGCCATGTAGCGGTTGGACAGCAAATTCATGGCCGGCGCCACGTCAGTGGGGCGTGGTCTCGGTGTCTCTTGGGCCTCCGGCGCTCTCGTGGCCGCCGGATCATCGGACGGCGGCGAGGGCTGCTCGCCGTGCTCGGTGCCGCCCCCGGCTGAGACACCCTTCTTCAGCTTCGCGGCGGCGCTCTTGCGCTCTCCGCCGCACGCGCCGCAAAGGACGCCGGCGAGCAATGCCGCAATGAGGATGAGCGACCGCGCCGGCGTGAGATAATTGAGGCTCGTCAACATGGTTTTATTCCTCATGGGTAGGGCGAAGATCTTGATTCCGCTCCCGCGCGCGCGGTGCTCGGGCCTCCGTCTCGGCGAGGCGCCGAGACGAGCATCGCGGGTTCGACCGCGATCTTTGCTATCAGACCGGTTCGCCGGCTGTCAAATTGCCCTCATCCCCCCTAATCCCCCACCTGCACCGGCATTCGCGCGCGGATTTAGGCCCAACTGCGGCGTCACCTGCACCGAATCGGTGCTCAACGTAGGCGCTGCGTTGGCCTGCGCCCGATTCGGTTTGTTTCCTTGCATTTGAACCTGACTCCACCCGCTCGGTGCTCGGT
>PWKZ01000271.1 GCA_003559575.1 Bradymonadales bacterium | reverse complement strand
GGTCCTGCCCGCGCCGATGGAACTCTGCGACGGCACCGACAACACCTGCGATGGGGTGATCGACACGGGCTACACCGGCCTGGGTGAGGTCTGCTTCGCGGGCCAAGGCATCTGCCGGCGCTCGGGGACGACGGTTTGTGATCCGACCGACCCCACGGGCGACCCGATCTGCAACGCCATCCCGGGGACGCCCGCCCCCGAGGAGTCGTGCAACTACCAGGACGACACCTGCGACGGCATAATCGACACGGGCTTCGTCGACGAGTTCGGCGACTACTACCGCGACGACGCCTGCGGCAACTGTTTTACCAACTGCACCGCGATCTACGCGCTGCCGAACGCCTACGGCCGGTGCAACACCGACGACACGGTCCCTGTCTGTGAGATGCGCTGCTGCCGGCAGGGCGACACCGAGCCGGCCTGCGACGGCGCACACGACTTCTTCGACCTGAACGCCGTCCCAATGGACGGCTGCGAGTTCATGCTCGATCCGGACGCCATCTACGTCGCCGAGACTAGCCCGCACGCCAACGACACCCCGGGCTGCGGCCGGGGGCCGATGGGGACGGGGCCCGACCACGATCCGCTGGCCCACTTCCCGTGCGCCAGTATCGGGCAGGGGATCGCCGAGGCGGTGGCCGACGGCCGCTCGAAGGTGCTCGTGGCCGACGGGCTCTACGAGGAGACAGTGACAGTGCACGACGGCATCAGCCTGCTCGGGGGCTACCGCGCCGACACCTGGGAGCGGAACATCACCGCCACCATGACCATCCTGCGGGGCGACGACCCGGGCGACGACAAAAAGACCGTCGTGGTCGAAGGTATCACACAGCCGACCCTGATGGAGGGGTTCGTCATCTACGGCATGTCCAACTTCATCTACGGCGGCAACTCTTACGCGGTCTGGATCGCCAACTCCACCTCGGCGTTCGAGCTCCGCTCGAACGTGGTCCACGGCGGTCACGGCGGCCCCGGCCTGGCCGGCGCCGACGGGAGCGACGGGAGCGGGGGGACGAACGGTATGCCGGGAGAAGACTCGATCGAGACCGATGTATGGCGCCGCTCCAACTGCCTCAGCCTCAGCGAAACGCCGGGCAACCAGGGCGCGGACGGCGACGGCGGAATACATACCTGTGGCGGTCACGCCGTTCACGGGGGCGACGGAGCCGGCGCCCAGTGTCCGAGAAACAACGACCAACAACCGGCGGGCGACGACGGCACGACCGCGTCAGGCGCGGGCGCGGCCGGCAGTGGCGGCGCCGGCGGGTACGACCGCGTCAGCGACAACTGTAACACCTTCAACACCGGCGGAGAGTCGGCCGCGGGGCTCAGCGGCGCCAACGGAGGATCCGGCACCCACGGGGAGGCGGGCGCCGGTTGCGGTGGCGGACAGTCGGACGGCGCGGTTCAGGGGCTCGAGTGGCGGGGCGAGGCCGGTGATTCCGGCGCCCTCGGTCAACACGGTGGTGGCGGCGGCGGCGGCGGCGCCGGCGGCGGCGCCGATGTGACCACCGACTGCGGTAGCCCGAGCGATACGCTCGGCGGTTCCGGCGGCGGCGGCGGCAGTGGAGGTTGCGGAGGGCTTGGCGGCGGCGGCGGCGCAGCCGGTGGCGGCGCGTTCGTGATCTTTGTCGTCTACGATGCTCCGACGAGCGATCTGCCCCAGCTCAACGACAACCGCATCGTCCCCGGCCAGGGGGGCGATGGCGGCAACGGCGGCCTCGGTGGAGTCGGCGGCAACGGCGGCAACGGCGCGGACGGAGGCTCCCCGACGGGCCGCTTTGCGTACGCGATGGGCCACGGCGGCCGCGGCGGTCAGGGCGGCGACGGAGGACACGGCGCCGGCGGCGGCGGCGGCTGCGGCGGCGTCTCGTACGGCGTCTTCGTTCACAACCACACGGTTGCGCCCGACTACGACAGCGAGAACACCTTCCTCACCGGAGGCACGGGCGGCGCCGGAGGATCCGGCGGCAAGTCACTCGGCAGCTCGGGCTCCGATGGAAGTGCGGGCAGCGCAGGCGCCTGGAACTACTAATCGCGGCACACGCGCTGCGGTTCTCAGACACACCGCGGGGGTGGGCCGGCCACCACCGCGCCTCGAACACTGACGATCTCGTGGCTCACCGGAACCACGCGCCGCGCCACGGCCGCCGCCTCGGTTGCCAGACGCAGCAGGCCGCGGCAGCAGGGGACCTCCATCAACAACACCGTGATCGAGGCCACCTGCGCCTCATCGATGAGCGCCACCAACTTGTCATGATAGACCTCCTGCCCGGCGTCCAGCTTGGGGCAGGCGATGGCCAGCGCGCGGCCGGCCAGGAAGCGCCCGTGCAACGCTCCCATCGCGAACGCCGTGCAGTCGGCCGCCAGGAGCAGGTGTGCGCCCTTAAAATGGTCCGCCCGCGGTGAGATCAGGTGCAGCTTCACCGGCCACTGTCGCAACGCCGAAGCGGTCCTGTCCGGGGAGTGGTCAGGGAGAGGATCCGGCGCGTCGAACTGAAAGCCGCGCGTCCCCGGGCACCCGCCCGGCACCGGCGCGGCCCGCGAGGCCGCCAGGTGACGCTCCACCGCCTGCTCGTCGAACGGTCGCGCTTCGCGCTCAACCATCGAGATGGCCCCCTGGGGACACTCGCCGAGACAGTCGCCGAGCCCGTCACAGTAGACGTCACTCACGAGCCGCGCCTTGCCGCCCAAAACCTGGATGGCGCCTTCGGCGCAGGCGGTGACGCACAGCCCACAGCCGTCGCACAGCTCCTGGTCAATATGGATTATCCTGCGTTTGCTCATTGATCCCGCCTCACTCCCCTCGGTCCACGGACGCGGTGGACGATTGAGGTTTGGTGGCGGCGCCCGAACAGCGCCACACTCAGTCCGGTCTCGAGAGTACCCGACGGCAGCTCAGCAGCGCCTTGATCTCGGTCAATGGTCGAAAGGTGAGAAGTCGGCGCACCGCTCGCCCACCAGGACCGAGAGCGCGGTGTTGACCGCTCCCAAGGAGGAGGCACCCACCAGCCGCGTCACCTCTTGATCGGCGGCCGAGATGAAGACCAGCGTCGGGGTCCCCACCACCCGGTGGCGCGCGCCCTTGTGGCGCCCGGCGGGAGTCTGGACGTCGACACGCTCCACATCAAGCCCTCGGGCTTCGCAGTCACGGCCCATCGCGCGCACGATGGGAGTCATTCGCAGGCATGCAGGGCAATTCGGGCTATGGAAATAGATGACTCGGGGGCGCTCCCGCGGCGCGGTCGGCGCCACGGGATCGCCCGCAGAGGGGAGATCCAGGACGCACACCTCGTCTTGGCAGACATAGGCTTCGGTGTCGTCCGGCTCTCTCGCCGCGCTTGGGGGGAGCCCATCGCGCCCCTCACGGGCCGGCGCTGAGGTGTGCTCGCTCAGGCTGCGCGAGATCTCCGCGGAGGTCGTCTCACTCCCGCCGAAAGTCAGAAACGCGACGTTGTCCGTCACCATGAGCACCGCCATGGCCACGAGCAGCACCCCGGTGGCACGCTCGATGCGCGGCAGAAACTGATTCAGGCGACGCAACATCAGGAGCCCCGGCTGTGCCAGGGCGGCCACCACCAGCAGGGGCAGCCCAATCCCGGCGGCGTAGGCCAAGAGGTTGACGGCGCCCTGCGAGGTCGAGGTGGTGGAGACCGCCGTGAAGGTGAGGACGGCGCCAAGCACGGGACCAATGCAAGGGGTCCAGCCGAACGCGAAGGTGAACCCCATCAGGGACGCGGTCAGCGGCGACATCTTGCGCTGCCCCGCCAGCTGCCAGCGTTTCTCACGCTCCAGGGCCTCGATGCGGAGCCACCCCAGGAACTTGAGCCCAAAAACGAACACCAGCAGCCCACCGAGCTGCTGGAGAAGCAGGCGGTGAGCCAAGAAGAAGCGGCCCACGGCACTCGCGGTCAGGCCGAGCAGCAAAAAGACCAGCGAAAACCCCAGCACGAACATGAGCCCGTTGGCCAGGAGTGAAAAGCGCCCACGGAGGCCGGGGGCGCTCAGGTCGGCGGCTCCCCCGGTGAGTACCGAGAGATAGATGGGAATGATAGGCAAGACGCAAGGGCTCGCGAAGGTAGCGAGCCCCGCCACAAAAATCGCCCAGGTGGTCAGCTCCATCGCCGAGCTCTCCTTCGAGCCGTGGCGGTTGGCAGACCTCCACGGCGCCGAACACCACTGATAACCGAAATCTCATGCGAGAGCTGGGATCTTGCAGGATGCGCATTGAGCACCGATTGGTCGGCGGCCGGCGTCTGCTTGGGCGGTGCAAGCTCGGACGGAATCAAGCGCGCCCCCTCCTCGATCTCGGGGGCCTCCTCTTCGGCCTCCGGAGGAGCGCCCTCGGAGGTGGCCTGTGCCCGCCTGGCGATATCGGCGGCCACCTGGTGAACGGCGAGCCCCACTCCGGAGAGACTCTCGCCGGCGATCAGACCCGCCGCAAGCACGATGACAAAGCGAGTCGCCCAGGTCTTGGCCACCCGCGCGGCGAAAAGCCCCAGCACACCGCCCATGAAGATCGAGATACAGTTGAAGGCCGGGATCACGAACGCCAACCCGATGCTGGCCGGGCTCGGCACGAACCGTTGCGTATTCTTCGGGACCACCCGCTCCATCACGGCCAGCACGATCCCGACCGCGCCGGCCCAGATCATCGCCTGGAGCGCCCCGTCCGGCATGGCGCCGAAGCCCTGCTGGAATACCTCGGCGACCGCTTTCCAGGCAGCCACCGCCGGCGCCGGCCACTCTGCGGTGAGCAGCATCGCCGCGGGATCCGGCACTATCAAGGTGTAGGCGAAGGCGCCCACCACCGCGCCGGCGAAGATCCCGCAGGCTTGCCCGAGTGCTTGCCATTTGGGGGTGGCGCCCACCAGGTGTCCGGTCTTGAGATCGTGCAGCAAATCGCCGCACTGGCTCGCCGCGCCCCCGGTCACATTGGCCGCCATCAGGTTGGCGGTGGCGTTGCCGGGAGCGATCCCGCCGAACATCAGCTGGGTTATCTTGCCCATCGCGCCCACCGGCGTGATGCCCGTCTCACCCGAGACCCTCCCCGCCACGACCGCCAGGCAAAAGGTCAAGATGACGCCCACGACCGCGGTCCAGAGCGCAATTTCAAACAAGAACGTCTGGGTCACGGTGGCGAAGACAAGCGCCCCGAGGGCGACCACCAAGTAGATTCGACTCGGCACTTCACCGGGATCCTTGGGGGGAGCGGATTCACCCCGGCGGCGCGGACGGACACTGTTGACTATGGAGCGCCATGAGAAGGCCAGTGAGGTGAGCGAGGCGGTCACCATCATGGCGACCCCCGGCCAGAGCAACCACTCGAGCAGCACCCCATACCAGAGCGCGTCGGGGTTGGGATCGCCGGGCGGCGGCAGCGCATAGCCCACCTCCAGCACCTGCGGGCCAATCACTCCCCACGCCAGAATTGCGCCGAGGAGCAACGAGACGCAGGCGCGCATCCCGATAAGCGCGCCGACGCCCACCAGAAGGACGGACGGATCGAACGCGAAGCCCAGATTTTTCAAGGTGTAGCCACTGTGACCGGCTTCGAGGAGCTTGCCTTTGGCGGCGAAAGAGACGGTTGGGGCGGTCGCCGTGATGCCCATCACATGAGTGAATATCTTGAGCGACGCGGCGAACAAGGCCGCCGACAACAACATCTTCACTCGCGCGATCGCTTCGCGCCCCTTGGCGTACATCTCTTTCAGTGTCTCGGCCGCAGCGATCCCGTTGGGGAACGGCAACTTGTCGACCAGCAGCATCTGGCGCCGAATCCCCAGGGCCACCACCACCCCCACCGAGGCGACCGCCAGGACCCAGATCGCCAACACCGGCCACGAGAGAGACTCGCCCGTGATGATGGTCCAGGCCGGAATCGGCGCCACCAGCCCGGCCGAAGAGATGGAGGCCGCTGCCGAGGCGGTCGTCTGGTTGATGTTGTTCTCGAGCAACCCGAGCTTACGGGTCCCCACCAGCGCGTGGGCCCCTTGCCAAAAGCCGTAGCCGATCAGGGCGGCGGTGATCGACATGTTGAAGCCCCAGCCGATCTTGAGCCCCGCGTATATGTTGCAAAGCGACAGCACCGAGCCGATGAGCATCCCGGTGAGCACCGCCCGGAGGGTCATCTCCACCCGGGCCGGCGCTTCCTCGGCGGTCGCCAGATCCGGGTGTGTGTTGAGTTTGGGCTCCCGCATCCCACCTCCTCAAAAATCCAAAAACGTCATCGCGCCCGTGGCTTAGTGCCGGGCCACCGGGTGCAAAGCCACGGACGTTCTCGGTCCCTCCGCTCCCTGGGGATTCGAGGCGCCGCCTCTCCCCTGCCTCGCCCGCAACCTTACACCACTCAAAACAAGTGTGAAATGAGGACCACTCCAGGGTAGTATATCGTCGCGACGGGACGCTTTGGGGGCGTTACGCCACCCAAGGGAGGGGCTCAAGAGGAGAAAACATGCACTCAGCGAACGAGATTTTCCGTGACTTCGCGCCGGAGGGCGCGCGCCGAGATTGGACCCGGCGTGAATTGTTGGCCGCCGGCGCCGTGGGCGCCGGCGCGCTCTTGGTGCCGGGCTTCATCGCCGGCTGCGCCGGCTCCGGAGCGCATCTGACACCCCCGCCCCCCCCCGGGATTGCCATCGGAGGGCCGGCGGGTGGGGGTCACTTCGCGCGCTTCGGGATCGATGGCGATGTCCTCCGCAAGGTGCTTTTACGGGCCATGTCTCGTGGTGGCGACTATGCCGACCTCTATTTCCAGCACAAACTGGTCAACTTTCTGGCGCTTGAAGATCAAGAGGTCAACCAGGCCTACGGCCGGGTGGCGCTCGGATGCGGGGTTCGCGTGCTCAAAGGGGACCAGACGGGCTTCGCGTTCACAGAGGATCTGTCTCTGCCGGCGCTGCTCGCCAGCGCCGAGACCGCCTCGGCGGTGGCCTCGGCGAGCGGGCGAACCGCGCCGCCGCTCGAATATGTCTCACCTCCGGCCGACTACTACCGAGTCGAGATCCCCTGGTCCGAGGTGGAGATCGCGCGCCGGGTGCCGCTGCTTCAGTCTGTCTGTGAGCGCGCGCGCAAGACCGATTCTCGCATCATAACGGTCAGGGCCAACCTGGGCGACACCACCGACAACGTCTTGATCGCCACCAGCGACGGGGTTGTCGTGGAAGACAGCCGCCCCATGACCGAGGCGAGCGTCATGGTGGTGGCCGAGTCCAACGGCCGCCGCGAGTCCAACGGCGAGAGCCGCAGTGGCCGCCGCGGGTTTGAGCTTTTGGACGGCGGGCGTTTCGAGGAGCTGGCCGAGTCGGCGGTGCGCCGCACCGTTGTGCTGTTCGAGGCGACACCGCCGCCGGCCGGGGAGTACCCGATCGTCTTGGCGCCGGGGCTGCCCGGGATCTTGTTGCACGAAGCCATCGGCCACGGCATGGAAGCCGATTTCAACCGCAAGGGGATCTCGGTGTACGCCGACAAAATCGGCCGCCGAGTCGCTCCGTCATTCGTCTCAATCGTCGACGACGGCACCAACCCCGGAGTACGCGGAACACTAAACGTCGACGACGAGGGCACGCCCACCGAACAGACGGTGCTCGTCGAGGACGGCATCCTGAAGAGCTACATGCACGACCGAATCTCGGCGGCACACTACGGGGTCAGCCCCACGGGCAACGGCCGTCGCGACGACTATCGCTTCCCTCCGGTGCCGCGCATGCGCAACACGGTCATGCTCAACGGACCACACGCTCCCGAAGAGATCATCGCCTCGGTCAAGTATGGTCTTTACGCCGAGAGCTTCACCAACGGCCAGGTCCGAATTGGATCGGGGGATTTCAGTTTCTATTTGAAGAACGGCTATCTCATCGAGGACGGCAAGCTCACACGACCGGTCAAAGACGCCAACCTGATAGGCTTCGGCCCCGAAGTGCTCGAAAAGATCGAGATGGTCGGAGACGACCTCGAGGTCTTCTCCGGCATGGGCAATTGCGGCAAGGATGGGCAGAGAGTTCCGGTGGGCTTTGGGCTGCCGACCACCAAGTGTGGCGGGATGTCGGTCGGGGGAGTGAGCTGATGAGTGACGAGAACACGAAACAACTGTTTGACAAGGCCCGCCGCGCCGCCGCCGCCGCCAGGGCGGCGGGCGCCGACGACGCTCGTGTCAGGGTCAGTCGGGGGCGCGAGGTGCGGGTGGAGTGGCGCGACGGTCGGCTTGATCGAATCCGTGAGTCCACCGAGCAGGGCATGTCGCTGGCGCTTTTCGCGGGGGGCCGCTACTCAGCGCACACCACCTCCGATCTGCGCGACGAAGCGCTCGTCGGCTGGATTGAAAACGCGGTGGCGATGACGGGGCACCTGGCAAAAGATCCGGATCGCATGTTGCCGCCACCGCACCGCTATGAGGGGCTCGTCGAGCACGATCTCGATCTGGTCGACCCGACTTTGGCGGCGCTCGCGCCCGAGGATCGGCTCCGCAACGCCAAGGCGCTCGAGGAAGCGGCGCGCACCGGCGAAGGAGCCGACAAGGTGATCTCAGTCACCACCACCGCGGCCGACACCGACTCACAAACCGTCCTGGTGACCACCAACGGCTTTGAGGGCACCGAGCGAAGCACCGGAGTCTTTTGGGTGGCGCAGGTCTCGGTCCGCGGCGAGGGCGAACGCCGGCCGAGCTCCTGGTCCTGGGCCCAAGGGCAGCACGCGAGCGACCTCCCCCCGATCGAAGGGATCGGCGCGGAAGCGCGGAAGCGCGCGCTCGCCCAGATAGGTGCGCGCCAGGTGCCCACGGGGCGCTATCAGGTGATTTTTGAAAACCGCGCCGCGCCGACCCTCGTAGGTCATCTGATACGACCGCTGTCAGGCGCCGCACTGCAACAGCGCCAATCGTTCTTCGAGGGACGCTTGAACGAGGAGGTGGGCTCTCCGCTGCTCGACATCCGCGACGACCCCCACCTCCCGCGAGGTTTGGCCTCGACTCGCTTCGACGGCGAGGGGATGGCCACCGTGCCGCGCAAGGTGTTCGACTCCGGAGTACTCAAGACCTACTTCCTGGACACCTACTACGCCTCAAAGCTCGGAATGGAGCCCACCACCGGGCAGACGACGAACATCATCTGGGCCGACGGGGCGCGCGATCAAGCTCGGATGATCGCTTCCCTTGACGAAGGGCTGCTGGTCACGGGCTTCTTGGGGGGCAACTCGAACAGCACCACCGGCGACTTCTCGCTTGGGATCAATGGCTTCTGGGTACGTGACGGAGCGATTGTTCATCCTGTCAGCGAGATGAACGTGGCCGGCAATCACCTGGGGTTTTGGAAGCAGCTAGTCGAGGTAGGCAGCGATCCGTGGCCTTATTCTTCGGCCCGCACGCCGAGCCTGCGTTTCACCGATGTACAGTTTTCGGGGATTTGACACACGCTCGCCAACCGTTGTAGTGAAAATGCACGAGTGCTGTGACTCGTGCCCCGATAACGGTCCGGTCGCGGGCTTTTTTCTGATACCGCCTGCCCGTGGAGTCGAGAACTCGCGGAGCAAACTTGAAGGGAGCAGAGGATGGTCAATTTCGCCACAACCTACCCCCTGTCTGATGCCCATCGCGAGATCATGTGGAACATCGCCCCGAATCATGAGCCGGTTGTGCTGGTCATGTACGGGATGTTCCTGGTTGCGCTTGGCTTTTTCGGATATGGGCTCTATCGACATATTAGCAGCTGGCGCAAAGGACGCGCGGACGGCGAGCGGGTCGGCGATTGGGCCAAGAGGGCCTGGATTGTCATCCGCGAGCTGGCGTTCCAGGGGCGCGTGCGCCGCTCTCGGATCCCCGCGATCTTCCATTCCCTGATCTATTACAGCTTTATCGTCTTGGTGTTCACCACCGCCGTGGTCGCCCTCGACTACGACTTCGGCACCAATTTCTTTCAGGGCTACTTTTATGTTCTGCTGACCGTCGGCGCCGAAGCGGCCGGGGTGCTGATCCTGGTGGGGATCGGGATGGCGGTCTGGCGCCGCCTGGTCGTCCAACCCGACACCCTCGAGACCAAGAGCCGAATTGACATGTGGCCGCTGTGGCTCGTGGCGGTGATCGTCATCACCGGTTATCTGATCGAGGGTTTGCGCATCGCGGCGATTGGAGATCCGTGGGCCTATCTGTCACCGGTCGGCTGGGCGGTGGCCGGGGCGCTCGGTTGGATGAGCACCGAAGCCGCGACCACCTCACACAAAGTGATGTGGTGGCTGCACACGGTGCTCGCATTTGTCTGGATCGGCAGCATCCCGTACACCAAGTTCATGCACCTCATCTCGTTGCCGACCAACGTCTTCTTCTCACGTTTCAAGCCGCGCGGTGAGTGGGCGCGGGTCAACGTGATGGAGATGATGGAGGACGAGGACTTCGACGAGGAGAACTTCACCCTCGGGATCAACAAGGCCGACGAGTTCACCTGGAAGCAAAGACTCGACTTCGACGCCTGTATCAACTGCGGCCGCTGCGACGAGGTCTGTCCGTCACGCCGGATTGACGATCCGTTCGGGCCCAAACAATTCATCAAGGGCTGTCTCGAGTTCGTCGAGAAAATCGACGCCCAGAAGAAAAAGCTCGACGACGAAGGTAACGGTGAAGAGCCGACCGTGGTGGGGACGGCCTTCGAGGACGATTTCGTCTGGTTCTGCCGAATGTGCGGCGCCTGCATGGAGGTCTGCCCGGCGTGTATCGACCATGTCGACACATTCGCCGAGATCCGCCGCCACCTGATCATGATGCTTGGTAGTGCGCCGCAAGAAGCTCTCCAGGCCATGAAGCTTTATCAGAACAAAGGCAATCCGTTTGCGTCCCAGAGTGAGCGCAAGGAGTGGATCGACTCACTCGACGTGCGAGTCGTGAAACCCGGCGAGAAAGTCGACGTGTTGGTCTTCATCGGCTGCTGCACGACCTTCGACCCCGTCAAGCATCGCATCGCCACCGATCTGTTCAATCTCCTCGAGCGCTGCGGAATAGACTTCGGGATTCTCGGCAACGACGAACGCTGCTGTGGCGACCCGGCGCGGCTGATGGGCCATGAAGAGGCCTTCCAGGCCGGCGCGGCCGAACAGTTGGAGCTCCTGCAGAGCCGCGAGTTCAACACGCTGCTCACCGGCTGCCCGCACTGCTACAACGTGTTCAAGAATGAATACCCGCAGCTCTTCGGGACCGAGTTCAACGTGATGCACCACAGCCAGTTTTTGCAAAAGCTGCTGGCCGACAAGGCGCTCACGCCCTCGGTCGAACAGTCGCGCCGCGTGGTGTTCCACGACCCATGTTTCCTTGGGCGCTACCAGGGAATCTACGACTCGCCGCGCGACGTGTTGAAGGCCCTCCCCGGGCTGGACAACGTGGAGATGGTCGACAGCCGGGAGACCAGCCTGTGTTGCGGCGGCGGCGGTGGTCACTACTGGATGGATCTCGAGGCCAAGGAGCGCATCAACAATCTGCGCGTCGATCAGGCTCAGAAACAGGGGGTCGATACCATCGCCACGGGGTGCGCTTACTGCAAACAAATGCTCGACGACGCACTCAAGGCCAAGGATCTGGAAGACAACGTCAAGACCATGGATTTGAGCTCGCTGCTGCTCGCGAGTTTGCCCAAGGACGAGGACGCTCCGGCTGACACCAAGGAGCAAAGCTGACCACCCCCGAGGAGCGAGGGTAGCGAGCCCATGATTCTGAGCCTGTTACTCCTCGCCGCCCTCTTTGTGCTCATCTACTACGTCCCCGGCCGCCTCTTCTTTGAACACTTCCTTGGCGGCGAGGACTCCGCACCGGAGTCGTTGCCGTTCTCATTCGGTCTCGGCGTCATCATCGTCAACTCGCCGGCGGTGCTCATAATAGGGCTATTAGGACTTCTCGGCCCCTATCACCTCAGCCGCGCGATGGTGATGGGTGTCAGTTTGCTCTGGACCTTGGCGCTGGCCATCGTCATCATGCGCCGCGGACGGTTGGCCTCGCTCCTGCGAGTCAGCCGAGCGTGGCGCGGGTTGCGCGGACTGCTGTGGCTTCTGACGGCGCTATCGTTCCTCTTTTATCTCCTCGCCTACGACTTGGAAAAGCTGAACCAGGAGTCGTGCATGGTGCGCGCGGCGGGTTCGATTCTGGGCGACTACATGGCCCCCGAGAATGCGGCGCTGAACAACGTGGAGAGCGAGCTGACCGCTTATCAGACCGACCCCCACGGACCGCGACGCGGGGATCGCAATATTTTCATCACCCACCATGATGGGCAGCGCCTTGGCCCCAGCATCCTACTCGCTCCCTTCCTGGCTCTCTTCGGCACTTTTGGCTTTCGCATCGCCTTTGCCCTGCAAGGCCTGTTGCTGCCCGGGTTGGGCTTTTGTCTCGGCCGAAACCTGTTCGGACGCTCCTGGCCCGCCTTTGCGACCGCGCTGGTGCTGACCTTCAACCCTTACTCCATGGCATCGCACACAATCGACGAGAACTTCCTGTCGGCTCCGTTTGGGGTTTTGGCGGTTGTAATCCTGTTGCGCGCCCGCCCGGCGCCTTTTGCCGCCGGGGCGGCGTTGAGCCTCTTTTTGGCCATTCGCCACGTGGGCGTGCTGTTCCTACCGTTCGTGGCGCTGTTCCTGTGGACTCGGGCGCGTATCGCCTCACTCAGACCACTCGGAGTCCTCGGGCGCTGCCTCCTCGGGCTCGCGGCCTTCGGCGCCCCCTGCCTCGTGATGCACGGCTTCATGCTGGCGCATAGCGGAGTACTTTTCGAGGGCGCCATGGCGCGCCCACCGGCGCCGCACTCCTTCTTCGGCCTCGAGTTCGATCTCGGCGTCCTGTTGAACTGGCCGTTCGTGCCGGAGCCGCTGCGCTCACCGTTCACCGCCTACCCTCCGCTCGTGGCGTTCCCGTTGGATCTCGTGCGCCGGCTCGGCTTCGTGGGAGCGACTCTCGCGCTCCTCGGATGTCTCGAATTAGTGCGGCGAGGGCGGCATTCGGCGCTCTTGCTCGCCGGATTCTTCGTGCCCCTCTTCGCGCTGCTGCTCGTGCAGTCCAACTGGGTCGAACCCAACAAGATGGGCGTCCCCGGGGCCTTCGTAGCCCCACTGCTCGTGGCGGTGGTCGGCGGCATCGTCTTTCTGACACAGAGCGCCATCACTCTTCCGAGACGGCTGGCGGCGTTGGCGGTGTGCGCCCTGGTGCCGGTGGTGTTCACCACCACTGTCAGAAACTACGAGGCCGAGGTCGATCCGCGGGTTTACGACACCCTGCCCTACTATTGGCAACACCTCTTCTCGGAGAGCTTGGTGGAGCCACCCGAGGAAGACCCCGCCTATGTCCGCTGGGACTCCGAGCGCTTGCGCCCATCGCTCTGGCCGTCACTCGCGGGCGCGCATCGCCACCCTGCCCTGATCCGTTTGAGGCTGAAGCAGTTGCTCTCTGAGCTTCGCCGCCCTTGGTTGCCCGACTACGAGCTTTCGACGGGGCAGCTCGGGATCATGCTCACGGTGGGACCGGGGCACACACTCTCTCCCGTGAGTGTGCTGAAGGCCATCGCGCGCGACGAGCGGCCGGGCGGATTGTATCCGGTCACTCTCTACTCCGGCGACACCCCGGAGGAGCGACTGCGGCGGGTGGAGTTGGTACTGGAGCGCTCACCGGTCCTCTCGGACGCCCCCATCACGCGGTCCACGTCAGACACCGACACATTCAGGCTCGAGGACGAGCGTGGGATCGTAATCGAGGGAGCACCGCTCGAGTGGGCTCCCCGGCCGATGAATATCATCGTCCTGCGAGACCGCTTCGGCACCGTCCATGTGAAATACCTCCCGCAGTTCGAGCGTAAATTTTCGCCGCCCACCTGGCTGGAACTCGAGAGAATCGCCTGGCGCGACATCACGGACGGCCGCCTCGCGCTGCTACTCCCCGACAATACGGTGCTGAGATTGTTGGAGCTCGTCACATTCGCCCCCACCCGCGCCTACGAACGCCACGCGGTGGTGACCCCACGCGGGGTGTGGCTATCGCCGTCGGAGCCCTATTCGCCATAGCACCGCCACGCCGCACTCAAGACCTTTATCTTTTAAAATGAGGTTTGGCACAGCGCGTCATTTCCCGTAGAATGTCGCCGCTTCAGCACCCCGGTCGGGCATCTCCGACCGGGGCGTTTGTGTCTCCCAAAACAAAATGGAAAGAGCACGATGACCACCAGCCAATATCCAGCGTTTTTCAAGAAGTGCCTCCGCTCCAATGATGACGCGTTGAAACAGTATGTGCGCTCCGACACGACCATCGCGTCCGGTTTCGCCACCAACGAGCCGCATGGCTTCTACGACAGGCTGTGGGATTTCATCGAACGAGAGGATATTCACGATCTTCGAATCCGGCAGGCGCTGTTCATGGCCCCCCACCGGCTCTGTCTCGGCGACGCGCTTCAGAGCCGAGGGATGTTCGCCGACCTGGCCGAGACCGAGATCTCCAAGGAGAAGTTCCTGGGCCTGCCGATTCAGCAGACCGTTTCGATTCTGAGCAACGTGGCGCGCGCCGCCAACGGTATCACCCGCAAGGTCGAGGGGCTCAAGCGGTTGACCGATCACTACCGCCGACTCCAGGAGCGGCGCATAACTTTCGCCTCGCCGTTCATCGGGCAAGCGACCAACATCGTTATCCCAAGCAACGCCATGACACGCTTGATGTGCCCGGAGTTCGTGGGGCGCAACACGACGCGCATGGGGGTGACCGACATGCAGTCGATCCACTTCCCCGACGCCATCGACGCCATGGCCTACGATCCTGACGGACGGCCGTTAATCGACACCTTCGTCGCGATCACCACGCCTCCGAACGCCGACGGTTACATGAGCCACGGCCCGGCCAACGCCGCCAACGGTGAGGCGGTGGCGCGAATCGCCGAACGCACCAACGTCAATCTGCTGCTTTACATCAACGGTCGCTATCCGTTCACTCGGGGCTACACCGCCCCGGGCACCGACAACACGATTCATGTCAATGATCTCGCCAAACTGGCCGAGGCCGGCAGGCTCATTGTGGTCGAGGACGACGGCAAGATCCCGGCACTGCCGGCCGACAGCTTCGCCAACCCGTCGCCGGACGAACTGAAGATTGCGGAGAACGCCGTCAACCACATTGAGCTCAACAAGCATTTCACCTACGGTCGGGCGATCCAGGTGGGGATTGGCGGGACCGGGGTGCTGGTCATCCGAGCGCTCAAGGATTCGAGCTGGCACGGCCGCAGCTACACCGAGATGCTCGAGCCCTTCACACTCGATCTCTTCGACTCCGGCAAGATCAAAGGGTCGCATTTCATCGAGACCGACGGGCGGCGGACTCAGCTTGACGGCAAGCTGGTCTGCACCTTCACCATCGCCGAGGAGGACAGCGGTTTTTACGAGCGCATCGACAACAACCCGGCGGTGGTACTGGCGCCTGCGTCCAGGGTGGTGATCCCCGCGGGGTTCGTCGGGGGGCTCGGCGTCAACAACTGCCTCGCCGTCGACTTTCACGGACATGTGAACTCAGGCGGCCGGTTTACCAACCACCACTCAGGGGTCGGTGGCGGCGCCGTGATCCACCGCGGACTTCTGGACGGCGGGGTGGCCTATCTCTGCCTCAAGTCCACCTACCGCACGCAGGATGGTAAGCTCCGCTCGTCAATCACGCCGTTCATGGAACGCGGGACCCCCATCAGCCACATCGGGCCCGACCTCATGGGCGGTCGCAACGGGGCGCGGGCCTTCCTGGTGACCGAGCATGGGATCGCACAGGTGTCCGGGCGCACCCAGTCGGAATTCATCCGCGCGCTCATCTCAATAGCGGCGCCGGAGTTTCGCGATTGGCTGGCGCGAGAAGCCTTCGAGCAATTCCGCGTCAGAGTTTAGGGGTAGTAGAACGAGGAGACGGCGCGGATCAAGAGATTGGCCGCGGCGTGGACGATGACCGGGGCCAAGATGCTGCCCGTGCGGGCGCGCAACCAACCGAACAGGAGCGCGGGGAAGAAGACCGCCAGGCGGTAGGGGCCGGGCTCGATCGCCATGTGGCCCACCGCGAACAGCGCGGCGGTGATGAACAGGCCGGGGCCCACTTGAGCGCCCAGCACCCACCGCCGCGGCGCGAAGCGTTGATCGAGCTTGGGCTGCAAATAACCGCGATAGAGCACCTCCTCGGGGAGCGCCACCAGCCCCAATTGAATCAAGACAAAAGTCCACCACCACGCGAACCCGTGCCGAGCTTCGATGGGGGGCATGGCGCGCACCTCGTGGCGCCCGAGATGCAGCGTGGGCGCCTCACGCGCGGCGCGCACCCGGAGCGCGCCGCCTCGCTGGACGATCGTGGCGCAACGCTCCCCGGCCTCGAGTCGGCAGGGAGCGGAATCCAGCTCGAGCTCCACCGGAGGGCCGGGATAGTCACGGCCGGCCAAGGCCACCAGCCGATCACCCTCAACAAAGAGATGGAG
>PWKZ01000240.1 GCA_003559575.1 Bradymonadales bacterium | reverse complement strand
CTCTGTCCGAGGACCGAGGGGAGTGAGGCGGGTGCAAGTGCAAGGAAACAAGCCAAATCGAGCGGAGGCGTAGCGGCGCTACGTCGAGCATCGATTTGGTGAAGGTGACGCCGCAATTGTGCCCGAATCGCTTCCCGAATCCCGGACAAGGGTGGAGGATTGAGGGGTTGGGGGCGCGGTGCTATTGTTGTGTGATTGTGGCCCGAACCCCTCCCGGGAGGTCTCGCGATGGGCGAACCAAGTGCCGAAGAGAGCGCCATCGAATTGCGAAAACGAGAACACCTCGCGCCTTTTCGCGACGGCTCCGTTGCCGCTGCGGTCACCCAGAGTTGGCTTGATCGGATTCTCCTGATCCACCAAGCCTTGCCCGAGCTGGATTTGGCCGAGATCCGGCTCGAGAGCGACTTCGTCGGCCGGACTTTCAAGGCGCCGCTGATGATTACGGGGATGACCGGGGGGACCCGTGAGGCCCGCCAGATCAACCGCGATCTCGCCTGGGCGGCCGAGAAAATGGGCGTTGGGTTTGGGCTGGGGAGCCAACGCGCCATGATCGCGCAAACGGATCTCGGCGCGAGTTACCGCGTCCGTGACGTGGCGCCCCATGTCTTTTTGGCCGGAAATATCGGCGGCACCCAGCTCGCGGCCACGCCGCTCGACAGGTTGCGGCGTGCTTTGGACGAGGTGGGCGCTGACGCCCTGTGTGTTCATCTCAACGCCGCTCAGGAGTTGGCGCAACCGGAGGGTGATCGCGATTGGCGCGGGGTGGCGCAGGCCATATCGCGCGTCGTTCGGGAGATCGACCTTCCGGTGATTGTCAAGGAGGTGGGGTGCGGGCTCAGCCGCGAGGTTGGTGCGCGGCTCGTGGAGTTGGGAGTCGGCCACGCCGACATCGCGGGCGCCGGAGGGACCGATTTCGTCGCGCTGGAGCTCGACCGCCGCGGGACAAAACAAGCCCCCGAGTTGGATCCTTTCAGGGGCTGGGGCATCCCGACGGCGGCGGCGCTCATGGAGCTGGCCCATCTTGATCTCACGCTGATCGCTTCGGGCGGTGTTCGAAGTGGGCTGGATGTGGCGCGGGCTATTGCCGCCGGAGCGACTCTGGCGGGTATCGCGGCCCCCGTGCTCGAGGCGTGGTTCCGGGGGGGGCGCGATGAGGTCGTGGCGACCCTGGAGCGGATCTGTGATGGGCTCAGGGCCGCGATGATGCTCACCGGGAGCCGCTCCGTGGACGATCTCCGGGGCGCGCCCAGGGTAATCACCGGCTCTCTTCGCGATTGGTGCCGTGAGCGTGGGGTCATGCGATGAGCGCGCTCACCTCGTTCGGCAAACTAATCTTGCTGGGTGAGCACGCGGCGGTCTACGGTAGCCCCGCGCTCGCCCTGGGGATCCCCAGCGCGCTGCGGGCAACGGCGCTTCGCCCGACGTCGGGCGGGATCAGACTGCGCGTGCCCGACTGGGGGCTCGAGCGCGACTCCGAGCAGGGGCACTCCGGGCAATTCGACTCCGTCGTTGCGGCCATGCGAGCGCTCTTGCGGCGACTGCCGGGGCGCGGCGGCTGCGAGCTTGCGGCCCGCGCCCGAATTCCACTCGGGGCCGGACTGGGCGGTTCGGCCGCGTTGGCTCTTCTGCTGGTGCGCGCTCTCGCGAGCACGCGCGGCGTGGCGCTCACCACCGAGGAGGCGCGTGTCGTCGCCCATGAGCTCGAGAAGGTTTTCCACGGCATCCCCTCGGGGCTGGATGACGGCCTCTCGGCCTTCGGTGGGCTGTGTCTGTTTCGCCGGGGTGGGTTCGCAGGGCAAACCGACTTGGCGGCGCGGGGCGCAAGCTCAACCAAGGGGGGCTCGCCGCGTGTGTTGCTCGGGCGCCTGCGGCCCATCGCCGACGACTTGCTGGCGTTCCCCGTGTCTCCGCCCCGCCTGGTCATCGGCCTGACCGGTGTGGCGCGTCAGACCTCGTCGTTGGTGGCGGGGGTGGCTGCGCGATACGCTCAAGACGGCGCGCTCATCGGCGAGATCTTTGGCGGCATTGAGGCTTGTGTGGTGCGAGGGGCGGAGGCGCTCCTCAAGAGTGATCTCCCTGAGCTTGGGCGGGCGATGACTCGAAACCAGGAGCTCTTGCGGCAGCTTCAAGTCTCGAGCGTCGAGATCGACACCCTTGTCGAGTCGGCCTTGGACAACGGCGCCCTAGGGGCCAAGCTGACCGGGGCCGGCGGGGGTGGGGCCGTGGTGGCGCTCGCCCCGGGCCGCGAGGAGGTCGTCTTGGCGGCGTGGGCGGCGCGCGGATTCGCGGGCCTCGATCTTTTGTTGGAGCCCGGAGAGACGGACAGTGATGAGTAGCAGAGCGACGGCCTCGGCGCGTGCCAACATCGCGCTCGTGAAATACTGGGGCAAGCGCGATCGGCGGTTGAATCTGCCCGCCGTGGGGAGCTTGTCGATGACTCTGTCGGCGCTCACCACGACCACCTCGGTGAGCTTTGAAGAAGGGCTCCCGGATGACGAGTTTACGCTCAACGACACGCCGGTGGTGATTGACAACGGGTGCCGAATGCGCCGGGTACTCGACGAGGTGCGGTCGCAAGCAGGGTTTTCAAAGCGCGCCCGAGTCCTGAGCCGCAACGATTTCGCCACCGCCGCGGGGTTGGCCTCCTCGGCTTCCGGCTTCGCCGCGCTGGCCTTGGCGGCGGCGCGTGCCGCCGGACTCGACACCAAGCTCACCACGCTGGCGCATCTGGCACGTCTCGGCTCCGGCTCCGCCCCGCGCAGTCTCTTGGGGGGGATCGTGGCGCTCGAGGCGGGAGAGTCGGCCGATGGGTCCGACTGCCTCCCGGTGCAGCTTACGCCGGAGGGATCCTGGGAGATCGAATTGCTGGTGGTGATCACCGGCAGTGGATCCAAGGAGGTCGGCTCGGCCGAGGGGATGGAGCTTTCGCGCACCACCTCACCGTACTACTCGGCTTGGTTGCGTGAGGCGGCCCGCGATCTCGCCCGGGGTCGGCGTGCCGTCGCCGCGCGCGACTTCGGCGCGCTCGGTCGGGTGACAGAGGCCTCGTGCTTCCGAATGCATGCCGTCGCGCTGGCCGCGACGCCCGCGCTGCTCTACTGGAACGGGGTCACGGTGGAGGTTATCCGCAAGGTGCAGGCGCTGCGCCGCTTGGGCCTGGAGGCCTATTCGACCGTCGACGCCGGCCCCCATGTGAAGGTGCTGGTGTGCTCACGCGACAGCGCTCGGTTGGCCCAAGAACTGGGTGCGGTGGACGGTGTCCTGGAGGTCCTGACGGCACGCCCGGGGCCGGGGGCGTGGGAGGAGTCGGAGTGACCGTCGTCGCGCCTGGAAAGCTCGCGCTGATCGGGGAGTACGCGGTGGTTGAGGGCTGGCCGGCCTTGGTCATGGCGATAAACCGCCATGTGCGCCTGTCTCCCGGGCCCTCCTCGGAGAGCGCGCTAGTGGCGCGCGCGCGGGAGGCGGCCGCCAAGTGGCTCGAGATCACCCTCGCTCGGCGGGAGTACCGCGCCGACTCGGGCGCGCTACAACGAGGTGGGAAAAAGCTGGGGCTCGGCGGCAGCGCGGCCGTGACGGTGGCGGCCGTGGCGTCGGTTTTTCACGACGCCGGACGGGAGATCGAGGATCGTGAGGTTCGCGCCGAGATGTGGGCGGTTGCCCACCGTGTTCATAACGACTTCCAGGGAGTCGAGGGGAGCGGACTCGATATCGCGGCCGCGCTTTTTGGGGGGTGGCTGGTGATGTATCGCCCTTCCCCCGGCGCGGCGCCGCGCTTCGAGCCCTATTCCGCGCCGCGCGGCCTTCGGTGGGTGTTCTTGTGGACCGGCACGAGCGCTCACACGGCCTCCCTGCTGGCTGCGGTCGGGCGTTTCAAGCGCGCTGATCCGGTCGGATACCGGCGGATAATCGATAGTATGGGCGAGACCGCGGCGGGTTTACTCGACTATGGCGCCACCCCGCCGGCAGATGAGGCGCCCGTCGCTTTGATCGATGGTGTCCGGCGCTACGGGGCGTTGATGGGCGAGCTCGGGCGGTGTTGTGGTGTCTCGATAGTCGACCGGCGCACGCAGGCTTGCCTGGACTGGGCGCGAGAGGCCGGCGGGGCCGCCAAACCGTCGGGCGCCGGCGGCGGTGACGTGGTGTTGGCCGTCTTCCCGGAGAGCGCCGAGGTGGGAGGCTTTTTGCAGACAGCGAGAGATGCCGGGATGGTACCGCTCGAGTTGGAGGCGGACGACAGAGGGGTTCATGTGGCCCCCTTCCTCAATCATCCACCCCATCCGGGATTCGGGAAGCGATTCGGCCACAATTGCGGCGTCACCTTCACCAAATCGATGCTCGACGTAGCGCTGCTACGCCTCCGCTCGATTTGGCTTGTTTCCTTGCACTTGCACCCGCCTCACTCCCCTCGGTCCACGGACGCGG
>PWKZ01000252.1 GCA_003559575.1 Bradymonadales bacterium | reverse complement strand
GGGTGCAAGTGCAAGGAAGCAAACCAAATCGAGCGGAGGCGTAGCAGCGCTACGTCGAGCATCGATTTGGTGAAGGTGACGCCGCAATTGTGCCCGAATCGATTCCCGAATCCCGGAAAAGGGTGGATGATTGAGGGGGGTGTTTGCGTTGCGATTTGGTTTCTGTAGGATGTGGGAGCATACTGGTGCGGCCCCTGGTGATGGGGCTCGGGAAGGCTTGGCCTCAAGCCGATGCTCAAGTGTCTCGCGGCAAGGTGCGATGGGCCGCGATTTGTGTCTTGACGTTGAGGTGGCGCACCTTATAATGGCGCCGCCTATGTGTCTCCAGGCGAGCAACCACGGGGTTGTGGCCCGCCGCTGACTTTTCTTAGGAGAGAAAGAGAATGGAAACTATGCGTCTGTTTCGGTACCTGATGATGGCGGCCTTGTTGGCCGCGGGGCTCGCCCTCGGAGCCTGCGACGACGACAACGGCGAGTCCGACCCCTCCAACGGCATTTGCGTGCCCAACTGTGATGATCGCGAGTGCGGTCCCGACGGTTGCGGCGGCACCTGTCCCCCCGGTTGCCCCGATGACTGGACATGCGACGGCGGCACCTGCGTCGACTGCGTGCCCGACTGCGCCGGGCTCGAGTGCGGCCCCGATCCGGTTTGTGGCATCGAGTGTGGTCCCTGTCAGGCCGGGCACGAATGTGTCGGCGGGCAGTGCGTGCCCTGTGTCCCCGACTGCGAGGGGCGCGAGTGTGGTCCCGACGGCTGCGACTCCGTCTGCGGCACCTGTGATCCGGGCCTCGTATGCACGGACGACGGGCAGTGTGTCGATCCAGGCGCCGAACCCGATTGCGAGGGGCGCGAGTGCGGCCCCGATGGCGCGGGTGGCAGCTGCGGCACTTGCACCCCGCCCGAGACATGCCAGGATGGACAGTGTGTCTGCATCCCTGACTGCGCCGGTCGAGAGTGTGGTTCCGACGGCTGCGGCGGATCTTGTGGGGCATGTGATCCGGGTTACGAATGTAACGCCGCCGGCAGATGCGTCCCCGAGCTCGATCCCGACTGCTTCGGCAGCGCATGCATGGACTTCTTCGGCTGCCGCAACGCGTGCCCCCCCGGGCCCGATCAGCAGCAGTGCTTCAACGAGTGCGACGACAACCTCACCCCCGAAGCGCTGGTGGCCAAGAACGACTTCCTCGACTGCATGGATAGCGAGTGCGGTCACTGTGGCACGGACGACGAGTGCTTCTATGATTGCATCGACACCGAGTGTGGAGACGAGTACAACGCTTGCTTCCTGACCTACGCCTGCGGCGTTGGCGACTGCTCCTACTGGTACGAGTGTGTCAGCTACTGTCCCGACCGCAACGTCGACCCGGCGGGTGCGGCCGACTGCCAGGAGCTTTGCAACCGGCAGATGTCGCGCGAGGGGCTGCAGGATCTGCTCGACTTCCAGAGCTGCCTGAGCGAGCACTGCCCGAGCAGTTTGTCCGAGGAGGACTGGCTTGCCTGCGCCAACGCCGCCATCGGCGACGACGACAAGTGTGGCGTGTGGGCCGAGGCTTGTCTGGGGGGCATGAGCGACTTCTGTGATCCGGCGGTCGACGACTGCCTCGACTGCGGTGAACTGCTGGCCTGCTTGAACGGCTGCCCCGAGGGCGCTGAGGCCCAGGCCTGCTTCAACGACTGCTTCATGGCGGCCTCCGAGGAGGCCTATGACCAGCTCATGGACGTCTACGACTGCATCGACGTCTACTGTGGCGAGCTCGAGGGCGAGGCCTGGAGCAGCTGCGCCAACGCGGCCATCCAGGATCCCTCCCAGTGTCAGGCCGAGAATGAGGCCTGCTTCGGGACCTTCGAGTTTTGCGATCCGGCGGTCGACAACTGCCTTGGCTGCGAGGATTTGCTCGTCTGCTTGAACGGCTGCCCCGAGGGTGCTGAGGCCCAGGCCTGCGTCAACGACTGCTTCATGGCGGCCTCCGAGGAGGCCTATGACGCGCTCATGGGCGTCTACGACTGCATCGACGTCTACTGTGGCGAGCTCGAGGGCGAGGCTTGGAGCAACTGCGCCAACGCGGCCGTCCAGGATCCCGCCCAATGTCAGGCCGAGAATGACGCCTGCTTCGGGACCTTCGAGTTTTGCGATCCGGCGGTCGAGATCGATTGCTTGAACTGCGGCGAACTCCTGGGCTGCTTGAACGGTTGCGACCAGGGTGATCAGCTCTGTTATAACGACTGCTTCGCGGCGGCCTCCGAGGAGGCCTATGACGCCCTCATGGACGTCTATGACTGTATCGACGAGTACTGTGGCCACCTGGAGGGTGAAGACTGGACAGCTTGCGCCAACGCCGCGGTCGAAGATCCGGCCCAGTGCGAGGATGTATCCGACGCCTGCGGCGGCGGCGGGATCGACTTTTGCGATCCCGCGGTCGATACCTGCCTTGAGTGTGATGAGCTGCTTGGCTGTGTCGAGGCGTGCGACGATGATCAGGCGTGCTCAATGGCATGTCTCGAGGACTCATCCGAGGAGGCCTTCAACGCCGCGTTGGCGTTGGAGACGTGCCATAACGACAACTGCGACCACGCGACCACTCAGGAGGAGTGGGATACTTGTGTCGCCGCCGCCAACGCCGACGAGTGCGAGGATGAGTACCTGGCCTGCTACGGCAACGCCAAAGCGGCGTTGTCCTTCAGGTCCTTCCCGCGGGTGACTTTCTCCAAGGTGAGCTTCCCGCAAGTGTCGCCGATCATGCCGCGTCTCGAGCGGTTGCCCGTGTTGGAGGAGGCGAACGCGACCAGGCGTTTGCTCCAGCGGCGAGTGATGCTCCGCCCGGAGCGGAATCTCCTCCCCATCCGATAAGGTGAGTCGAGCCCGGCGCTCCGGACGGAGCGCCGGGTGCGCCCCCTCCTCGCTCGCTATCCCCAACCCATTAACCCATTCGACAAGGCAGGCGTTTCTGCGTCGCCGAGCTCTCGTGACTCGTCAGGTGGGGCGTGGGCCGAAGAGGAGAGTCCCGATGCGCACCAGCGTGGCTCCCTCGGCCACGGCCACCTCGAAGTCGTCGGACATGCCCATCGAGAGCTCCGGTAGCCCCCCGACGGTGGGCAGCGCGGGGTCCGCCACCAGTCGATCTCTCAACTCCCGCAAGCGGACGAAGAACGGACGGACTGTCTCGTGATCGAGTCCCATCGGCGGCATGGTCATCAGGCCGTCAACGGAGATCTCGGGGGTCGTTGCGGCCTGGCGGATGAGGTTCGGCAGATCATCTTCTGAACAGCCGGCCTTTTGCGGCTCTCGCGCCAGGTTCACCTGAAACAAGAGATGGGTCCGCTGTCCGTGAGTGCGACTTCTCTTGGCAATCGCCTCGAGCAGCGCCGGCGAATCGACAGTGTGGATGAGGTCCACCGCGCCGATCACATGGCGCACTTTGTTGCGCTGCAGGCGGCCGATGAAGTGAAATTGGGTCGTCAGGCCGTGGGCTTTCAGCTCAGCTCGCTTGTGTTTGAGTTCCTGGGCGTAGTTCTCGCCGAACTCAGCCTGGCCTGCCGCGTGGGCTGCGATGATCGCCTCGACCGGTTGCCGTTTGCCGACCGCCACGATTCGCACGGCGTGGGGATCACGCGAGGCGTTCTCGGCCGCTAATTTGATCCTTGCGCGCACCTCGGCCAAGCGTTTGGAGAAGTCGGTGCTCGTGAGTGTCATGGGGCCAAGGCGCCCTTGACCCCCATCTCCTGCATCATCTCCACGACTTGGCAGAGGGGGAGCCCAACCACGTTCGTGTAGGAGCCGGTGAGGCGCTCCACCAGGTAAGCGCCGACCCCTTGGGCGGCGTAGCCGCCGGCTTTGTCGAGCGACTCTCCGACCGAGACGTAGCGCTCGGCCTCGCCCTTGGACAGCGACTTGAAGCGGACGACGGTGGTGACCGCCTGGAGGCCTTCCTTGTTCTTGAGCATGTCGAAGACGCAGAAGCCGGTGATGACAGTGTGCTCCCCACCCGAAAGCGAGAGCAACATCTCGGTGGCCTGGGCGTTGTCCTTGGGCTTGCCGAGGACAGCCTCACCCACCACCACCACCGTGTCGGCGCCAATGACCCAGCGCCCGCTGTCGTCCTTCGCCACGTTGCCCGCGCGCTTCGAGCGTTGCGCCTCATTCTCACTGTAAAGAGTAGTGCGGAGCCGCTCGACCACGCTCAGCACCTTGGCGCGCGCCATCCTCTTGACGAAGTTCTCAGGCGGCTCATCCTCGTCGCGGAGCTCGACCACGTTGCTCGGGATGGTCTTGACCGATAAACCGATCCGCTCGAGCAGCTCTTTGCGGCGGGGAGACGCAGAGGCCAGGACTACCTGTATGGACATCGCGCGGCCCTCCTTTATTGGTTGCACCGAAACTCGGGTGCCGGCGAGTGCGCGCTATTTTAATTATCCCCCCCCCTTAGTCAATCCCCCCGTGCGCCTAATTCCCCACCTGCACCGGCATTCGCGCGTCGCTACGAGGCCATCTGCGGCGTCAGCTTCACCGATTTGATGCTCGACGTAGACGCTGCGTTGGACTGCGCTCAAATCGGCTTGCTTC
>PWKZ01000019.1 GCA_003559575.1 Bradymonadales bacterium | reverse complement strand
TGGATGAAGTACGCCTGCGTGCCCACCTCCTGCGCGGCCACAAGCCCCTCTCCACCCCCCAACTCCCGGATAAGCATTGAAAGGCCGGCCACCGTCGTCGCCACTCGCCCCTGGCCGCTCACCTGCCCGCGCTCGTCGAGCAAACACCACGCGGTTGCCTTGCTGTGCACATCCATGCCAAGATACCTCATGGTTCCCTCCTGGCCGGTCCGAGCACGTGTGGCCGGCTCGACCGGCAGTTGGGCTCGGGCCCCACTGCCCGAAGCCCCTACAGGTTCAGTATACAGAACCTTGTGTCGCCGCCGGCCAGGAGGGGCCTCGACGCAGGCTCCGGCGGAAACCATCATGGCATCTATCGGCTGGCCACGACTTTGAGCCGCGGGGCAGCCGCGAACGCCTCTTCGTCCACCCGCGCCGTGTTCCTTACGACGAGGGCTTCCGCCTCGGCGAGTCCCGCCAGGTTCCCCCCGAGCGCGCGCCCGGGGAACGGCCGCAGCGCCGCGTGTGGCGCGAGGAGCGCCGCGGCGACGGGCAGTCTTTCGTCGATGAGCACGAGCGGTCGCGTCATGTCGGCTCCAGCCAGGGGGCGCAGCGCGCGCCCACAGCGGGGCGAGTCTACGTCAGCGTCCGAGAGGAGGCTACCCGGTATTCGATCCCCCATCCGCGGCGCGCTGTCGAGGGCGCGGCTGGATTTTCGCACGGGCTCGACTCTGGGACGGAGCGCCCGAGTTGCAGCGGAGAGCCGTTTCCGGCAGACTTTTTCCCCGCTGACGGGAGGTTTGATCTCTCTGGAGGAGCACACCGAACACAGCGCCCACTCCTGTGTCCGGAGGGAGACGATGTTCCGATACCATCCGCGTGTTCTCGCCATGACCGCCGCCGTCGCGTTGTCCGTGATGGCCGCATGCGCGTCGGACTCGGCCTCCCGCGGCGGCGATGCGACGCCTGGCCCCGATCTGCATGGGGTGGACGTCTCCCCGGACTCGGGCGCGCCCGACTCCGGCGGTCCGGACGGGATCGCGCCGGACGCTCACGCCGACGTCACGGGGGACGCCGACGATCCGGGTATCCCGGACGCGGACGCGCTGACCGACGCCGCGGTGGGGCTCGACGCGCGCGCGGATTCCGACACGCCCCCGCCGGAGTGCGTCGAGGACACCGACTGCGACGACGCCGATCCCTGCACCCTCGCTCAATGCCATGGAGGCCGCTGTGTCTTTCCGCCGGGCAACGACGGCGCGCCCTGTGACAACGGCGACCCCTGCACGGACGGCGACACCTGCCTGGGCGGCCTCTGTGTGGGCGGCGCGACGCTGCCCGTCTGCTTGGTCGTCTGCGGCGACGGGGTCTGCTCCGCCCTCGAGAGCGGGGATCCCGACGACCCGGATTTCTGTGCGATCGACTGCGGCCCCTGCGGCGACGGAGTGTGTGGGCATCACGAGTGGGCACTCGTGGACGGTGAAGTGGTCTATCTCTGCCCGGGGGACTGCCTCCCCGTCTGCGGCGACGGGCGGTGCCAGTACCCCTACGGGGTCGAGAGCTGCCCCGAGGACTGTTTTGGCTGCGGCGACGGGGTTTGCTCCCCCGGAGAGAGCTTCGTGACCTGCCCCGACGACTGCCCCCCGGGTTGCGGCGACGGCGTCTGCGAGGAGGGCGAGGACCCCATCCTCTGTCCGCTCGACTGCATGCCCGCCTGCGGCGACGGCGTTTGTCACCCCGGTCAGGACTCCGCGAGCTGTCCGATAGACTGTCCGCTCTGCGGGGATGGCGTGTGCGCCCACGCGGAGACCGCCGAGAGTTGCCCGGAAGACTGCGCGACGGCCTGCGGCGACGGCGTCTGTCAGCCCGGTGAGACCGCCGAGAGCTGCCCCCTGGATTGTGGTTGGTGCGGCGACGGGGTGTGCGGCGCTCATGAGAGCCCCGCGACCTGCCCCACGGATTGCACCGAAGTGATCCCGCCGGGCTGCGGCAACGGCGTCTGCGAAGCGGCGCGCGGCGAGAGCCCCTGCACCTGCCCCGCGGACTGCGGGTCTTGCTCGGGCTGTTGCGACGGTCGATTCTGCCGGATGGGAACCAGCAACCGCTACTGCGGCGGGATGGGTGAGCCGTGTCTGAGTTGTCTCGCGTTGCGCAAGACCTGTGTCGAAGGCGAGTGCCAGGTCGTGTGCGGCGATACGCGCTGCCACCCCGACGAAACCTGCGCGAGCTGTCCCGCGGACTGCGGCTGCACGGCCTGCGGCGAGACCTGCGAGGCCGGGGCTTGCACGTTCACCGCCTGTGACGGCCGAGTCTGCGGCTCCGACGGGTGCGGCGGGACCTGTGGGGTCTGTGATCCTCACTACGACTGTGTCGCCGGCGCCTGTGTGTATGTGCCGTGGTGTGGAGACGGCACCTGCGACGAGGACGAGACCTGCGAGACCTGTCCGTTGGACTGCGGGGTCTGCCCCGACCCCACCTGTGACGACGAGATTCAGAACCAGGGGGAAACGGACGTGGACTGCGGCGGGCCCCACTGCGACGGGTGCGAGGTCGGCCAATCCTGCCTCGTCGGGGATGACTGCCTGAGTCGGGTCTGCTCCGACACCCTGTTCCTCTGCCTCGCCCCTCGCTGCGGCGATGGAGTCTGCCACACCGACGACGACGAAGACTGCGCGTCCTGCCCGGAGGACTGCGGCCCGTGCTGCCCGAACGGGACGTGCGACGAGGCGCTCGGCGAGACATCCTGCACCTGCCCCGAAGACTGTGGCCCCTGCTTGGGGTGCTGCCGTGCGGACGTCTGTTTTTCCGGCGAGGACGACGACGCCTGCGGCGAAGGCGCCGGCCCGTGCGAGGACTGCACCCTGGACGACCGCCCGTGCATCGAGCGATCCTGTGTAATTCCGGGCGATTACTGCCAAAACGCCATCCTGATGGACCCGCTCGACGAGGTGCAGACCGGCGACACCCGGCTGGCGACCAACACGCACAACGCGGACTCCTTTTCCGGCAGTGGCCCGGAGATCTGGTTTACCTTCGTGTTGGAAGAGGAGACCGCACTGGTCATACTCATGGAGCGGATCAGCGCGTTCGATACGTACCTGTTTCTCTACCGGGGCGCCTGTGACAACCTCGAGTTGGTCGCCTTCAACGATGACTACGATGGTCTCCGCTCGTCGCGCATCGTGGGAACCTATGCGCCCGGCACCTACTTCGTCGTGGCGACGGGTTTCGCCACCCATCACGCCGGCTCGTTCACTCTCACCATAACGGTCGAGTAACACGCCATTCACGCCGCCCGCCAGCGCGGCAGCGGACTTCGGACCGGCATCGCAGCGCGTCGCGGCGTTGGTGCATGAATCCCGGTTGACTCCGGAAACCAGTTCTCGGAAGCTGCCCGCGGTTTGTCGGGGAGGCGCGGATGCCAGCACACAGATCCAGCTCAAGTCACTCCAACCTACAAGACGAAATATCGTGTGAGTAACTGGCGTGATTACGAGCGAGGCCTGAAGGAACGACAGTTCCGTCACGGTCTGGTTTTCGAAAGGAGGCAGTCTCTGCGTGGACCCCGGAGAACTCAGGCGTAAGAGGCGGCCAACGCCGCTACTCCGACCTTGCGGTCGAGACGGTGCTGACCCTTCGGCTCGTTTTCCACCAGCCATTGCGCCAGGCGGAGGGCTTCGTCGAATCCGTGTTCGCGTTGATGGACCTCTCAACTCTCCTCTCCCGATCACACGACGCTTTCCCGGCGTAGCCGGGAGCTGAAGGTTTCGCTTCACAAGACGATGCAGACCTCCGGGCCCATTCACCTCATTGTCGACAGCACCGGTCTCTGTGTGGTCGGGCAGGGACAGTGGGCACGGGCGAAGCACGGTGGCAAGGGAATCCGCGGCTGGCGCTGCTCCACATCGGAGTCGACGCCGATGGTATGATCCTTGCGCGGAGTCTGACGGATAGAGCGACGGATGACGCCAGTGTGGTCCCACTTCTCCTGGACCAACTCGACGACGAGGTTGAGCGATTCACGGGTGACGGGGCATATGACACCAGGGCTGTGTACGACGCTCTGAGCGCCCGCGGCACCAGGGTCGTTGTTCCTCCTTCGAGGACGGCCACGGTGTCGGGCAAGCGAACCGCAGCCGGGATGGCACGGGACGCCAATGTTACTGCTATTCTGGAACGGGGGCGGCGAGCGTGGAAGTGCATCTTGCCTGCAACATTTTGAACCAGATGCTCGAACTCGGCGCGGCGAAATCGTACTCGATCGGTCGGTGAGAAGGACGGAATCGCGGGAGCGATCCGGCCTGCAACTGATTCAGAAGCCGACAAACCGTTCGGTGCCACAGGATGGACATTTGAGGCGGGCGAAGCCTTGGCTCAAGTCGCCACAGAGCAAATACTTGCGGAACTCGTGTTCGACGAACCGGGGATAGCCGCTGCCGTCCGAGGACGCCCTCCGGCCCTCCTCCAGAAAGGTTTCGAGGTTGTCCCTCACGATGGCGTGCAGGGCGGTCAACTCCGGCTGACGGCGCTTGTAAGTGCCGGTGACGGGTGGCGGCAGCGGGGCCGTCGCCGCCCCCGGCTCGCGCTCGTAGACG
>PWKZ01000006.1 GCA_003559575.1 Bradymonadales bacterium | reverse complement strand
TGGGCCTGATGGCGCTCCCCAACCTTCTCTCAATGCTGCTGCTCTCCGGAGTCGTCGTGCGCCTGAGTCGTGACTACATGCGCCGCTCAAATGGGGTTTAATGTGAGGAGTTTGACAAGCATGGCGCGGCTCAACGATCATCTATCTCGGTGGTGTGCCGGGTCAGACTCCCTACTCACGGGTTGAGGGGGTGCCATGTCCAAACGCTATTCGCGCAGGAGGCCACCGGCGGCCAAGGTGGCCGGCGCTCTGCTCTGGGGCCTCGCCGCCGGATCCACCTGCGGCCTCGCCGTCCTCCTGGGGCTCCAACTCTACCTGCTCCACTCGCTCGTGGGATTGGGACTGCCAATCGACCTCTACCTCGCGGCGCTGCGGCCGGCGCTCTTTCTGGCCGCCGGCGCCACGCTGCTGATCATGGCGGCGCGCCAAGAGCGCGCGCCCTCATGGCTCCTGGGGCTCACGACCCTTGCCCTCCTGGCGGCGTTGCCGGCGGTCGCCGGCTACTCACGATGGAGCGGCGTCCGCCCGGAGCTACTCGGCTTCCTGGCGCTCGCCGCCGGGCTCGGGGCGGGGCTCGCGCTCATCGACCGGCTCCTCGGCAAGCTGCCGCGGCCAGTGTTTTGGAGCGCGCTCCCGGCGCTGCTGATCGTCTTCTCGCTGTGGTGGTTACCCCTGCGTGATGGGGAGAGCCTCAATGAGCTCGGCCTGATCGCCGAAAAGCCCACCCCGCCCGACAGCCCCATAATATGGAGCTACTCCAAAGACAAAGACAACTATCCCGACTGCGAGTTTCACTACAACTCGCTCGGCTTTCGCGACATCGAACCGGACATCAACACCTTGAGGCCCCAGCGCGTCCTGCTGGTCGGCGACTCTTTTGTCTGGGGCGACGGCATCCCGACTCAGGAGGAGACGCTGGGCCACCAGCTGCGCGAGCAACTCGAGTTGCTCGCGCCGGGCCGCTTCGAGGTAACCAGCGCCGCGTACCCCGGCTTGAACCTCTACGGCTACCGTCGGTTCGTGATGACATTGCAGCCTCTCTTGCGCTCCACTATCGTCGTAATCAGCTATCTCGGCGAGTCGGACTACCTGGCGATCGACGCCCAATCACTGGTCGACGCCACCCCCGGCGACGGAATCGTGCGGGCGCTGATGATGCGCCTGAGAGTCCGCCAAAGCGTCCATGAAGCGAGCACGCGGATGTGGTCGCGGCTGAGTTTGGGTTCGCGCGGGCACGAGCTGGTGGATCGAATGATGGCCGAACTCAAGGCCCACTCCCTGGCCCGCGGCTACCGGGCGATCGTGCTCACCTACATCCCCGAAGAACATCCAAGTACCGGAGGGCTGGAGAGCATCGTCCTGCCGTTCGAGTTGCGCTACCCGGGCCACGCAAACGACTTGTGGTACGGCCTGGACTTTCACCCCAAGCCGGCGCTCAACAAGCGCATCAGCGAGCTTCTTGCCCACTATCTCGCGGCCCCCCTGGAGACACATGGGCTTCAATGAGTGTCACCACTCGTGAGGTCGAAGCAGAAGTTGCGCCACGACTCGTCGGCCGCCGTCACCCGGAGTCGCACGTCATGGGTCTCGCCCTCGAAGCGCGTCGTGTCCACACTAAACGGTTTGACGCCGCGCCGATCTCTCTTCACTACAGAGCCCACCCTCTCGTCGCCGACCAGAACCTGCATCGTCACGTCACTCCGGCTTGATCGCCCTCGCACCGCCCGATCCTCAATCCCGACGAACCCCGCGAGCGCGGCTCCAAGAGGCACGGCCGGGAACAACAGCTCGAGCCTCGTCCCATTGACCGGATGAGCCCAAACGCAGCGAGTGGGCACGTCATCGAGCGACAAGACAACCGTCCCCACGAAGCGCCAATCCTGATGGTCACGCCCGCAGAGCCAGCGCATCCCGTCCCAGGTGTCGCAGTCGACCGGGTCTGCGTCCCCGGTGACCGGCCGGTAGCTCACCTCCGCTCGCCGGACGTTGTCGCTGAAGCGATAGAGGGCATCCCCGGCTGCCTCTCGCCCCTCCCCCTCCGAAAGCACGGCGGCGGCCACCACGGCACCGATCAATCCAAGCGCCGAGAGGACCAGCACCGCCGCACCCACGAGCGAGCGCTTGCGGTCATAGGCCGCGGCGAGCGGCAGAAATAGACGCCGGCGCAGCAAGGGGACGCCGGTTATCAGCGAGAGTAGAAGGAGGCCCGCGAGGGCGGCTTTGCCTGCCGCGGCCGCGGCCCGATCCGGCCCGAGGGCGACGTAGTCGAGTTCGAGCCGCGCGCCCTCGGCCGGCAGCTCCATCACGCGCAACTGGCCCCCTTCGGGTGTCGCCACCACCTTGCTCACCTCGACCGCGCGCCCATCCAGGGAGGCCTCCCACCGCGGGTGGTAGCCCACGAACAGCTTGAGTCGACTGTCCGGGCCGGTTTCGTCGAGTTCAAAAACAATCCGCTCGGACTCGAACTCCACCAGACGCGCCATGCCGCCGTGAGCGAGTTCGAAGGGCTCGAACCGCGGATCGCGAAATCGGTAGACCCTGACGGCGCCGAACTCAGCCGCGCGCTCGATCAAGGGGTGCGCGAGAGAGCGCCGTGAGATGAGAAAGCGCACACCCAAACGTCGCAGTAACGGATAGTCGAGCCGGTCGATCTCGAAGCGGTAGTTCTCTGCCGGGGTGAAGCCGATCTTGACTATCGGCCGCTCGAGCAACATCCCCAGGACGACCAGCTCGTGAGAGTGGGAGCCGTCGACGAACGCGAGCCGCTCGAACGAATCGGGCTCGGGTTGCTCCTGGAGCCAGGCGTGCGTCCGCGAGAGATCTTCCCACAGCTCACAGTTCGCGGGCGTCACCGGCCGCTCGAGCCGGTAGCGAGCGATGATCGAGGCGAGGCCGGGGCGAACGACCCCGAACAACATCGCGCTCAGCAAAAACACGAGGCCGGCCCGGCGCCAGAGCACGGAGGGCGTCCCCGGTGAGTTCTCCGCGCCGCACTCGCGGCGTCGGGCACGCCACAAGCGCGCCGTTTGCACCACGCCGAGGCCCGTCAGGACAAACCAAAAAGGCTTCGCCTGGATCAGAAAGCGCTCGTACTGAAGCTTGGCAAACGCGCTCGAGAGATCGAACAGATCAAACACCACAATGGCGGTCTGGCTGCTCAAGAAGATGAGCCCCACAGCGGCGATGGCCATGAACGGCCCCGCCGGCCCTCGATCACGGAGCGCGTACAAGATTCCCAAAGTCCCAATCACCGGGACCACGGCAAACGTCCCCTCGAACAAGCTCCCGTCCAGAAAGTGTTGGGCCAGCTCATGGAGAGGCCGCCAGGCGACTCCGTAGTTAGTGGTCAATTCGCTGCGAGCGACGAACGGAAGCAGCCAGACCAAGGCGAGGAGCAACCCGAGCAAGACGCCGCTCAACAGCGGGACCGCCACGTCGCGGAGCCGCCCGCCGCCGCAGAGCCACCAGCAGAGCAGCAACATCGGGAGCAGGAGCCCCAAGAGCAACAAACTCATCGGGTGGCACAAGAGCGCCGCCGCCAGAAGCAGAGCGAGCAAAATCACGTCCGACACGCGCCGCCCGGTGAGCACCCGATCGGCGCGAACAATCGCCAAAAGCGCAAACGAGAGCCCGAGCACCTGCGGCCACACTCCAAAGAAGACGGTGTAATGCCAGCCGCCCTGACGAAACGAGCCCGGATCGAGCAAGAACAGCACCGCCGCGATGAAGCCGACCGCCGGCCCGAACCAGTGGCTCCCCAAGCGATAGACGGCCAGCCCGGCGAACGCGAAGAATGCGGTGAACGCCAGCGCGTAGCTCGTCGCGAACGAGAGCGCGCCGAACGACGCGCCGTGAAACAGCGCCACCCACAGCTCGGCCCCCGGCGGGTACAGTTCGCCGGCCGGATAGCCCGCGAACATTGAGTGACTCCAACCTGCCAGGCGACCGGTCGGAAGAAGCTCGCGCGCCATCACCCAGGCCTTGTACTGGTGAACCGAGTGGTCGCTCGACAGCATCCACTCCCCGGCTGAGACCGGCCACAGGAGGGCAACGGCGAGGACCACGACAGCCAGAGGCGGCCACACCGATCCAAGGAGGCCGCCGACGGTCGTGGTGGACGACAGCCGATGGCCAAGCGGGGCCACCCAGGGCCGGGCCCACCAGGAGCCGCGCCCGAAGGATACCGCCGCACAGAGAAGCCCAAACAGGGATGCGGCCGCCGGCAGCGAGGCCACACGAACCACGAGAATCAGCCCGACCGCCACCGCGAGCGAGGTGACGAGAGGTCCAGCGTGGCTTCGAGAGAGACCATTAATCACGGCGGCAAGTTCCCTCCCGCGCAGAGCACCTCGACGGCGTCGTCTTGCCGGGCAACGGCGCCCGACCCGCCGCGCTCGGCCCCGAGGATGATCCACGATCCGGGAGCGCGCCGCAAACAAATCCTGAGTCCCTAATTCCCCACCTGCAACGGCATTCGCGCGTCGCTACGAGGCCATCTGCGGCGTCAGCTTCACCGATTTGATGCTCGACGTAGCGCTGCTACGACTGCGCTCAAATCGGCTTGCTTCCTTGCAGCTCACCCCGTTTCG
>PWKZ01000289.1 GCA_003559575.1 Bradymonadales bacterium | reverse complement strand
GGAAGCAAGCCGAATTAGGCGGAGGCGTAGCAGCGCTACGTCGAGCACTAATTCGGTGCAGGTGACGCCGCAGATGTGCGTGAATCCGCGCGCGAATACCAGGATGGGCCGACGATTATGGGCTTGACAGAACGGATTCCAAACTCTAGGGTGAGCCGCCTTTGTGCGCGGTGCACTATGGTCGACTTTGAGGTGCTGACATGTATGCGGTTGTAAAAACAGGCGGAAAACAGTATCGAGTCTCTCCCGGGGATGTGCTCGAGATTGAAAAGATCCCCGCGTCCCAAGGGGACGTGGTCACCTTCGACGACGTTTTGCTGGCGAAAGATGAGAAGTCGCTCAATTTGGGCCGGCCCACGGTCGCCGAGTGTGTCGTCAAGGCGGAGGTTCTCGAGCAGACCAAAGCCAAAAAGATAATCGTCTTCAAAATGAAGCGGCGCAAGAAGTATCGGCGCAAGCAGGGGCATCGTCAGCAGGTGACCCGGGTGCGGATCCTTGATGTGACGATGTCCGCTACCTCCGAAGAAACGACCGAGGCCCCGCCGGAGAAAGCCGAGGCTTGAGCCCGGCGCGAATAACAAACCCCAAAGCTTCGGTGGTCTGACATGCGATTCGTCGACGAAGCCGTCATCGAACTCCGGGCCGGTCGGGGCGGGCACGGTTGTGCCTCGTTCCGGCGCGAGAAGTACGTCCCGCGGGGCGGGCCGGACGGTGGTGACGGAGGTCACGGCGGGTCCGTGATCTTCGAGGCCGATCCGAACCGCGCGACTCTCCTGGACCAACACTACCGGCGGCTCTATCGGGCCGAGAACGGTCGCGACGGCAGCTCCAAACAGCAGACCGGCCGAGGCGGTGAAGATCTCGTGGTGACCGTCCCCGTCGGCACTCTGGTGTTCGACGATGAGACCGGCGAACAGCTCGCCGATCTGGCGGGGCCGGGCGCACGTTTCAAGGCTGCTGCCGGAGGGCGCGGAGGGCGCGGCAACACGCACTTCACCTCCGCCACTCGCCAGGCGCCGCGCCACGCCCAAGAAGGTCGCCCCGGTGAGCAACGCCGAGTGCGCCTTGAACTCAAGCTGCTGGCCGACGTGGGCATCATCGGACTCCCCAACGCCGGCAAATCGACTCTCATCAGGCGGCTGAGCGCTTCTCGAGCGCGGGTCGGCGACTACCCGTTTACAACCTTGGTCCCGAACCTTGGAGTGGTCTCGGCCGGTGACGACTCATTTGTCGTCGCCGACGTGCCCGGCCTGATTGAAGGCGCCGGCGACGGCGCGGGACTCGGCCACCGCTTTTTGCGCCACGTGGAGCGGGCGAAGATCCTTTTGCATCTGGTCGCCTGCGGCGAGGGCCGCGATCCTGAAGCCGACTACCGGACCATCGAGCGTGAGTTAAACCAATACTCCTCCACTCTGGCCGAGAAGGAGCGAGTGGTCGTGCTCTCCAAGTGTGACCTGCTGGCTCGAGATGATCGCGAGCCGGTCCGCGCGGCGCTCGCCAAGGTGGCCGGCGAGGTGGCGATGATCTCAGCCCACTCCGGCGACGGGATCGAGCCGTTGGTCTACCTCTTGGCGGCCAGGCTGCGATCAGCTGGGGGCCCCGACGTCGCGGGCGTCACCCCCAATTCGTAAGTGAGGTGCTGATTCCCTAATTCCCCACCTGCACCGGCATTCGCGCGCGGATTCAGGCCCAACTGCGGCGTCACCTGCACCGAATCGGTGCTCGACGTAGCGCTGCTACGCCTGCGCCCGATTCGGTTTGTTTCCTTGCATTTGAACCTGACTCCACCCGCTCGGTGCTCGGTTTGATGGGGAATTAGGGTGCTTCCGGACGAATCCGCCCCTCGTCTTTGGCTCTCGGCGCTCACATTTCTACTCGCACACGGTTTTTTTAAATCAAAGGTTCTCTCCCAAGGGGCCGGCCTCGTGTGGAAGTGACGCCCAAGGACTGGAAATAGCGCGACAAAACGAATTTAGCGGGAGCGCACGAAAGTATTTGCATTCCCCGGATCGATAGGCTACAAAGGCGCGCAGGGGATGCGGTGGTGCTATTGCATGTGTACGCCGAGCGCCGCTAGCGACCCTCTTAATCGCCTCTCCTGCGGCTGTGCCGATGGGTTGCGGTTGATATTGCTTCTCAAGAGTGCTTCAGTGCTGCCCGGCCCTCGACCTTGGGGACGAGAGGTTTTGTGAGCACAAGTGCTCTTCTCAAGAGTGAAACAGCGGGGTGCCTTGTTTGGCTCCGGGCCTCAGCAGTTGAGGACCGACTGACTTTTGGGCAAGGCCAACGAACGAAGTGAGCGCGTTCAGAGGAGGAAGAGGGTAATGGAATACATCGCGAACGCCTTCAACCTGGAGCGAGGCGGGTACTTCATGTACATGATTCTGCTGACCTCGATTGTGGGCATCGGAATCATCATCGAACGTTTCATCTTTCTGTTCTTCAAGTACAACATCAACGCCACTGCGTTCATGTCGCAGGTGCAGCAGCTGGTGATGGCCAACAACATCGACCGCGCCATCAAGCTCTGCAACGCGGCGCCCTCGGCCGCGCTGGCTCGGGTCGTGAAGGCGGGTCTGACTCGCGCCAACAAAGGCGAGATCCAGATTCAGAACGCCATTGAAGAGGCCACCCTCGAGGTGTTGCCGGGCATTCAGAAGCGCACCGGCGCCCTGCAGGCGGTGGCCAACATCGCTACCCTGATGGGACTGCTCGGAACCATCGTCGGTATGATCAGGGCCTTCGGCGCGTTGGCTCACGTCTCTGCCGACAAGCGCCAGGAGGCGTTGGGCGCGAACATTTCGCTCGCCATGAACACCACGGCGTTCGGTCTGATCGTCGCGATCCCCTGCATCGCCGGCTTCATCGTGCTGTCCGGGATGACCAAGAAGATCACGGACGAGATTGAGCAGTACTCCGTCAAGCTGGAGAACCTGCTCATCGCTCGCGGCAAATCGGGCGAAGAAGCGGCGGAGTAAGCGAGAAGCTCTCGAGGCGCGGCCGCCGTGCCGGGCCTCGGTTGCGATCCGGTAGTAATCCGGCCGTGATCTTGAGAGACAGCAACCCCGGGAGGGTCACATGCCACGGAGAGTACGTCGGGCGAAGCCGGCCGGGCTTGAGGATATCAACCTCGTTCCCATCATGAGCATCTTGGTAATCCTGATTCCGATGCTCATCTTTGCCTTCACGTTCTTCGAGGTGACCGTTCAGTCGGTCGCCGCCCCCAAGATGGGGGCTCGGAGTTCGAAGCCCAAGCAGGAACAGGAGCGCAAGCCCCTCAACTTGACTGTTGTGATCAGGGACGACAGCTTCTTGCTGAAATATCAGGACGAAGATCAGGACGATCCGGAGACGACAATTCAGCGGCGAGAGTTCGGGCCCGACTCCTCGCGCACGGAACCCTACTGGGATTACGACTACGCCGAGCTGTACAATCGTCTCGCCGATATCAAGACGCGCTTCCCCGATGAGCAGCAGATCAACATCGGGGCCGAGATGCATATCCCGTGGCAGACCATCGCCCGAACCATCGACGCCGCCCGCCTGGAGCTCGAAGGCGGGCCGTTCGAGGGCGAGGAGTCCATGGCGGAGTTCCGCGAGGCAGAGGTCAAGACGATCAAGGAGGAGCCACAGCTGCTCTTCCCGAACGTGGTCTTCGTCGTGGCCGAGTAGGCCGGTGGCTGTGCGCGAGATGTAGGCGGAGGAATGATGTCCACCAACAATGAAAACGACAGCTTGGGGTTGGTCCCCTTCAAGGGGCTCAGCGCGCACGAGCAAGAGCTGCAAAGGCGCAAGGCCTACAAGACTCAAGTTCGCAAGGCCAGGCGAGTCCAAGAAGAGCGGCGACCGCTGACCATCACTTCGCTGATGGACGCCATGACGATTTTGCTCGTCTTCCTGCTCGTCTCGATCACCTCTGATCCGCTCAACGTGACTCAGAGCGACCACCTCTTGTTGGCGCGCTCGACAGTCGACTTTTCACCGGGCGATGACTCGGTCCCGATCATGATAAACAAGCAGCACATCATCGTCGACCACCAGGCGGTGGTGCAAGTCGATTGCACCGTCGACGGGCGGACGTGTTCCGATATTCCGTCGGAAGACGGCGCTGAGCGGACCTCGATCCCGGAAGGTGACATTCAGGCGCTCAACTACTGCCAGCGCGATCCGGCGCCGGCCGATTGCACGCCCGAGGAGCTGGCGCGCCTCAACAGGATCCGCTTCCGCATCGATGAGTCTTACAAACAAGACGGCGACGCCGAGCAGTTTCTGATTGTGCCGTTGCTTGACCGCCTGCAGCAGGTCGTCAAGGATCAAAAGGAACAGAGCATGCTTCTCGGGCGCGAGTTCAGAGGCATCACCACGATTATCGCTGATCGAAATATCCCCTTCAGAATGCTGGCTGAGGTCGTCCACACCGCCGGGATGGCGGAGCTTGGCGACATCCGCTTCGCGGTCATTCGCACCAGCAACCGCTAGGATCCCCCCCCCTCACACGTTTGTTAACAGAGTCGCCGTTACCGATAGGGCGATCCGTGCGGAGAGCCCTCCGCCGCGGCCTCTGAGCTTTCAAGCGCTCAAAAAAAAGCCGCCGGGCTGATTGAGGTTCGCGCCTCGAGGGGCTATAGTCTGGACTGAGCTCGCCGCGGCGGGCTTCGGTTT
>PWKZ01000003.1 GCA_003559575.1 Bradymonadales bacterium | reverse complement strand
CCGCCACACCGCGTGAATGCGCGGTGAGCGGGCGAAGTCGGGGGGCATGGTAGGGCGTGTCAGGTTTTCGATCGCAAACCCGGCCAGCGCCTCCTCATCGAGCTTGAAGCGCCGCGCGTTGGTGGAAAACAGCAGCTCTCCCCCCGGGGTCAAAAGCCGCGCGGTGTCTTTGATGAGCGAGACGTGATCGCGTTGCACGTCGAAGGTGGTGATCATCCCCTTGGAGCGCGAGAAGGTCGGTGGATCGAGGAAGATGAGATCATATCGTTCGTCTGCCCCCGCGAGCCACCGTAAACAGTCAGCGCGCACGAGACGATGCGGCCCGTCTCGTCCGGCCTCATAACCGTTGAGCGCAAAGTTCTGCTGCGCCCACTCGAGGTATGTGTTGGACAGATCGACCGAGGTGGTGGTCTTGGCGCCGCCGGCGGCGGCGTAAATGCTCGCCGTGCCTGTATAAGCGAAAAGGTTCAAGAAGCGTTTCCCTTTCGCGGAGCGTTCGATCAGCGCCCGGACCCCACGATGATCCAGGAACAGGCCGGTGTCGAAGTAGTCCTGAAGATTGACGAGGAAACGGTGACCACCTTCGCGCACCTCGCGGAGCCGTCGTGAGTCATCGAGCTTCTCGTATTGTTGGCCCTCCTTGCGTCGTCGCCGGCGCTTCAGGAAGATGTCGCTCGAAGGGACCCCCAAGAGCTCCTCCACCGCGCGCAGCGCATCGTTCAAACGCGCCACCGCCCGCGCTTTGTCGACGGACTCAGGTCGGTCATGCTCTCGAACAACTACAAAGCGTTCATAGATATCGATCGAGACCGCATATTCCGGCAAATCGGCGTCGTATAGGCGGTAGCAGCTCACTTGCTCGCCACGCCGCCATGAGCGCAGTCGGCGCATGTTCTTTTTGAGCCGGTTGGCGAACATGATGACGGGACCACCAAGTGCGCGGGGATCCGGTTGCGCTCCATCCCGCGGACGATCCGGGGCGTCCTTGGGGGCGGAAGGAGTGATGGGGTACTCGAGCAGGCGGCACTCGAGGGGGCCGTTGTAGACGATGCGGCGCCTCGTGGCCTTGAGCCCCACATACTTGGCAAGCTCTCTCTCGGAGGTCAGGATGTGCGCGATCCAATGCGGGAAGCCTTGTTTCAAGGTGTCCCCCAGGCGCCGGTAGAGCACCGGAAGCTCCTCGGGGCGGCCGAGACGTTGCCCGTAAGGGGGGTTGACGACCACCAGGCCCGGGCGTTTGCCGGCGGCCTTGACCTCTGCGAGTTCGCGGCGCTCTGCGTGGACCAGCCCCACCAACCCGGCGCGCCGGATATTCTCGAGCGCGGCGCGAATTGCGTTGGGATCGCGATCATACCCGACTATCGGCGGCAGCTTGATCCCCCCGGGCGCATGCCGCTCGGCCGTCATTTGCCGGCGCCGATCTCTCCGGCGCGCTTCCTCTTTTAGCCTCTCGTAGAGCGCGTTGTCGTGTCCTCGCCAGCCCTCGAACCCGAACCGCGTGGCGTTGATCCCCGGGGCCACATCGGCCGCGATTAGCGCGGCCTCCACCAGCAGGGTCCCCGAGCCGCACAGAGGGTCGACGAATCCGCCTCCGGCGGCGAGCACGTCGGGCCAGTCGGCCAGCAGTAGCAGCGCGGCGGCCAAATTTTCTTTGAGCGGCGCGGTGCCCACGTTGCCGCGCCATCCCCGGCGGTGCAGTCCTCGACCGGCGAGATCGATACTGAGAGTGGCGAGATCGTCTCTCAGGGCCAGGTTGATGCGTACATCGGGGTTGTGAGGATCCACCGAAGGGCGAGCGCCGTGGCGCTCTCGGAGCAAATCGACGATGGCATCCTTGACCTTGAGCGCCGCGAAGTTCGTGTGAGTGATGGTGGAGCGCGACTGGACCGCATCCACCGCCAGGGTGTTGGTTACTCCGAGATGGAGATCCCAGTCGATCGTCCGCACTCCGGCATAAAGTTCGTCGGGAGTGGTGGCCTTGAAGCGCGCCAGGGGGAGCAGCACCCGGCTGGCGGCGCGGGACCAGAGACAGGCGCGATAGGCGCACTCGAGGGTTCCCGCGAATCGCACGTGCGCCACGGCGACTTCGATGTCGGTGGCGCCGAGCGGGGCCAGCTCTCGGGCGACCAATTCTTCGAGGCCCCGGGGTGCGAGCGCGATCAAATCGTGCTGTGCCGCGGTGGCCCGAGCGGGCGAAGTTCCACTGGGGGTGATGATGGTGTGCTCCTGTTTTATAGAGGCGCCGCGAGGGCGCTCCTTCCCAAGGCCCCCCATCATCCCCGAATCGCTACGGTGGTCAACTGCCATTATGGGCCTCAATCATCCACCCTTTTCCGGGATTCGGGAAGCGATTCGGGCACAATTGCGGCGTCACCTTCACCAAATCGATGCTCGACGTAGCACTGCTACGCCTCCGCTCGATTTGGATTGTTTCCTTGCACTTGCACCCGCCTCACTCCCCTCGGTCCACGGACGCGGTGGAGGATTGAGGTGGGGTCCAGAGGGGGCTTGCCCCCTCCGGCGATTTTTGCTCCCGGGTCGGAGGCACGGTGTTGAACCGGTGGCGAGACAGAGCCATCGGTTGGGCCGCCGGTCCGTTGTCGTAAATTGCCGGGGTGCCGCGGCCGTCCTCACTTGAGTCGAGCGCTTAGGGCTTGGTGAACTGGTTCATGCCGGGCGAAACCATGGCAGACACTTTGTCTTCACCAACGAGCACGGTCCAGATCTCCTCGCTGTCGTCGTCGTCAAAGACCAAAGTGACAGTCAGGTCGTCTTCATCGAAGAAGTAGTCGCCTCCCCGTTCTTCACCCCAGGCGTTACCGCTAAAGGTGCCCGCGGCAGTCAGGGTCAGGTGTTCGTCCTCCTCACCAGTCGGCGAGGTCCCCCGGTAGTAGGTACCGACCACGTCAAGATCGGGGTCGCCTTCACTACTACCGCACCCGACCAGGTTGAAGGAGACAAGCAACCCCAACCCGACCAATACTGAAACAACTCTCTTCATCATCGTGGCTTCTCCTGCATTGTGGGTTAATACACCAACACCCGGGCCGTCTTGCTGCGGCCGAAAGTCTCCGGGGCGTACATCTCCTCGGCCTTGGCCGGCGGTACGATGAAGGTTCCGGGGGTGGTGGCGCGGGCCGTGTAGCTGTACTCGTGGACCCCGGCCCACACCAGGGAGGCGAAGGCCTCGGCCCTATCGTCGCGGAGGTTCTGGTGCTCGAACCACGGGCGGCGCCACCACCAATAGTGCCCCCCGGTGTGCTCTTCCGGCGCTTGCGGGATCGGCTCGGTCACCGCCAACGCCGGGTTTTGCGGCTCGAAGCCGCCCGGTAGCGGATCCACCAGCGCCACATGGGTGCGCCGGCCCGGCGCGACCATCTGGACTCTCACTCTGACCCGCGCCCCGGCGCGCACCCGCCACACCTGATCGTCGCCCAGTCGGACGTCATCAGGATCGTCGACGGCCTCATAGCGCCGCTCCACCACGAACCCGTGCTCGGCGGAGTCGAGCTGCAACTCCTCGGGGGCATACGAGAGGCCGATGCGGTAGTACATTCGTCCGGCCCCGCGCTTTTCGAGTGCCAGGTCTTGGTTTGGTGGGCCCTCGAGGAGGGTCTTCATCGGAATCGACACCGTCGCGCGCTCGGGGGTGCGCCCTTTGACACGCTTTTCGGCGGCGAAGCGCTCTCCCCACCAGAGGCGCGCCACGAAATCCGGCGTCTCGCTCTCGAAGATTCGGAAGTAACGGTTGAGCGCCAGCAACACGAAGACATTTTCCTGGGTGTTGTGCCAACGCCCGCGAGTTCGATGCGCCAACAGGCCGCGGACCAATTTGGTTGGCAGAGAGCCCTCCGGCGCGATTTTCAGAAGTGCCTCGAGCAGCACGGCGTCGACTCTTCTCGACGAGTGGAACAACAGGTAGGCCCCTTCACCATAGGAAGTGGCAAAGTGCGCCTGTTCGGCGGTCTCCGTCACGCGGCCGAGGATAAAGCGGAGGCCCTCTTGCACTTCGGCCTCTTGACCACCGGCGTGCAACACCGGCAGCAACCAGCCGATGGCCTCGAGCGGCAGCTCGGCGAGTCCGACTTCGGACCACAGGGCGAGCGCCTCGGCGCCCGCCACGTCCCCCTGGAGCGCTCTGACGTACAGCGCGTAGGCTTTGATGGTGCGACGGATTTGCGCTGTGTAATAGCCCGGGAAGGTCTGCTCGATGGCCCGCAATCGCCGTAGCGCTCGGCCCAATGCGTCTTCGGGCACCTCGAACCCCTCGCGTTGCGCTCGCACCAGCGCGTGAGTGACATGGACCGTGACGTACGGCCAGGCCGGTGCGCCGCGTCGCCACAGCGGGAACCCGCCGTCTCGATTTTGCCGGCCGATGAGGCGCTGGATGTCGGCCGCCACTTTCTTTTCGAGCTCGGCCTGACCGAGCCGCCCCTCGACCTCGAAGGCCTCCAAAACATCCTTGAGGGCCGCGATCCCCAGAAGCCGCGACGCCACCTGCTCGCTGCCCTCGTAGGGGTAGCCGACGAGATAGAGCACCGCATCGGTCAGCTCCTGGAGCGCCGTGGAGGAGAGCGAGACCGTGAGCGCTCCAAACTCCGAGATCACCCCCGTCGGCCTCTCGAGTGGTTGAAAGGCGACCGCGGCGGCCTCATCGGCCGGCTCGTCGGCGAGCGTTCCGTATGTGGCAAAAGCCTCGGTGGTGGCCGGGGTCCACACGGGGACATCGAAGCTCGCCGCGTCGGCATATTCCCCGGCGCTCACCGCCACCTGGAAGCGCGCCCGCCCGGCGGCCTCCGTGGCCACCGGGAAGCGCACCTCCACCCGATCGTCGGCCGGCACCGTCACGAGGCGCCCGGGGCCGTCGATGAGCCGCGCGTTGGCCGCCCGCAACGCCACTTCCACGTTGAGCGGTGTCGCGGTGCGGTTTTGCACCACCACCGGCAGCTCAAAATGATCGCCGAAGTTCAGGAAACGCGGCGGGCTCGGGCGCACCGCCAGCGGCAAACGCGCCGTCAAGCTGGACTCGGCCATCCCGAAGAGTTCTCCGCCGGCCACCGCCACCGCCATTACCCGATAGCGTGTCAGGTTGTCCGGCAACTCGATCTCGACGGCCGCTTTGCCGTCCCGGTCGGTTCTGACGAGCGGCGCGAAATGGGCCAGCGCCCTCAAGTCGTCGCGCATGGCAATGGTTTCCGGCGATCCCGGCGGCGCCTCGGCGGGAGGAGGCACCATGTCCGCCATCTCTGCTAACGGGGCGCCGATCGCGCTGCGTCTCAGCGGGATGCTTTTCTCAGCATCGCCCATCTGGCGTGCCTCCTCGGCGGCCGCCGCCGGATCGCTCAGGAGCACCGAGGCGCGCGACCTCACCCGGCTCACCCCGGCCCCACGATCCGGATAAAAGGTGGTGAGCGGGTCACCCAGCCGATAGCCTGAGAGCGCCAAGACCGCCTCATCGACAACCACCAGCGCCACCTCGGCGTCATGGAGCGGCGCCCCCAGGGCGTCGCGCAGTTGAAGATCGATGGTGGTTTGCGCGCCCGGCGCGATCTCGCGGGTTCGCGGCGAAACCTCCAGCGCGAGGGCGCGTTCCCGTGGCGGAACCCTCAGGTTGATTCGCCCGGAGGCATGGGCCGGGCGTGGGGGGAGCCCCGCGGCCTGCGCGCCTGTGTCGTCGACCCGCGGTGTCGCCCCCACCAGCATCACGTCCACATGCAGCCCGGGGATGTGCTCCGATGTCACCGGGATCTTCAGCGTGTGGCTGTGAGTCTCGATCCGGAAGCGCTCCTGGTGCAAAACCCCGCCGCGCAGATAAGAGACCAAGCCCTCAGCCGGAGTGAACGGTGTCTGAACCAACAGCTCGGCGGTCTCGCCGGGAGAATAGCGCTCGCGATCCGGGATGAGTTCAAGCTCCTCCTCTGTGACGCCGCGCGTCGGCGGGCGATCGCCGCCCGCCACCCAGATTGTGCGCTCACTCCGGTTTAGCCGCCCTTGGGAGTCGGTGACGGTTGCCCTCACGCGGTATCGTCCTCCGCGCTCGGTCGCGAAGCTGCACCTCGATGGCTCTTGGCCGGATTTGAAAGTGCAAGTCAGCGGCGCGCTCACAATTTCTTCGTAACGACCGCGCCGGAACGTCCAATCGAAGCGCACCGCCTCGACCGTCACCGAGCGGTCGGCGACCACCTCGCCTTCGAGATCGGCCACCAACAACGCGACCTCAATCGGCGCGCCGGCGGGGACGAAGGCGCGCGGCGTGCGGATCCCCACATAGACGTCGGCCGGATGCACCAGCAGGTTCTCGGATGCAGACCAGCGCTGGCGATTGACATCCTCCACCGCCGTCGAGATCGCCAGCACCGTGGGCAACGGCGGGTGGGCACTCTCGAACGAGAGCTGCAAGTGAGCTTTCCCATCGCCGGCGGTGGTCCCTGTCTCCTGTCGGCGCTGCTCTGTCTGTGGCGCCACCGGCGGGCGCCACCACGGTCTCCAGACTCCGAAGGAATAGTCCGAGTGGCCCGGTGGCGCAAAGTGCCCTTGACGCGCCTGCACCTCCCAGGACACGGGTGCCCCCGGCAACGCGGCCCCGGCGTAGTAGTCGGCGGAGACCGTGACTGTGGCGTCCTCCCCGACAAAGTGCGGCCCCTCGCTCACTTGTGCCCGGACCTCGAACTCCGGCCGCCGGAATTCCTGCACCTGAAAAGAGTGGCGGTGAGTGGTTCGCGCGAGCTCACCCGTTTTGTCTTGCGCCCTGATTGTCAGCATCGCCGCGCCCAGGTTGATTTCAGGGGGCAGGCTCAGGCTCAAGTCGAACCCTCCCAAGGGGCTCAGCTCCGTTGCGCCGCTTGTAATCTCGTTGCGGCGCGAGTCGTGCAAGGAATAGGACACCGCGGTGCCGATGCGTGTCGGGAGCGCGACGCCGCCGCCCTTGCCGAAGCCAAGCTCACGCACGAACCCCTTGACCGAGACCGTCTCGCCCGGCCGGTACATCCGACGGTCGTCGAAGACGTAGAACGCCAGCGCGTCCTTGGGGGCGCGCTGGCCCCAGATTTGTGAACTCCAGGCGCCAAAGGACCGGGGAAGGATGGCCTGGTCCCCGTTGTATTCGGCCACCAACACTCGGGTCCCCGGCGTGTCATCCGCCGGCAACCGCGCCACTCCGTCCGCGCTGGTCTCCTGGGGACTCGTGACTGCGCCGTCTGGACCGACCAGCTCGACTTGCGCGCCGGCCACCGGGGCGCCGTCTTCGAGGCGGTTAGTCCAGGCGTGGACGTGTTCATGATCAACCACGGCATCGAGCCCGAGCGCCGTGCGCTGGATCCACCGCCGGATAACCGGCGGCTCGCGGTGGCCGAGGGATTCGTGGCGCTCCAAGAGATCGGATGGCGCTTGCACCTCGACCACCACATGGCGCCGGTCATCTCCGAACGCGCGCGCCAGATCGAGTGGGAACTCCGTCAACACGTCGGCTTCGGTCTCATGCGAGACCTGCTCCTCGTAGAGTAGAGCCCCCGGAGGAGCGTGTTCAGCGGGCCCTTGAACATCGGGAAGTCGTCTGTGCGGGCCACTTCGGCGCTGGAATGCCAGAAAGGCCTCCCAGTCGCGGGGCTCGACGGCGAACACCCGGACGTCCAACTTCGGGTGGTTGATGGTGAACAGCGAGAGCACCGGCGGGCCGAACGGATCGAGGGTGATTAGCGCCGCGCCCGGCGCGTGGAGATAGGGTTCGGCTTTATCCACGTTGAAGTGGGCGGTCACCTCACGGCCGAGCTCTTGGCCGAACTGATCGGTGAGCTTCTCGGCCACCTTGACCGTGTAGCGTGTTTGCCCGCGAGTGGCGCCGCGCAAGCTCAAGCGGCGGCCGAGGGCCTCGATCTCGAGATCGTCCACCGGCGGAGCGACGCTCAGCAAGGGCGAGCTTCCGTCCTTGCGGCGAGTCTCCTCGAACAGATCGTGATCGAGAGGGTTGGAAAACGAGATGCTCCACGGCTGCAGTGGGCGGCATGCACCACGCCATCCGCAGGAGGAGGCGGTCTTGGTGAAAGGGCCGAAAGTGCGAAAATCGAACGCCTGGGCCGTCTCCGTTTTGCGCGGTCCTTCCGCCGATGGGGTGCCGGGCCCGACGCGGACCGTCACGGTGGTGTCGGGAGGCAATCGGCGGGTGCTTTGAAAGACAACCGTGCGCGGGCCACGGAGGTCTGACTCGTCGCTGCGTCGTGCCAGGTGTTGCGCCACCGGGTCGTCTTGGGCGAGGTCGCCGGGCGCCACGAGCTCGATGGGGAAGACCTCGCCGCCGGCCCGCACCTCCACCGTCGCGAGGACCGCGGCGGGATCGATCTCTTGGTCAAACCTCAAAAGAAAGGTGGGATCGAGCCTCTGCGGGCCGCGCACGGGGAGCCACTCGGTGAGTTGTGGGGGTGGAGTGGAGAAGCGCCAGGTGACCTCCTCGGCCAATGTGGGCGCTTCCTCCCGTCCGCGGGCGGCGGCGGTGCCGGCGGGGATGACCACGGTGTAGTCCGTCGCCGCCGGCAAGCGGACTTCAGGTTCGAAGAGCAGTGTCCGGGTTCCGACGAAGCGGAAACGTCCGGGGGGCAAAGGCGAGAGGTGGAGCGGCACCTCCTCGGCGGCGAGTGAATCGATTGTGGCGACCGGCACGATGGGGTGCGAAAAAGTCACGCTCACCCGGGCCGCCAGGGGCACCTCACCCTCCGGCGCGCGCCGCTCGATTGTCAGGGGCGCGTCGATTGTCGGGGGAAGCTCGGGAGCCACTTCAGCCGGTGGCGGAAATGGGATCTCGACTGTCTCTCCAGCGCGCGGCGCGGGCAGCGTGCGGGCGGGGAAGGCAAAAGAGCGGCTAATTGTCGGATCTTCGGAGAGCACCGGCAATCGTGCCAGCAGGCGCGCGACGGCGGTCGCCTCGAGCGGCGTGGTCGGGGTGGGGGGCGCGAGGGCTGCGGGGGCGTCGTCCGGGGCGGCGGCCGGCGCGATTGAGAACACGAGGCCGGTGGGAGAGGGCTCGGTCGTGGCCGGCGCTCCTCGCGCGCCAGTGGCCGCGCCGGCGCTCCTCGCGGCCAGAGTCCCGTCGCTGAGACCGTCGCCGGGGCGGCGGGCGGTGTGGCAGAGCGCGAGCAAGCACAAAGTCGCGCCGGCGGTGGCGAGGACGAACAAGACTCGAAACAGAATGAATCGGCGCATGTGGAAGCCTCCCTCTCGAGCGAGTATCGCAGGGGCGGCCGATGGCGGCAAGTACAGTGGTTGACAGCTCTCTCCGCTTGCGGCAGACGAGAGAGGTGTTTGCGTGCAACCTTTTCTTCGGCTCTTGGGCCGACATTGGAGAGCTTTGATGAGCAGTATTGGACTAGGCTTCTCTCGTGTCTTTCCTTTTGCTGCGGCTCTGTCATTGGCCGGGCTGGTCGCCTCACCCACCGTCGGCCGCGGCGAGACCCCCTATCGGCCTGAGGCCGGCATGGCGCGCAGCGACGTGCCGCGCCTGTACAAGTGGAACCTGGCGGCGATCTGGGAGGACGCGGACGCATGGGAGGCGGGGCGCAAGTCGCTCGAGGAGGCGCTCCCCGGCATTCTAGAGTGCCGGGGGCGTCTGGCCGAGAGCGCGCAAAAGCTGCGCGCTTGCCTCGATCACCGCTACTCGCTCGAAGAGCAACTGCAGCGCCTGAACGTCTACGCCTTCGCCGAGTTCTCCACCGACCGCCAGGTGTCCGCCGCGCAGGCGCGGCACGACCGAGTCCAACAGCTCGCGACGGCCTTCGGCGACGCCACCGCCTTCCTGGAGCCTGAACTCTTGGCGATGGAGCGTGAGCTTATCCAGCGCTTCCTGGCCGAGGAGCCGGGGCTCGCCGTCTATCGTCACGTCCTGGACGATCTCATGCGCCGGCAAGCCCACGTGCTCTCATCCGAGGGCGAGCGGGTGGTGGCGCTCTCGGGCGACCTCCAGAGCGGCCCCTACGGTATGTTGAACGCGCTTCAGCAGGACACGGCCTTCCCCATGATCAAGGACGAGGAGGGCAACGAGGTGGAGCTTCTCTTCGCCAACTTCCCCCGCTACCGCGGCTCGCGCGTGCGCTCGGTGCGACAAGAGGCGGTGGGCGCCTTCTTCGGCCGCCTGCGCGAACACGAGCGCTCCTTCGCGGCGTCGCTCGACATGGCGGTCAAGCGCGACATCTTCGTCGCGCGGGCTCGCTCCTACGATTCGTCGCTGGCGGCCTCGCTGGACGCCGACAACGTCCCGGTGGAGGTCTTCAATCTGGTCCTCGACACCATGGCCGCGAACCTGCCGCGCACCCTGCACCGCTACGTGGAGCTGCGGCGCGCCACCCTCGGCCTCGACGAGCTTCACTACTACGACCTCTACACTCCGCTGGTCCCGTCGGTGACACGTGAAATTACTTACGAGGAGGCGACCGGCCACATGCAAGCCTCCCTCGCGCCGCTCGGTGCCGACTATCTCAAAGTGCTCACCCGAGGCATGGATCTCGCGCAGGGATGGGTCGATCTTTACCCGAACCGCGGGAAGCGTAGCGGCGCTTACCAGACCGATGTCTATGGAGTCCATCCGTTTGTCTTCCTGAACTACATGAACGAGCTGGACGACGCCTTCATCGCCGCCCACGAGTTCGGGCACGCTCTGCACAGCCACCTGGCCAACGGCGCGCAGGCATTCGTCAACGCCTCGCCGCCCATTTTCCTGGCTGAGATCGCCTCCACGTTCAATGAAGAGCTGCTCTTGAATCATCTCCTCGAGCAGGCCGAGAGCCCTGATGAGAAGCGCGCGCTGCTTGCCAAACGGCTCGAGAACATCCGCCTGACCGTCTTCCGGCAACTCATGTTCGCCGAGTTTGAGCGCGATATCCACGCCGAGGTGGAGGGGGGCGGTGCGCTCACCGCCGAGCGGTTGAGCGAGATTTACGGCGCGCTCATCGGCAAGTATTTCGGCCCCGGGTTTACGGTGGGCGACGACGACGCCGTCGAGTGGGCCTACATCCCGCACTTCTACTACAACTTTTACGTCTACAAGTACGCCACGGGGCTCATGTCGGCCATCGCGCTCGTCGACAGGGTCAACACCGGCGTCCCGGGGGCGGTGGAGGCGTATCTCGATCTTCTCCGCGCCGGCGGATCCGACTACCCACTCGATCTGTTGAAACGCGCCGGGGTCGACCTCAGGAGCCCCGAGGCGATGCAGGCCACCTTTGATCTCTTCGCCGATACGATGGATCAGTTCGAAGCGTTGCTTCAGGAGTGAGGGTGCCGATGGCCCGTCAGAAAAAGCGCTGGTGGGCCGGCAGCAGGCCGTTCAAGTTCGCCCCGAAGACTTCGGCCCGCTGCTCGTCGCGCAACCCGAGCGCCTCGATGATCGCCTTGAACGCCGCCGGATGGTTCAGGTTGTAGTCGCTGCCGAAGATCAGCCGCGATGATCCGAGCCGCTCGCAGGCCTCCTGCACCAGCCAATACTGGCGGACACTCTCGGTGCCCAGGTAGACGTTGCCAAGCCGGCGATCCTCGATCGCGTCGAGCGCCGCGCGCACCAGCAGCGGTTCGTCGCCGCCCATGTGACTCAAGACCACCGCGAGCGTTGGATATCGGTGGGCCACCTCGAGGGCGTGTTCAAATCCCGCCACCTCGCGCCATCGGCCGCAGTGCACCACGAGCGGCAGGCCGGCCTCCACGGCCAGATCCAGGTAGGGCGCGAGTGATTTGTCGCCGACAGGGCAGCGCAGAAAGCTCGGATGCACCTTGAGCACCGCCAACGAAGACGCACGCCGCTCGAGCGCGCGGAAGTCATCCTCCTGCCGTGGCTCGGCAAACCAGGCCATTCGAAATCGCGGCGCGCCGTCGTGAGCCGCCAGCGCCTCGAACAACTCGACATTGCACGCCAGGTCGGTGGCCATCAGCAGCGCCCCTTGGAAGCCCAGCGCGCGATAAAGCGTCGTCGCGTCCGACAAACTCGTCGCGCGACCGCCAAAGCTCGGGTCGCGCCATGCGCCGACGTGCGCGTGGCCATCGATGATCGCGAAGGGCTTGGGGCCGGCGCCCATCTCAGGGACAAAGAGGGTTTGACCGCCCGGGGGTTCCAAAGTACTCGAAGGTCTCGCGCTCCCCGTTCTCATCGCTCTCCTCCACCGCAAACAAGGTCCCGCCCTCCGAAAGCGACCGCGCATCCTCGGGGGTCGCGATGGTCTCTTGCGCGCGCCAGGTGGGCGAGGCGCTTGGTGTCCCGCAGCGCATCTGTGACACCCCCCGCCTGACTCCGGCGTAGTCCATCGCATCCACCAGGGTCAGCCACTCAAGACACCACATATCATCCTCTCGGCACAAGTTGGCCAACGCGTCGGGCGCGCCGGTGCCGAGCAAAACCCGGCGGTGCTCGACGGGCAGTCGAGGCTCGCCATAGGGCACGCACTCGTCGATGTTGAGTTCGGCGGCGCGCACGGGATCGCGGCACAACACAAGCTCACCCATCTCTCTCGTAATCGGGACGCAGTCTTCGGCCAAGAGCGCGATTGGGGTTCCCCACACGACGCTCTCCTCGTCACAACTGTTGACCGCGCGGACGCCTATGCGCAGGCCGTTCAAGTGCCGGACACCATCGGCCACCAGTTGCACTCCAAGCCAGTCGGCCCAATCGTCATAAGCCCTGGCCGAGCGCGAAAAGATCTCGGTCAGCACGAGTTCTCCCGCCTGGGGGTCGAGGGCTTCGGTCAACTCGCCCTCGACGTCGTAGCAGTAGGTCACTCCGCACGACAAGTTGGGCCGCCCGGGAGTTCCACGGCGCACCCCGGCCTCGGTGCGGGGGCCGTAGATCGGAAAAGCGTCGCACCAGATGAGCTCCCCTCGAGCGCCGCGCTGTTCCAGATTGCCGGAGGGGGGAGCCTCTTCCGGCGGCATCGCGAGACTCGTGGTGAGTTGGCGCGCCACGCCCGCCGTCAGCGTCCGGCCATAGTTCGTCACCTCGTCGAGAAGCGCCCCGTCGTAGCGCCTGAGCCCAAGATGGCCCCCGGTGTCGGGCAGCCCGGCCCCCGTCGGGTGATAGAGCGCGTCCGGGGGCGGCAGATAGCCGTTCTCCGCCGGATCGTCGCTCACGGCGAACAGCGCGTAGGTCCCTGACGCCACCTGGAGACAGCGCCTCTCGGGGTTGTTGAGCCGCTCACCCGTCTCGTCGGGTCCCCGCGCAACCCTCACGCACCCGAGATCGCGCGGCGCGCCGTCGCGTGCCACGACGCGCGCCTCGAACCATTCGCCGTTTTGCTTGGTTGCCCCGGTGCCGAGTGGGCGCGCCATCACCTCGCTCAGCATCACCTCACCCGGGGCCGGCTCGACCGCTTCGCGCAGCGCTGCGGCCTCCAGGACGCCGTCGTTTTGCGCCCCGTCGTCGAGGCACAGGCATGTGCCACAGCGCGTGTTGGTCCGCCCGGGAGTGCCGAGCAGGCTCCAGTCGCCGGCATAGGGGGTTATTGCGTCACACCACGACGGCGAGCCCTCTCGCTCACAGCGTTGGCGTGCGACACCGCGCTCGCTCACTCCGATGAAGGCTCCGTCGATGCGCACATCAGAGCGCCATAGCGCCAGGCGACCGGCCGAAAATGTCACCGCGAGCGACTCCACGAAGTAAAAGACGCACGACTCTCCAACCCGCCAGCAGTGGGGGCTGCCGGAGCCGTCGTGCGCTGCCTTCTCGAGCGGCGGCATCACCTCCTCCGGATCGTCGGGGACCGGCAGCGGAGCGGCGCTGAAGCGGGTGGCGAAGAGGTAGCGCCCGCCACCGCGCACATGGAGACAGCCTCGCTTTGGGCTCAAAGTAAACCCTCCGCGCGGCTCGTCGAGGTTGGTGTTGACCCGCAACCCTTCAAGGTCGAGCCAGGTGCCCTCGGGCGCTTCGACCACGATCTCGAACCACCCGCTCGTCGCGCTGGTGGCGCCCTCGGGGACGATGGGGTTGGCCATGATCTCGGTTATGACAAGCTCGCCCGGGTTCGGCGGCCGCGGCGGTTCGCTAGGGCTCGCCGGGGCGGGCTCGAAGAAGCAGGCGCCGGGTGTCAGGTAGCGCCACACGCCGAGTGCCGCAGCGCGCGCGCGCGTCTCGGCGGCCTCTAGCAGATCGGCGTGGGCAAGCCGCCCCCGATGGTCCCAGGGGAGCTGGGTGGCGTACCCCAGCTCGAGCAGCTCCTCGTTCAGCATCACGCCGCACTGGGAGTCAAGGTAGACATAGGCCAGAGTTCGCTCATAGCGGTCGAGGCAGTGGACGTCGTAGTCGAGGAACACCCGGCTGCCTCGCGGGATGCGCTCCCGGACGTAGTCGGCCGCCTCGCGGCCGAACGGCTCCTCGCCTCTCGCGGGGTGGGCGGTCTCGGGAGTGTCGACTCCCAGCAGCCGCACCACTTTGCCGCCCTCCACCACGATGGTGTCGCCGTCGATGATTCGCTCCACCGTGGTGGTGAACGGCCCGCAGTGGTCAGAGGACGGGCAATGGGGCGCCGGCGGGTCCAGCAAGGGGTAGTCGGCCACCCCCTTCTCACAGCCGAGCGCCGCCGGCAGCAGCACCAGCGCCCACCACAGCCGGCCGAGAGGCGTTATGTGGAGAGGAGGGCCGGTCATCGCGCCTCTCCTCCCACGCACGAGGGGTTGTGCGCCCCGGGGGTGCCGTAAAACCGCTTGCCCGCGTATTCGCCATAGAGGTAGTCGTCGGGCACAGGGCACCACGCCTCGTCGCCGAGCGCCATGTCGCCCAGCGGCAACATCCACGCGCGCCCATCCGGTACCGGGCCGTACTCGACCTCATCGACCAACACGTTCTCCTCGCCGTCGCGCGGAACGACCAGCGCCACGAGGCTCCCGGCGCTGACCAGGAGATTGTCGCGCAACCCGGGGAGACAGGGGCCGACCCCGGTGCGATCAGCGCCCTCCTCGTCGGCGCACACCACCAACGGATCCTGTCCGGGGGCGATGACCACGCAGCTCTCCCGGCCGGCGCCCAGGAGTCGCGAGGTCGCCACCGCCGCGCTTGTCGGAGAGGGATCGTTTATCACCAACGCCGCGCAGTTCAAGTGTCGCTCGCTGTCTTCGGGGTCCAGATTGGCCACCAGCTCGATCCACTCGTACTTGCGGCACGCCGGCCCGGGGGCGTTGGCGAAGATCTCGGAGAAACGCACTTCGCCCGGCTCCGGCGGGACGACCTCGATCCAGCGCTCCCGCTCCTCGTGGTAGCAGTGGCAACGATCACATGGCAGGTTCGGCGCCCCCGGGGTGCCACGCGCCGCGTGCGGTCCGTAGGAGGACAGCGCCGGGCACCACGCCTGGACGGCTTGCGTGTCACCCTCGCGATTTTCAATGACGAAGCGCGGCTCGTCGTTCCACTCGTGGGGGGTGTCGTAATTCAGTACCGCGCTCGAGAGTTGGGTGGCGACTCCCTCCGTCGTTCGTCCGTAGCTGTTGACTTGATCGAGCAGAGTCCCGTCCGGCGTGAATAGCGCCAGAAAGCCGTCGTCCATGGTGAAGCCGCCATACGGCAACTCGAAGACTCCGTGGGGTCTTGGCAGGCCGCCGTTTAGCTCGGGATCGTCACTGAACGCGAAGAGCAACCAATCACCGGGTTGCGCCGTGCGGCAGAGAAACTCGGGATCGTAGAGCGGTCTTGTGCGCTCGTTGCGCCGCCGCTGCATCCTGAGCCCCGCCAGGTGACGGGGCCCTGTGGTGGTCGCGAGGAGGTGCGCCTCGAACCACTCGTGGTGTGAGTCCTTGCGGCCGTCGACTGCCGGGGCGTTGGACATCACCTCGGTGATTACGAGCTCACCGGGCGCCGGCGGTTCGACCGCCACTACCTCCGGTTCTCCGTCCTCCCCCGGGCGGGCGCAGAAATGGCTCCCGCAGGGGGTGTTCTCGCGCCCGGGGGTGCCGCGATGGCTCCAGTCGCCGCCCCCACGGTAGGGCCAGGCGCTGTCGCACCATTGGGGCTCGTCCAGGGGCGCTCCGGGAGAGAAGACCCGCTCACGGCTCCGGCCCTCGAGCGAGGAGCCGAACCGTGCCTCCGCCATCCGCTGTCCGGCGTACCAGAAAAACACCTCGCCGTCGGTATTGGCGAGGCTCACCTTGGTCAATGACTGGACGACCCGCGCGCCCCCCACCTTGGGCCACGGCGAGGAGGCGCTGCGCTCGGCGGGCGCCACATCGAGCGCCTGCTTGCCGGCCATGACGTGGTAGCGCCCTCCCTCGAGCAAGGTGCAGCCGTGAAGCGGTGACCACAGGTGTCCGCCGCCCGGCGCCGGCGAGTCGGGATCGGCGGGCTCGTTCGTGGTGACTCGTACGCCTTTGAAATCCACGAAGCCGTCGGCCTCGAGGTAGAACTCGAGCCACTCCGCGCGCTTGCCGCCCTCCGGGGGGTTGGCGAACACCTCGGTCACGTGAATCATCCCCGCCGCCGGCGGCACCGGGTGGCTCCCCTCGGGCGGGCGCGGGCAGTCATACGCCCAATGGTTGGGCGCGCCGGGGGTCGGCGTGGCCGCCCGCCAGTTGCGAAGATCGCTGCTGTCGACGGGTGAGGGCGGTGTCTCGGCACGCGCGCCGAGCGCCAGCGATGAGCCTTCGGGAAACTCAAAGGGCGCCCTGTCGGCCGTGGTGTTTCCCGTCGCGATCTCTCGGCTCTCGGCGCCGTCCCCCTCCGAGTATGCCACAACGTCGCGCGCGGGCGATTGTTCGAACTCGAGTCCGCACGGGGCACCGAAGCAGATAGAGTCGATCTCCACCTCACCGTCGCACATCAGGCGGACTCCAAGGCCCGCGGCGGGCATGCTGCCGAGCGCGTGGCCGTAGCTCCAGACGAGCCCCGGGGTCTCGGTGCCGTCGGAGAATGTTCCGTGGGCACCGGCGGCTAAAATGACCGGCGCGGGCCCCGCGATTGTGTGGCGGCGTTGAGTCGGTCGGCCGCCCGGCGCGGTCTCGAAGTAGATTTTGAGCCCGCGGAGGTCGAGATCGGTGGCGCCGGTGTTGTAGACCTCGAACCACTGCTTGCCGGTGTTGGCTCCCTCGGGGTTGGGGTGCAGCTCGGTCAGTACGAGCACTCCGGGGGCCACCCCCTCGGGACAGGGTTGGAGAGGCGCTCCCCCCGCGCACGATAATGCCGCCAAGGTCATCAACAAGAGGGCCAGACGAGCACGGCAAGATGAACTCTGCACGGTGTAGAGCGCGCTCCTCATAGGTCTGCCAAAGCAGGGGATCTCTCCCCGACCGTCATCCTCAATCCCCCACCTTTTTCCGGGATTCGGGAAGCGATTCGGGCGCAATTGCGGCGTCACCTTCACCAAATCGATGCTCGACGTAGGCGCTGCGTTGGCCTCCGCTCGATTTGGATTGTTTCCTTGCACTTGCACCCGCCTCACTCCCCTCGGTCCACGGACGCGGTGGAGGATTGAGGTCATGCGTAGCCAAAAAAGTAGCAGACCCGCTGATTGTGGTCCAGGCCCGGTTGCGCCGCGCT